>CAZEWM010000012.1:0-18170 GCA_964516045.1 uncultured Gammaproteobacteria bacterium
TTGGAAGACATGCTCAACACCGAGGTTAATCATGCGTTGAGTCACAACGTTAGAGCTGCGTCCGGTGATGATCGCAATGTGTACTCCAGAATCCTGTAGCATTTTCATGCCGTGACCATCTTTTGAGTTAAACATTTTGTATTCTTCGCCACTGTCGCCGAAGAACAAACCGCCATTGGTTAGTACGCCATCGACATCAAAGATGACTAATTTGATGTCAGCAGCTTTTGTAGATACATCACTCACAGTTCATTCCTTTACATCACGCCCGAGCGTAACAAGTCGTGCATATTGAGGGCGCCAACAAGCTTTTTGTTGTCGGTAACCAACAAGGCATTGATTTTCTTTTCTTCCATTAGGGTAAGCGCCTCAGCGGCAAGCGTGTCTTGTGGAACACAAACGCCACCTGCCGTCATGACATCGCGCACATTGGCACTTTGCAGATCTTTGCCTTGTTCAAAGCAACGTCGTAGGTCACCGTCAGTGAAAATACCTTTAAGTTGATCGCCGTCCATGATGGCGGTCATGCCAAGACCTTTAGCGGTCATTACCATCAAGGCATCTTTCAAAGGGTCATTGATAGACGAGATGGGCAGGCGGTCGCCACTGTGCATGATGTCGCGCACACGTAATAACAAGCGTTTACCAAGGCTGCCACCTGGGTGTGACATCGCAAAGTCTTCCGGCGTAAAGCCGCGTGCATCAAGTAGGGCAACGGCAAGGGCATCACCCATGACTAAAGCTGCAGTGGTGCTTGCTGTGGGCGCTAAATCAAGCACACAGGCTTCTTTCTCAACACCCACATCAAGGTGAACGGTTGATTCGGTTGCAAGGGTTGAGTTGGGATTGCCGGTCAAACTGATCAATGGCGCTTGCATGCGCTTGATCAACGGCAAGATGGTAACGATCTCTGCTGTCTCACCTGAGTTAGATAAGGCAATCACTACATCGCCTGGAGTGATCATGCCAAGGTCGCCGTGACTGGCTTCACCCGGATGAACAAAGAAAGCGGGAGTGCCGGTGCTCGCCAGAGTGGCGGCAAGCTTGCTGCCGATATGGCCTGATTTGCCCATGCCAGTTACCACTACCCGGCCTTGGCAGGCGATGATGTTTTCGCACGCATTAACAAAGTCATCGCCGAGCCGTTGCTTCAGTGCCTGAACAGCAGCCGCCTCGATATCGATAACCGATTGCGCTGTGGCGAGTAATTTTTCGTGGCTTTCTATTTTCATCGTGAGTGTCCTTTAACCTGCAACATACAGCCAGATTTGGTAAGCGACAAATGTTGTGAGGAGTAATGCACCTTGCCAACGTAAAACACGTCCGCTGCCATCGGCATGACGCCCCATCATCAAGATCGCCAATGTGAGACCGAGCATGATTGGGATGTCACGCATTATCACTGCGCTTTCGACCGCGGTAGGTCCAAAGAAGGCTGGGATACTGAGTACTGCCAAACTGTTAAAGATGTTCGATCCGATCACATTGCCAACGGCCAAATCGTGTTCATTTTTTGCCACACTGGCGAGGCTTGCCGCGAGCTCGGGCAAGCTTGTGCCGATAGCCACAATGGTTAGGCCAATCACTAAATCACTGACGCCGAAGAACAAGGCAACTTCAGTTGCGCCCCAGACCATTGATTTTGAGCCGGCGAGTAGCAATACCAAACCGATAAGGGTCCAAAAAACAGCCAACCCGGTAGAAAGGTCTTTGGGGATTTCGGCGTCATATTCTTCGGTGATCGGATCTTTAGTACCACTTGTCGCGAGCTTAAAGGTACGCCAAAGCACAAAGCCAAGCCCTGCAATCATGAGGGCGCCATCTAAAGGAGAAATCTCAGTGTCTATCAAAAGTGTTGCAATACCTAAGCTCACCATTAACAAGATGGGATATTCACTTTTCAGCACGCGTGAGTGGTAAGTCAAAGGTGCAACAACGGCGGTAGCACCTAGGATTAGACCGATGTTGGCAATGTTTGAACCGATCGCGTTACCAATAGCAATGCCGGGTGCCCCATCTAAGGCAGCCATCAAAGAGACCATCATTTCGGGTGCTGAGGTGCCAAAGGCAACCACGGTCAGACCAATCACGAGTGGTGATACGCCAAGGTTGCGCGAAAGGCCCGCAGCGCCAGCAACAAAGCGATCAGCGCCCCATATCAAGATGAGGAGACCAAATAAAATGCCAGTACTAGCTAGGAGCATGAGCTATCTCGCGAGTTAAAATTTCGAGGCGCATTCTGCGGGATATGTGCAAGGGAATCTAGGTCAGGTGCCACGAGTGCGGGTTTTGCCGCATCGTTTGCAGTGTTCTTTAGTGACAAGCTTGCCTGCCTTGCTATCAAATTGCGTCGTCGTATCCACAGACCATTTATGATGACCAGAGCGACACAAGGTATTGCCTTTGTGTTTCTCACTCAGTTTGGGTTTTTTAAACGCGAGTATGTCTGCCATGCGTAGACTCTAACGCATCTTTGAGGAGTCTCGCTTGAGCGATCGACTGTTATTGGGATTTTCTGGCTGGCCGCTCGGGTGGCCTGACTATTTCCCCGAGGATCTGCCTGAGGATTGGCAATTGGCTTATTACAGCAACGATGCGGATGCGTTAGTAATGAGCGCTGATGAGTTGCATGCGATAGATACCGAAGACCTTGAAGAGTGGTGCGACGATTTGCCTGATTATTTTCGCTTTTATCTCAAAGTCGATGCGGTTGCTAATGTGAGTGCGAAACATCTTGATGTGCTTGACGAGTATCTTGGCGCGTTTTTGTTACCAGAACCGGCTGTAAATTCTGATAATGATTGCTGTTGGTATGACATGGGTGATGGCTGTTGGGGCGAATCTGATCAGCCTCGGTTAGTATTTTTGGATTATGCGCAAACGGATCTGCGTTCAATGCGAGAACTTTTGCAAAAACTGCCGAAAGAACTCAACGCTTTGATCTTGGATCGAGAAATTAGCGATCCGCGAAGCATCGCGGAGCTTAAAACATTGACGCAATTACTGGGCTTAGCTTGACCTGCGCCAGCCTTATTAAGAGAATGCTTATCTTCAAATCTATTCTTTGTGCCCGCTTTTGAACGACGTTACCAGAACCAATCAGACGCCTTTAGTCCAAATTCGTGATCTTCACTTCAGTCGAGGTAGTCGAAAGATTTTTGACGGCATCAACATGGATATCCCACGTGGAAAAGTGACCGCGATCATGGGGCCATCAGGCACGGGTAAAACAACGTTATTGAAACTAATTGGCGGCCAATTGCAGCCAGATTCAGGTGATATTTACGTCGACGGTCAACACGTCAATGCGCTCAATAACAAGGCCTTGTATCAGCTACGCATGCGCATGGGCATGCTTTTTCAAAGTGGTGCTTTGCTGACAGATTTGACGGTTTTCGACAATGTCGCGTTTCCGTTGCGTGAGCACACTAAGCTAAGTGAGTCGATGATTCGCAAGCTGGTGCTTTTAAAGTTAGAAGCTGTTGGATTGCGCGGTGCGCGTGATTTGATGCCATCGGAATTGTCGGGTGGCATGGCAAGACGTGTAGCACTTGCGCGTGCAATTGCGCTCGACCCTATGATGATCATGTATGACGAGCCGTTCACTGGACAAGATCCCATCTCAATGGGCGTCTTGGTCCAACTGATTCGTAAATTGAATGATGCAGCCCGAATCTCTAGCGTTATGGTGTCTCATGATGTGGCGGAAACTATGCAAATAGCGGACTGGGTTTATGTGATTTCGGAAGGCAAGGTGGTTGAGTCGGGTAGCCCTGAGCAACTCAGATCTCAGGGTGGTGAGTGGACGCAGCAGTTCATTAAGGGCCTGCCAGATGGTCCTGTGCCTTTCCATTTCCCTGCTGACGATTTGGCTAACGACATTGGAGCTTGTTTGTGATCACACGTGTTCTAGCTCAACTCGGTAGCGTTGGCGTGAGTGCTTTATCGAGTATCGGTCGCGCGCACTTACTGATCTTGAATATGTTGGCTGGCTTGAATGACATCATTCGTCGTCCACGCCTGTTAATTGATCAGCTGTATTCGGTTGGTGTTCTCACTATTTTGATTATTGCTGTTGCCGGCTTGTTTGTTGGCATGGTGTTAGGTCTTCAGGGTTATTACATTCTCTCGCGCTTTGGTGGTGAGACAGCGTTGGGTTTGATGGTGGCTGCCTCTTTGGTGCGTGAATTAGGCCCTGTGCTAACAGCATTGTTGTTTGCGGGCCGAGCAGGTTCTGCGTTGACTGCTGAGATTGGCCTGATGAAAGCGACCGAGCAACTATCAGGTCTAGAAATGATGGCGGTTGACCCAAAGCATCGCGTGTTATCACCTCGCTTTTTTGCAGGCTTGATCTCAGTACCTTTACTTGCAGCCATGTTTAGCTGCTTGGGTATTTTCGGCGGCTGGCTTGTGGGTGGCGGCATGTTAGGTGTCGATCAAGCGGCCTTCTGGAATGGCATGCAAGGCGGCATCGACTTTAGCGATGACTTGGTAAATGGTTTTATTAAATCGGTAGTGTTTGGTTTTGTCTGTACTTGGATAGCGATCTATCAAGGTTACGACTGCATACCGACATCCGAGGGTGTGAGTCGGGCAACGACCCGCACAGTAGTACATTCATCATTGGCGGTATTGGGACTTGATTTTGTCCTGACAGCGTTGATGTTTGGTTAAGTTGACTGAGTGATTCGGGAAAAACGATGAACAAATCAAAAGTGATAGAAATTTGGGTTGGCGGTTTTATGTTAGCCGGCATTGCGGCGTTATTTTGGCTATCAATGCAGGTAAGTAACCTGGGCACTTCATACACCGGTGATACTTTTCATGTCACAGCGAACTTCGACAATATTGGTGGTCTAAAAACCAAAGCCCCTGTCACTATGGCGGGTGTTGAGGTGGGGCGAGTGACATCGATTGTT
The DNA here is from genome assembly GCA_964516045.1 of uncultured Gammaproteobacteria bacterium. Lineage (GTDB taxonomy): Bacteria > Pseudomonadota > Gammaproteobacteria > Chromatiales > Chromatiaceae > VMDJ01. The sequence goes on from CAZEWM010000012.1 coordinate 4,920, forward strand.
TACGACCCCGAGTCTTTCCGCGCTCGTGTCGGCTTGGATATCCAAACTACCTACACCGGCAAGATTCCTGAAGATACCTTTGCAAAGATTTTGACAGCTGGCTTATTGGGTGAGCAGTACATTGGACTTGATCCGGGTGGCGCTGAAGATCCCTTAAAAGAAGGTAGTGAGATCATGATTACGCAATCAGCACTGGTACTTGAGGAAGTGATTGGTCAGTTCTTGTTTAGCAAGGCGAGCGAAGGAGCTAAATGATGCGTTTAAAACTGAATCTTCTTGTTTTGCTTGCGTTCTTCTGGAGCACTTTGGTTGTTGCCGCAGATGATCCACAGCAGGTCGTTAAGAATACGGCTAACAAGGTACTGGCTGAGGTCACCTTAAATAAAATTAACCTCGAGCAAAATCCTAAGTTGATTTATCCGCTTGTTGAGCGATTGATTGTTCCTTACTTCGATTTCAAGGCGATGGCGCAGTCTGCGATGGGGCGTTTTTGGCGTAATACCTCGGATGAGCAGCAGACGCGTTTAGTGAATGAATTTAAAGAATTGTTGGTCGGCACCTATGCAACAGCGTTGCTGGGCTATTCGGGCCAAGAGATCGAATATCCCCCTATGAACATGGAAGCTGGTTCAGATCGCGCCATGGTGCCAACCAAGATTTCTGCTGCAGGTGGCCCGCCCATTCCCGTTGATTATCGTTTGAAGCTGCGTGATAACGGTTGGATGGTGACCGATGTAGTTATCGATGGAATTAGTTTGGTGACAACCTACCGCAGCAGCTTTGCGCGTGAGATCCAGATGGGTGCTGCAAAATCAAAGGGTAAAGATCGCATGGCTTTAGGCATCGACGCTTTGATTCAGACCTTGGCGGATAAAAACAACTCAAAATGAAAAAAGCCGCGCTAACCCCCGTTGATGAACGCAACGCGACACTCAGTGGCGTAGTGGATTTCGATACGGTGCCAGCACTTTATGATCAGCTTATTACTTGGCTGCCGAAGGCATCGGATGTGACGGTCTCATTGCAGGATGTGGTGTCATGTAATAGTGCTGCTTTAGCAATGATTGTTGAGCTGAAGGCAGATGCGCTGAAAATAGGCACCTCGGTGTCTTTTGCGCACGTGCCGAAAGAGCTCGAAGACTTGGCGCACCTTTCCTGTAACGCGCTGCATCTAATCTGAGCTCTAGGATAGCGATAAAACGCAAGAAATCCCCCTTAAAGCGCTGATTTTCTTTATCATTGCGCACTTTCTCGGCTGAAAGGCCAACACATCATAAAAGAAGACGATTTAGGTGGATAAGTTAGTTATCACTGGCGGGCGTCCGTTGAACGGCGAAGTACGTATCTCCGGCGCAAAAAATGCGGCATTGCCTATTGTGGCGGCTACCTTGTTGGCGGAAACGCCGATGACGGTGACGAATGTGCCTCATCTGCAAGATATCACCACCAGTATGGAGCTTTTGTCGCAGATGGGTGTTGAGCTGACTATCGGTGAGCGGATGACCATTGAAGTGGATGCCTCGACCATCTCTAACCCAGTCGCGCCGTATGAGCTGGTCAAGACCATGCGTGCCTCAATCTTAGTGCTTGGGCCTTTATTGGCACGTTGCGGCAAGGCAGACGTTTCTCTGCCGGGTGGTTGTGCGATTGGCTCGCGTCCGGTGAATTTGCACATTGATGGTCTGCGTGCGATGGGCGCCGAGATTGAGGTTAAAAACGGCATCGTGCATGCCAAAGCGGATCGCTTGAAAGGCGCGACCATCGTTTTCGAGATCGTCACCGTGACTGGCACAGAGAACTTAATGATGGCGGCCACCCTCGCTGAGGGCACTACGGTTCTTGAGAATGCAGCACGTGAGCCAGAGGTGGTTGATCTTGCAAATTGCTTGATTGCCATGGGCGCAAAGATCAGCGGTGCTGGCACCTCAAAGATTATTATCGAGGGTGTTGCAAAGCTGCATGGCGCTGAGTATGCGGTGCAACCTGATCGAATTGAGACCGGCACCTTTTTGGTTGCCGCGGCGATCACCGGTGGAAAAGTGAAAGCACGAGATACCGATCCAAGCCTATTGGATGCCGTGCTCCTTAAGTTGCGCGCTGCAGGCGCAGAAATCACTCTGGGCGATGACTGGATTGAACTGGATATGCACGGTAAGCGAGCGAAGGCCGTGGACGTACATACCGCACCTTATCCTGCATTCCCAACCGATATGCAGGCGCAGTTTATGGCGCTTAATTGCGTTGCCGAAGGCGCTGGTGTGGTGCGTGAGACGATCTTTGAAAATCGTTTTATGCACGTGCAAGAGCTTCAGCGCATGGGGGCCAGCATTGCTGTTGAAGGTAATACCGCGATGGTGCGTGGGGTTGATAAGTTGACCGGTGCACCAGTGATGGCGACAGATCTGCGTGCGTCGGCAAGTTTAATCATCGCTGCACTGGCAGCAGAAGGTGAGACCCATGTGGATCGCATCTATCATGTCGATCGTGGGTACCAAAATATTGAAGAAAAGTTACAAGGACTGGGGGCGCGTATTCAGCGTGTGCCAGGTTAATGAGTATGAATTTTGAAGCGCCAATAACGATTGCCTTATCGAAAGGTCGAATCTTTAAAGACACACTGCCATTGCTTGAAGCAGCGGGTATTCGTCCGCTCGAAGATGCGGATAAGACGCGAAAGTTAATTCTTGAAACTAACCATGAGAATGTGAAGTTAGTTCTGATTCGAGCGACTGACGTGCCAACTTATGTTCAATGGGGCGCGGCGGATTTTGGCGTAACTGGTAAGGACGTGTTGATGGAGCACGGCGGAGAGGGTTTGTATGAGCCGCTTGATCTACAGATCGCGAAGTGTGAGATGTGGGTTGCCGGCTATCCCGATGCCGATATCACTCAGCGCCGTTTACGTGTTGCCACTAAGTATGTGAAATCAGCACATGATTTTTTCGCAAAGCGTGGCCAACAGTGCGAAATGATCAAGCTTTACGGATCAATGGAACTCGCCCCGATTGTTGGGCTAGCTGACATTATTGTCGACTTGGTTGAATCGGGTAATACGCTTAAGGCAAATGGCTTAGTACCATTGGAATATATGTGCGATATCAGCTCACGCCTAGTGGTTAACAAAGCGTCTTGGAAAATGAAACATAACGATTGCTTAGGCTTAGTAGATACTCTCAGTCAAGCTCTCAAACAAAAGTAACTGACATGGCAGATATTCGTAAGCTTAGTACTACTGATGTTGATTTCGATGCACAACTAGAACAGTTGTTGGCGTGGGAGTCTGTTTCAGATGATGCAGTCAATGATGTTGTGAAACAGGTCATTGCGGACATCCGCTCGCGCGGCGATTTAGCACTGATGGACTTCACTAATCGTTTTGATGGTTGGGAAGCAAAAGCACCAAGTGATTTGGCGATTCCAGTAGAGCGTTTAAAACAAGCTTGGGAAGGCTTAAGTGCTGAACAGCAACAAGCGCTGCAACATGCTGCTGATCGTGTAAAAGCTTATGCCGAGCATCAAAAGATGGATAGCTGGCAGTTCACCGAACCTGACGGCACAGTCTTGGGCCAAAAAGTCACGCCGTTAGATCGCGTTGGTTTGTATGTGCCTGGCGGTAAAGCGGCTTACCCATCATCGGTATTGATGAATGCCTTGCCCGCTAAAGTGGCAGGTGTGGAAGAGCTGGTCATGGTGGTGCCCACTCCGCGTGGCGAGGTGAACGAACTCGTTCTTGCTGCAGCACACGTATGTGGTGTGAATAAAGTGTTTGCTGTGGGCGGTGCTCAAGCGGTTGCTGCCCTAGCATATGGCACTGAGTCTGTTCCGCCAGTCGACAAGATTGTGGGTCCCGGCAACATCTATGTGGCAACAGCTAAGCGCACAGTATTTGGTCAAGTAGGCATCGACATGATCGCAGGCCCTTCGGAGATCTTGGTGATTTGTGATGGCCAAACAGATCCGGATTGGGTGGCGATGGACTTGTTCTCACAGGCTGAGCACGATGAAGATGCGCAATCGATTTTGTTATGCCCAGATGCTGACTATTTAAAGCGAGTTGAAGCCAGCATTGAGAAGTTGCTACCGACCATGCAGCGTCGCGAAATCATCGAGACTGCATTACGTGCGCGTGGTGCCTTGATTCATTGTTGCGATATGGATGAAGCGGCCAAGGTGAGTAACTTTATTTCACCTGAGCACTTAGAGCTGTCGGTGGCTGAGCCTGATAAGTACGTCGATAAGATCAAACATGCGGGCGCCATCTTTATGGGTCGCCATACCTGTGAGTCTTTGGGCGATTACTGCGCAGGTCCAAATCACGTGTTACCAACATCACGTACAGCTCGTTTCAGCTCGCCACTTGGCGTATACGATTTTCAAAAGCGCTCAAGCTTGATCATGGTGTCTGATGAAGGCTCACAAACACTGGGTCGTACGGCATCTATTTTGGCGCGAGGCGAGGGTCTTGAGGCGCACGCTCGTTCTGCGGAATTCCGCTTGAAAGATTAAGTCATGACAAAAGATGCAAAAGCCTTAGCTGAACAATGGGTGCGCCCTGAGATACGTGCTCTTTCGGCTTATCATGTTCAAGATGCTTCAGGCTTTATCAAGTTGGATGCGATGGAAAATCCATTCACGTGGCCAGATGCTTTGCGTGATGAGTGGGCTGAGCTGATTAAACAAACAGATGTGAATCGCTATCCTGATCCGCATGCGCAAACGCTAACAAAACAAATCGCAAGGAACATGGGTGTGCCAGAGGGTATGCGTGTGATGCTCGGCAATGGTTCCGACGAGCTGATTCAAATGATCGCGATGAGCTTGTCTGGCGATAACCGTGTGGTGATGTCGGTTGAGCCAAGCTTTGTTATGTACCGTATGATCGCGACGTTTTGCGACATGCAATATGTTGGCGTTAATTTGGATGCGAACGATTTCTCGCTAGATACCCAAGCCATGTTGGCTGCGATCAAAGAACATAACCCTGCGGTTATCTTCCTAGCTTACCCAAATAACCCAACCACTAATTTGTTTGATGCTGACGGGATTAAGCAAATCATTGAAGCTGCTGAGGGGTTGGTTGTTGTGGATGAGGCCTACGCGCCATTCACTGATGAAAGCTTCATGCCATTGCTTGGTCAGTATCCAAATCTGGTCGTGATGCGTACGGTATCGAAGATGGGTTTGGCGGGTTTGCGTTTGGGCTTATTGGCAGGCCCCGCTGAATGGCTAAATGAATTCGATAAGGTGCGTTTACCCTACAACATCAATGTACTGACGCAAGCGAGTGCAGATTTTGCGCTTAAGCATCAAGCGACCTTTGATGCGCAAACTAGGCTATTACGAAAAGAGCGTGATCGAGTCATCGAAGGCTTGAATCAACTATCAGGGGTCAAGGTTTATCCATCGGATGCCAACTTTATTTTGATGCGCACACCTGAGGGTAAAGCTAAGAGTTGGTTTGAAGCGTTAAAAGCGAAAGGCATCTTGATCAAGAATCTCGATGGCGGTCATCCGATGTTGATCGATTGTTTGCGCCCAACTATCGGCACCCCTGATGAGAACGATGCATTCTTAGCCGCAATGCGTGAGATCTCGGCTTAATCCAGATTGGTAGGTCGCTCGACCACTTCTACATGCACAGTTTGTGACTTTCCATCGCGGGTAAGCTCTATCTTCACATCTTCACCCGGTTGAATGTCGGCAACTAGGTCCACCATAACGCGTGCAGTTTTCGCTTCAATACCATTCACTTTTTGAATGACATCACCAGGCTTTATGCCAGCTTTATCCGCAGGACCATTGCGTAGGATTTGTGCGATCAGCAAACCTTTTGCATCACCGAGTCCAAGTGCTTGAGCCAGCTCAGGTGTTACGGCTTGTGTAGTAGTCACGCCGATCCAGCCGCGCACGACACGACCTTTATCGCGAATTTGTTTGAAAACTTTGTTTACCAGTTGCGCTGGAATAGCAAAGCCCACACCTTCTGAGCCACCACTCTTGGTATAGATGGCGGTGTTAATGCCAATCACATCACCGTAAGGATTAATCAGAGCGCCGCCCGAGTTACCAGGGTTAATTGCCGCATCGGTTTGGATGAAGTTGTCATAGCTGGTTAAGCCCAATGACTGACGGCCCAATGCACTGACAATACCCATGGTGACTGTTTGGCCAAGACCAAAGCCGTTACCGATGGCTAACACCACATCACCAATCTGCAGATCTTCTGAGCGACCTAATTGCGCAACAGGGAAGTCTTCACCAGAGGCTTGAAGAACTGCGAGATCTGTTTCGGGATCGGTGCCAACTACGCGTGCTGCCATGCTGCGTCCATCACGTAAGACCACGCGAATCTCCGAGGCATTTTCAATGACATGGTGGTTGGTAATGATGTAACCATTTTTGTTAACGATCACGCCTGAGCCTAGGTTGTTACGTTTCTCGACACGGGGTTGCGAGAGCTCTTCGCCAAAGAAACGACGGAACAAAGGATCAGAAAAGAAGGGGTGTGCTTCGCGTCGGGTTAGTGTTGTGGTGAAAATGTTCACCACAGCTGGCGCTGTTTTTTGTACCGCATCAGCATAAGACACGGGGCCCTCTTGACGCGCCAGGGTCATCACCGGTGAGGAGCCGTATTGTGGCTCGCCAAGAAAGTCGGGTTTAAACACCAAGACTAAAAAAGCGGCCGCAAGACCGGTCGCAATCGAGGTGAACACAAAGGTGAAAGTTCGGTAGAGTCGCATTAGTGGCCGTTCCTCTGGCAATGCTTGTTTGTAAAGAGCATAGAGTACGGAATCTGATGGTCGCTGTCATGACAACCGAGGAAATGCTGATGACAACTGTTTCGGAGATAACGCGTTATTGCGACGAGCTGCTAGATGCGCACAGCTTCGATGACTATTGCCCAAATGGTCTGCAAGTTGAAGCTTCCGATGTGGTCACCAAGATTGTGTCTGGCGTAACGGCAAGCGCAGAGCTGATTGATGCGGCGATCGAGCAAAAAGCGCAGTTGCTGCTGGTACATCACGGCTATTTTTGGCGTGGTGAGCCTCAGCCGCTGACTGGCATGAAGGGGAAGCGCATCGCGAAATTGATCAAAAACGGTATCAGCTTGTTGGCGTATCACTTGCCTTTGGATGCACACACCTCACTGGGCAATAATGCGGGTTTGGGTAAGGCGCTTGGCTTACAAGGTTCTCCAATAGATGCTAAGTCATTGATATGGATGGCAGAAAGTTCCCTCGATCTTGATCAGCTAACGGCACAGGTGCATCAAGCCACTGAGCGTCTGCCTTTGGTGATTGGCGAGAATCGTCCAATAAAGCAGGTCGGGTGGTGCACTGGCGCAGCTCAAGGCCAAATTCACAAGGCGCAAGCTGCAGGGGCTGATGTCTACATTAGTGGTGAAATCTCAGAGTCTACTGTGCATGCCGCCCGAGAAATGGGTATTGCCTATATCGCCGCAGGGCATCATGCGACCGAGCGATTCGGGGCCCGATCTCTAGGAGAGCACTTGGCGGGCCGATTTGGTCTTGAACACCAGTTTGTCGATATCCCAAACCCGGTCTAAACCCAAACAAGTTTTGGCATGGATTAGCCCTCTTTTCTTGACCCAACCTTGCCCTATATAAGAGAATCGCGACCGCATTGCGGGATTTATCAGTATTTTCGTATGAAATGATTTGCCTCAACTGCTCGCAATCGACATAAAAATGTGAGGCTATCGGGAGTTTTCAATGAGTTCAGAAGGCGTAGACCTGAAAAAGCGCCGCTTCTTGACCGCGACAACGTCGGTTATTGGAGCGGTTGGCGCTGGTTTTGCCGCTGTCCCTTTCGTTGCTAACTGGCAGCCATCTGCGCGTGCGAAAGCCGCCGGTGCTCCAGAAGAAGCGAATCTCAGTGGTTTAGAAGAAGGTGGCCTGTTGCGTGTTAAGTGGCGTGGCAAGGTATGTTGGGTTGTTCATCGTACCGATGAAAATATTAAGGACTTGGCGTCATTAGATGGCAAGTTGGCTGACCCTTCATCTGCAGTTCCACAGCAGCCTGCTTATTGCACTAATGCAACACGTGCCATTAAAGATAAGTACTTCGTGGCTATCGGCATCTGTACTCACTTGGGTTGTTCACCAACCTACCGTCCAGAAGTTGCACCAGCAGACTTGGGTGGTGACTGGAAAGGCGGTTTCTACTGTCCATGTCACGGTTCTAAGTTTGATATGGCGGGCCGTGTGTATGCCGGCGTACCAGCACCAACTAACTTGGTGATTCCTCCGCACATGTACAAGTCTGATGACGTGATCATGATCGGTGTTGATGGAGGTGCAGCATGAGTTTCTTAAATTGGATTGATGAGCGTTTCCCACTGTCAAAAGTGTGGAGTGAACACTTAGCTGATTACTACGCACCAAAGAACTTTAACTTCTGGTACTTCTTTGGCTCGCTTGCGATGCTGATGTTGGTTAACCAGATTGTTACGGGTGTTTGGTTGGCGATGGCGTATAAGCCAGATGCAGACTTAGCGTTTGCTTCGGTCGAGTACATCATGCGCGACATGGATTACGGTTGGTTGATTCGCTATATGCATTCAACTGGCGCGTCTTTCTTCTTTATTGTTGTGTATCTGCACATGTTCCGCGGCTTGATGTACGGCTCATACCGTCAGCCACGTGAGTTGTTGTGGATCATTGGTGTGGTTATCTACCTAGTTATGATGGCAACGGCATTCATGGGTTACTTGTTGCCATGGGGTCAGATGTCTTACTGGGGTGCACAGGTAATCGTTAACCTGTTTGCGGCAGTTCCGTTCGGCATTGGTGAGCCATTGTCTGAGTGGATTCGTGGTGACTACGTTATCTCTGATGCAACCTTGAACCGCTTCTTCGCGTTGCACTTCTTGTTGCCATTTGTTTTGGCGGCATTGGTGTTTGTTCACATCGTAGCGTTGCACAAGGTTGGCTCTAACAACCCAGATGGTATCGAGATCAAGAAGAATAAAGATGAGAATGGCATCCCTCGTGATGGCATCAAGTTCCACCCTTACTACTCAATTAAAGATGTGTTCGGTATTGGTGTGTTCTTAATCTTCTTCACAGCGGTTATCTTCTTTGCGCCGGAAATGGGAGGCTACTTCATTGAAGCGCCTAATTTTGAGCCAGCAAACCCGCTGAAGACACCTGAGCACATTGCGCCGGTTTGGTACTTCACGCCGTTCTATGCCATGTTGCGTGCGGTTCCACCGATGTTTGGTTCTCAGTTCCCAGGCGTGCTTGTTATGTTTGGTTCAATTGCGTTGTTCTTCCTCCTGCCATGGTTGGATCGCAGCCCAGTTAAATCAATTCGCTACAAAGGTGCGATCTTCAAGACAGCATTAGCTATCTTTGCTGTAACCTTCGTCTTCCTTGGCTACTTAGGTGTTGTTGCTTCAACCGAGATGATCTTGGGTATTGAGGCATCTGTTTGGGCGCCGATCTTTACCGGTGTTTATTTCGCTTTCTTCTTGTTGATGCCTATCTACTCGAAGTTGGATAAAACCAAGCCAGTACCAGAGAGGGTAACGTCATGAAAAAGCTGATTGCAGTTGCAGCTCTGGCGCTGTTACCTCTGACCTCTTTTGCAGGTGGTGGTGCAGCAGTCCAACTTGAAGATGCAAATATCGATCTGACAAACCACGCTGCGATTCAGCGTGGTGCTAAGTACTTCACTAACTACTGCATGGGCTGTCACTCAGCTAAGTACGTGCGTTATCAGTTGATGAAGCAAGTGGGTCTGAGCGAAGAGGAAATCAAAGACAACCTGATGTTCGATAAGAACAAGAAGGTGGGTGATTTGATGACCATCGCACTAAAGCCTGAAGATGCGGGTAAGTGGTTCGGTGCGCCAGCGCCTGATCTAACCTTGGAAGCACGTCTTCGCCATGGTCCTGATTGGATTTACAGCTACCTGAAAGGTTTCTACTCAGATCCTTCACGTCCTATGGGTGTGAACAACACTGTGTTTAAGAATGTGGGCATGCCTAACGTTTTGTGGGAACTCGAAGGTGTAAAAGAGGCGGTTTACCGTTACGACGTGGCGCACAATGGCCACGCTGTAGAAAGCTTTGATAACAAAGCGGATGCAGAAGCAGCCGCAGCAAAGCACGGTGAAGGCTACAAGGTTGAGAAGCACGTTGAATCACTGAAGATGGTTAAGCCAGGTAAGCTTTCAGCTGCTGAGTTTGATCAGGTGGCACGTGACCTGTCGACCTATCTGACTTACATCGCAGAACCTAATAAGCTGGAGCGTCAGCAGATGGGCTTGTGGGTCATTTTGTTCCTCTCAATCTTCTCAGTTATCGCTTACATGACGAAGAAAGAGTGGTGGAAGGACGTCCACTAAGCGAGTAATCGCAAGGCTTAGCGCGGCATTAGCGCTGTAGCAGAAGCCAAAAGGCGCGCAGTTTGATATACTGTGCGCCTTTTTTTATGAGTCTAGACAGAAGCTTATGTCCGCATCGGGCAAAGCTTGCAAGGAGTAACAATGGCTGAAGCTGCGAATCGACGTACCGTGATGACCCTTTTTTCTGACCCGGTCAGTATTCACAGCCATCGTATCCGTCTGGTCCTCTCTGAGAAAAACGTTACCTGTGAGATCGAAGATGTGGATCCAACCGCGATGCCGGAAGACCTACTTGATCTCAACCCATACGGTACTGTGCCTACGTTGGTCGATCGTGACTTGGCTTTGTTTGATACCCGTGTGATGTGTGAATACATCGATGAGCGTTTTCCTCATCCACCATTGCTACCAGTCGATCCAGTTACTCGTGCAAACATCCGTCAGTACATGAGTCGTATCGAAAGCGATTGGTACCCCATGGCTGAAGATATTTTGGCCGGTGGTAAAGCAGCAACAAAAGCACGTAAAGAATTGAAAGAAGCACTCACTGCTTCAGCGCCAATCTTTGCAGCTAGCCCATTCTTTATGAGTGAAGAGTACACCTTGGTTGATGCGACCTTAGCTCCACTGTTGTGGCGTTTAGATGTTCTGGGTATCGAATTGACTGGTGCCGCAAGCAAGCAAGTACTGACCTATGCGGCGACTATGTTTAAGCGCGCGGGTTTCATTAAGAGCCTTACCGAAGGCGAACGCGAGATGCGCGGCAAGAAATAAGCCGATGACTTCCAATCGTCCATATCTCATTCGAGCATTGTATGAGTGGCTGGTCGATAACGATCAGACACCTTACCTGCTTGTTGATGCCATGCATGAGAATGCACAGGTGCCAACGCAGTTTGTGGATGATGGTCGTATTGTGCTGAATGTCAGCCCCAGCGCTGTGATGGATCTTGAGTTAGGTAACGAGTTCATTAGCTTTAACGCGCGCTTTGGCGGTAAAGCCCAACAGATCTTTGTGCCACCTGATGCGGTGCTGGGTATTTACTCCAAAGAGAATGGCGAAGGCATGCTCTTTCCGAGCGATGGCGAAGTCTATGAAGAGGTTGAGTTCATTGATGACGATGATCAGCCAGAGCCACCTGATGACCCAACGCCACCTCGCGGCAAGCCTGCGCTAAAAATCGTTAAGTGATTAGTTGATTGAGACGACTGTCTCTTGGCTAGGCGAGTCGATGTGGTAGGTCGCTAAGCGACTACCTTGCAAAACTAACGAGCCAGTTCTGCGCTCAGTACCTTCAATGGTGTAATCAAAACGATAGGTACGCTTTAAGCGTAAACCTTCGCGTGGCCAACTAAGACCTAAGCGACGGAGTGCGACGGTTTCATCGAGTAACTGCACATCATGTTTTAAGCAGAGGCGTGAGGTGAGTTGAACGGCGAGCTCATGACTGCGTGTGCTATCAAACCAAAGCCAAACCAGAAAGGCGATAAAGAGCAGAAGCGTGATATCGACAAACTGCATCTAGGTGCGCTTAAAGATCAGATCCCAAACGCCATGACCTAGGCGAATGCCACGTTGTTCAAACTTTGTTAACGGACGCTCTTCAGGGCGTTCAACAAAATCATTTGCTGCAGTGTTACTAAATAAATCAGCTGATTCATTAAGAAACTCGAGCATATGCTCGGCATAAGGTTCCCAGTCTGTTGCTGCATGGAAAAAACCATCGGCAGCTAACTTGTTATGCAGCAGTTCTAGAAAGCTACGTTGCACAATGCGGCGCTTGTGATGTTTCTTTTTATGCCAAGGGTCAGGAAAGAAAAGATATAGGCCGCGTAATGAATGATCTGGGACCATATCGCGCAGTACCTCAATCGCATCATGCTGGCAGACACGTACGTTAGTGCATTCAAATTCTTCGAGACGCATTAAGAGGTGACCAACACCAGGGCCATGCACCTCAATGCCAAGATAATTTCGATCAGGATTTTGACGCGCCATCTCGGCCAGTGACTCACCGTTACCAAAACCTATCTCGATATGTACAGGATTCTCGTTACCAAACACCTCCGACCAATCGAGTGGCTTGGCTGCGTAATCAATGCCGAGTGTTGGCCAGAATAATTCGAACGCGCGCTCTTGGCCTTTGGTCAGTCGACCTTGGCGCAACACAAAGCTGCGAATCGCACGTTGGCGTTTATCGTCGTTAACTGGTGCAGACATGGTTTAGTCGAAGAACAAACCATCAACTGGTGATGACGCTGAAGCAAAACGTTTAGCGGGCATGCGGCCGGCTAAGAAAGCTTCGCGACCTGCTTGGATAGCTTTCTTCATTGCTGAGGCCATCAAAACAGGTTTTTGAGCAGCAGCAATTGCGGTATTCATCAAAACGCCATCACAGCCTAGCTCCATGGCAACCGCAGCATCTGATGCGGTACCAACGCCGGCATCTACCAGTACAGGTACTTTTGCGTTCTCAACAATGGTCATGATGTTGAGTTTGTTGCGCACGCCAAGACCTGAGCCAATCGGTGCAGCAAGTGGCATCACGGCAACACAACCCATCGCTTCAAGTTCGCGAGCAATGATCGGATCATCGTTGGTGTAAACCATGATCTTAAAACCATCAGCAATGAGCTCTTCTGCAGCTTTCATGGTTTGCATGACATCAGGGAACAATGTCTTCTCATCACCCAACACTTCTAGCTTTACTAAGTCATGTCCATCGAGTAGTTCACGCGCAAGCTTACAGGTGCGCACAGCAGTTTTTGCATCGTAGCAACCGGCGGTGTTAGGTAAGTAAGTGAACTCAGACGGCGGTAGGATCTCTAGGATGTTCGGCTCATCCGCATTCTGGCCAAGGTTAGTGCGACGAACGGCAA
>CAZEWM010000013.1:0-16465 GCA_964516045.1 uncultured Gammaproteobacteria bacterium
TGATATTGGCTTCTATCGTGTGATGGCCTGAATTATGGGTGCGTGGTGCGATTTCATTCACAAGCACTTGGCCATCTTCTGTCACAAACATTTCAACGCCAAAAATTCCCACGCCATTGAGCGCCTCTACAGTTTTCTCTGCAATGCGTTGAGCTTCTTGTGCAACAGTCTCAGGAATTAATGCTGGAGCCAACAAGATGTCCAACATATTTTCATCGTTGAACACCATCTCAACCGGAGGGTAGGTTTTCACTTCACCTTTGGTGCTGCGCGCAACCAAGATGGCAATTTCCTTGTCAGCTTTAACAAATCGCTCAATGAGTGAAGGTACGGGTAGGTGTTTATCAAAGCTATCTGCGGTTTTCATGATCGCAACACCGCGACCGTCATACCCACCGCGACGTGCTTTTTGCACCAAGGGGTAGCCGAATTGCTCAAAGAGTTCAGCAGAGGGTTCATTTGCTTCAATGAACTCAGATGTGGGAATACCGTTATCCGCTAAAAATTGCTTTTGAACGAGCTTGTCTTGAATGGTCTTCAGAACGGCAGAAGAGGGGTAAACAGCTTTTCCATCGGCCTCTAAGCTTGCCAAGGTGTCTGCATCGATATCTTCAAGCTCAAAGGTAAGCACATCGACTTCATTCGCTAGTTGGCGAATGGCGTCCTCATCGTAGTAACCGGCAACGAGTTGTTTTGAGGCAAGTTGACACGCAGGGCAATGGTCATCAGGATCAAGTACTGTGCAGGTGGCCCCGAGGCGTTTTGCAGCCTTGATCGTCATGCGACCGAGTTGTCCGCCACCAATTAAACCAATGGTGGCAAGAGGGTATTTTCGGCTACTACTCATAGCGAGGTCTCAACGGGCCTGTTGCCCCAGAAAAACCGCGAATAATACATCAAAAATCCGTAACTTAGCACTCATCGATTTAAATTCCCGCTAGCTAGGATTCTTGGCGTGTATCATAGGGCTTCACTGAAATTTGATAACTTTTCTGGATCCAAAACAAATGAAGCCTAAACCGTATATTGGTATCAACAATGACCCAAATGGTGCAATGAACCCTACGGGTAATGTCATTCGAGATGCGTGGGTATTTAGCTTGATTCCTGAGGATGAGACTTGTGAAGGGTGGTCAATGGGGCAAATGGATAATCTTTATGACCAAGTTGTTCAGGCTTGGCAGCCGTATGCGAACCTGCCATCAAACTTGCCGGATGACCTGAAACAACGCCATGCCAAAATCTATGTGGAGGCGATGCAGCAGGCCCGTGCGAAAGGATGGGATCCAGACAAAGATGTTGCTGACGAAATAGCGGATGAAGAGTAGCAAGAAGTAACGACGAACCATGCAAATCGACTTTAAGCGTTATCACTGGTGTATTCCAAAGTTGCTTGCTGGCGCAGTCATTTTGTTTGTTGGTTTTGTGATTTACCAATTGACATCAGATGACAAAATGCCTGTCGAAGAAGTTGGTGTGCTTGGTAAAACTAACGAATTTATCGAGAAAGTGGCTGCGGCTGCGCGAGATCGTAATGCAGAGATCCTTGAAACCCGTAAATGGCTCGTCGATCAAATGCGCAACGATGCGCCAAGTGATGCAGATAAAGAGCGGATTTTGGCGTTAGCCGAAAAGTATCAGCTAAAGCCAGATGGTCATGAGCTACCTGTGATGGTGTGGCACTTGCTGCAGCGGGTTGATTTGGTGCCTGTTTCACTTGTTGTTGCTCAAGCCGCGAATGAATCAGCGTGGGGTAAGTCTCGTTTTGCACGCGAAGGTAACAATCTCTTTGGGATTTGGTGTTACACCGAGGGTTGCGGCATTGTGCCTAAACAGCGCAAAGATGAAGCAAAGCATGAGGTTAAACGCTACGACAACTTTAAGGACTCAGTTGTTGATTACATACGCAATATTAATCGACATCGTGCTTATCAAAAGCTGCGTGAGATTCGTGCAGCAGAGCGTTCAGCAGGGCGCGAGCTAAGTGGGTATCGCTTGGCAGCAGGTTTGGCTAAGTACTCTGAGATTGGTGAAGAGTACATTAAGCGTATACGCGCGATCATTGATGGTCGTAAGTTAGCCTTGCTCGATACAGTTGATTAGTCATTTGTATAAACTTGCTACAAGCACTTTTTTGATGCTCGTTTTATGGATGGGAAGTGCATTTTCCCAATCATCCCAAGATGTGTTTATACATGCTGTTGCCAAGGCGGCTCAAAGTGGTAATGCAGAGAGTCTCAGGACGCGTACTTGGTTGGCACAACGTTATGTTTATTTTCAATTGAGTCCGCAAGATCAAGCAATCGTTTTGGATCTTGCCGATGAGTTCTGGGTTGAGGTTGACGATAAATCCTTTAAGCAGATTGTTGGCGAACTGCTGCTCAAAATTGATGAAGTACCACCCTCATTAGTTGTTGCTCAAGCGATAAATGAATCAGGGTGGGGGCGCTCGCGTTTTGCTCGAGAGGCGAATAATTTGTTCGGCATGTGGTGTTATACGCCGGGTTGTGGCTTGGTGCCTGAACGTCGCCGAGCGAATGATAAACATGAAGTTAAACGTTATGCGTCTATCCAAGATTCAGTGGATGAGTATTTGCGCAACATTAATCGCAACAAGGCCTATATCGAGCTGCGCGCATTAAGGGCTGAACAGCGTCAGCGCATGCAGCCTTTATCTGGTGAGTATTTGGTGCAAGGTTTACACCGCTATTCTTCGATTGGTGCTGAATATGTAAATCGTATTCGCAGCATTATCCTTTCACGTCAGCTTGATCGTTTAGATCAGCAATATAAAGTGCCAGGCTATCGTCGATGAGGATAGGTCTGTTGCTCTTGTCCCTGTTGTTCTTGATGACGGGCTGCTCAAATAAAAATCCGCATTACGATCAAGGTAAGTCACATCATCGTGAAGATGGTTTTGCTAATCGATATAGCGGTCGTGAGAAAAAGGAAGGCTTCTGGAAGTGGCAGTGGGAGCGCCGCGTCGCGGATTTGCCTAAGCCGCCTTTATCACCTATTAAGCCCATTGAGCCTGATCTCAGCTTTATTCAAAATAATCGCACACAAACAGCAGCGACATGGATTGGGCATGCAACGGTGCTTTTACAGACTGCCGGACTCAATATTCTGACCGATCCACAATGGAGTGATCGGGCATCGCCCGTCAGTTTTGCAGGTCCCACACGTCACCAGAAGCCTGGTGTGCCATTTGATCAATTGCCACCGATTGATGTGGTGTTGATCTCTCATAATCATTACGACCATCTAGACCTTCAGACTGTGCGCGATTTGATGACTAAGCACCCAGGGATTCGGTTCTATGTGCCGTTAGGTGTTGATACGTGGTTTGAGCGCAATGTTGAGGGCACTCAGCTTAAGGGTGACTCAGCCAATGTGATTGCGATGGACTGGGATGATGAGACAGTCATCAATGGTGCTAAAGGTAAGGTGAAGCTGCAGTTTCATGCAGTTCAGCATTGGAGCTCAAGAACGCCATGGGATCGCTATGAAACTCTTTGGGGTGGTTGGGCTGTGCTTCATCCAGGTTTTCGATTCTGGTTCTCGGGTGACTTGGGTTATTCCAAAGACACAAAGGATGTTGGTAAGCGATTAGGTTCAGTCGATCTTGCAGCAATAGCAATTGGTGCCTATGAGCCACGCTGGTTTATGCAGACGATGCATGTGAATCCGGCAGAAGCGGTGAAAGTGATGCAAGAAGTCGGCGCTAAACATGCATTAGCGGTTCACTGGGGAACTTTCGAGCGACTTACTGATGAATCATTAGACGAGCCGCCGCGCGCCTTGAAAAAAGTCTTAGATTCAATGCCCGAGCCGCGGCCAGATTTTCGTGTGCTGGCGCACGGTCAGACATGGAAGTTTGATTAGCGGCTGAATTTAACTGCTCGCGTGACTTGAATATCAGAAACAAAAATAACCCCAGAGTGTTTACTAAAGAAAGGTCCAAAGCCTTCGAGTAAAGGAGTTGCGAGATCTTCAGGTACCGCAGCAATGATCATAACTAGCACATTGTCTTCATTAAACATGAGGTGTCCGGCATGAAAGCCTTGACTACCTTTGCCTGAAAGATTGTTCACAATGGTGTAACCCTTTACACCGGCTTTATCTAATAGGTCTGTAGCAAATTCCATGTGCTCACCTTCTAAGATGATCTCAAGCTTTTTCAGAGGCGTTAATTGAATGGAAGTCATGATGCTCTCCGTTCTTCATTCATCGGTATTGTCTTTTCAATCCACTCACCCCGTGAGTAGAGCCAAATCTGTTGTGTTTCGGGGTCAATCACCATCATGCGTATCCACGCATTCTTGACTAGCTGTTTGATCGCAACAACGCCTTCAATGGCTTGTTTTGCCATTTCAAAAGGCGCTTCAATCACAGTGATTAAACGCAAAGGTTCATGAAAGGGCTTGCCATCTTTCAATACTGTTTGTGAAGGAAGTCCGGTGCGTAAATCACTTAGGTTTCCTGTCATGACACCTAAGCGACAGGCGACATTGTGGTTCACTTTACTACCACTACCAAACCGATCGTTATCAACCACAGAGAAGTAGTGCTCCATGTTTATCCATTGGCCAACCACTAGTGGGCCAGTCAGAATGGTGTCGAGTAATCGACGTTTTGGGTCCACGCGATAATCGTAAGAATGCAAAAAAGCGCGACCATTGAGTGATGCCTGTTGAGTTAGTTCGCGACGCCCGATCACAAAATAGACATTCTTTGATAATCCCCATTCAGGACGGACTTGCGACCAGTCCATCGAATTGCGATGAGCAATTTTAGCGGCCCGCGTAGGATCAGTCAGAGAGGTAGGGTCTAATTCAAGCGTTGGCATACGTTCGGCGGCACACAGGCGTGTAGCCGAGGTGAGCCCACTTTGTAATCGGTCAAGGTAGACCAAGTGAGAGGGTGGCACTAAATCAATGTTGTGTAGCGTGATCTCATCGGTGGTGGTGTTATGCATGGCGGGTATGAACCACGTGTCATCTGGTATGTCGATACCATTACGGCTTAATGCGCGACGAACATGTGGTTTGTTGGCCATTTGGGCTAATACTTTTGCACTAATTAGGCCGTGATTACCACCGCATGCGCCACAATCAAGGGCTGACTCATAGGGGTTGTTGTCAGACACACTGCCATGACCGCAAACCAAGACAAAACGTGAAAACTTTTTTGTCATGCCGATGGCATGTAGTGCGGTACTCACATAATTAATTTGCTCGTCAATCGTAAAGCCTATGCGCCCCAAACGTTCGAGTTGTTGGTGGGCATCAGAGATGCTTATCTTGTATACCTGATTAAGGCGTTGAATAAATTGACTTGTATTGTTTTCGTCGAGATGAAGTTCACGGTGTGCAATTTCACTTAAAGGCTCATGTCCTAAAGAGGCTTCACGTAGTTCACGAACAACGGCGTCAGTGATGCGTTCGCGAGGAATATTGAGCTCATGCTCTACCGCATTCATGATCACTACGCGTTGAACAGCGCGCACAATCGAGTCCGCTTGGTCGCGCGAAAGTTTATCAACGAGTAATCGCCCGGTACGTTTCTCTGGCTCAATTAATTTTCGCAGCTTGTGATAAGCACGAGGCGCAATGGTTTTACCAATCATGTCAAAACCAAACAGCAAACCAATAGCCTCAACGGTAACAAAGGGCGTCAAAGTAGATTCTTTCAAATCGTGCATAACATGCTTCAACACCTCGATCGCCGGTTCGTCCAGTTCGGTGATGGCAGTAATTTCAGGCACCAGGTTTTTAGGGGTTAGGATCACCGGGCAGAGATGCATCTCACTCCCTTTTCCCAGTTCCATATAGCTTACAGGTACGCCGAAGAAGCCTGCGATACCAAAGGTTTGATAATCACCCACATTCTCAAGGTGTCGCCGAATGCGTTCCGATCGTGTGTCGATGCAAAACATCGCTTGAGCAAAAGGACGTTTTTTATCGGGTGAGGGTGGTTGTAGATTAATTCCTGCGAGGAAGTCCTCAACTGCGTGCATTTCTAATGAGCGCAACCAGATCATCCCTTCATGCGCTTCGAAGGCTTTGAGTAATTGCAAAAGCTCAGTTAACTCATCAGTTGTTAATGCTAATAAAGCTTCTTCCTGACCTAATAAAGCAAACAGATCTTTCAATCGACGGGCTTGCGAGTCGGCTTCACTTTGGAGTTTTTGTTGTACGTAGTCACTAAAGGCTTTTTCAATCAGGTGTGTTTTGCCACGCATCAGCGCTGTATCAATAGAGTGAGCAAGTTCGGGCGCTACGCGCTTGCCATTAAGCTCGTAGCGCAGATACATTTCCTGTGTCCGTTGCTGAATGGCGTCGCGAATCATACGTGTCGTCGTCGCAAAGCCTTTTTGGTTGACTTCGCGCATCATGGCTAAACCAAGTGTCATGCGAATTGCGACGAAGTCCACCATGTCGGCAGGAAAGGCTTGCTGCCAGTGGTAGGTTTTAGCGCTGAAACGCCAGCGAATAAAGCCTGCCCATCCGTGTAAGCGCGTCATCTCCTTTGTTAGGTAGTTAATCCAAAGATCCTGAGGGATGCCCAGCTCATCTAACACGTAGGCAATCACGCCTTCAGGCGATGAATCTTGATCCAGTATGTTGGCAACATGTAGACCGCGCATAAAGAAAGGGAGGTTGCGTTTCGCTTGATCTCGCCATGCATTGAATAGACCTTTTTCACGATTAGGCAAGTCCCATACAGATTGGCCTTCATCAAAGAAGTCCAAGCAGACTTTCGTGACGAGCTCATCGAGATCAACACCGATATGGGTGCCATAGAGGCTGTCTACAGCCTCATATAGAGGGTGATCTCCAAGTAATTCATCTTCCAGTTCATCGCGAACGGTATTAATAACGCTCGCTTGATCAACTTTGTTGATTTCCCCATGTAGGGCGGCATAGACATTAGACGGTGTCGCAATACTACAAGGCTTGATCAGTTTCTCACCACGCTCACTCATCAAGGTGTTAATGAGGTTCATCAGATCAAGAGAAGCAATGGCTGGCTTATCGGCAAGGAATTTGCTGATACCGATATTGAGGGTCTCGCGTTCAACTTTGCCTTGTTTTAAATACTCTTGATATACAGGTCGCTGCAGAAAGGTTCTGCCATGGAAGAGTTCAGCGCCAAGTTTGAGTGCTTCCTCAAATGGTAAATGCTCTAGACCGTGCAGCGGGTTGTGATGAATAAAGGTACGCATCGGCCAGAAATAGGGGATAGGCTCAGCAGCAACGTGAATGCTACTTCGGATACTTAAGCGTCGACCTAATGGAATGCTCATGACAAGTTACCGGTATAGATTAATCCGAGGATGGCGAGAGCGCCCAGGAGTAATGACATTGCCCATGTCATACCAACAGACAAATCGCGAGGGTATGGCAAGTTTGCAGGACCAACGATAAGACCTTGTAGTAATCGAGCGGCACACCAGCTCCAGGTGCCCCAGATCATCACTAGCCAAATTGAGGGTAAGGGTTGTGACAATACCAGTGTGTGCAACATGGCAAAAAAGGTTGGAAAGATCGGTGTTGCAATGGCAGCAAATACACTCACCACTAATACACCTGTTAAGCGTGGATTGGCAATCGCTAAGCCGCCATAGAGTCCGGTATAAGCTGCGCCATAACGCTTAGCTATCTCGCCAGAGACGAGTGCCATGATGGCTAAGGGCAAGCTAAAGCCAAAAGCAAAGATTTGTAACTGATGCTCGGATAACTGATCGAATACGGGAATCCATAGTAGCGCCCAAGATGAAGTGGCAAGATAACCAATCCAAATGTTCACCTCGCGCATAGCCAGCATTCGGAAGGCATAAAGACCCGAGGACAAGAGTCCCCAATACTGCAGCCATTCAGGAATCGTTGCTTGATGCTGAATGATCAGAGCAATACCAATTTGAGGCCAAATCAACAGCAGGATGACTTTAAGCCAAGGTGCTTTGGCTGCATTTAATAGCGCATTAAAGCCAATGCTCAGCGGGAAGAGTGGAAAGAAGAGCCCAATTAGTAACCAATGCCATTCCATGCTTAACCCCAACGTAACCATATGTTGGTACGGGCCGATAAATTAATCGCCCATTGGGACAGATGTTTGTAAACATCAGATACATGGAATTCGCGTGAAACGATGGCATAAAAATTACGTGCCCAATGCCTTGTAACGACATCATGCACAAAATGGCTTTCTTTCCAGTAGGTGCGTAGCCAGGTCGCGACGATCAAAAGCGCGATGCTGATTGAGGCAAGAGTGAACAATAGCGTGTCAGTGCCGGCTGCAACATAGAGTTGATGAGCAAAAGCAGCATCAGGGAAAAGGAAGACGTCGAACGCATGGCTAATGAAGGTGTAACCCAATACCACAATAACAAAGGTCGTCATCACCAATAGCAATAAGCGCCAAGGGTGGTGAGTGTCCATTTGATAAGTGGAGAATAAAACCTGCGCACCAGTGACCCAGCCGAAGAATAGTAAAATGATTGCGCCTTGCTTTTCGAGCAGATCAGGTGCAACTGCAAAGTGCGAGCTAAATAAGACAAACGCTGGCACCACAATGGTGAGTATTGCCATCGCTAACCAAGGGAAATGTTTTCGAGTGGGTCGCCGTTCAACAATAAACTGATACAGCTCGTCTTTAGGGACACCATCATGCTTACGTGCTTGATTGATGACGCTGCCAGCGCTTAAGAACAAGGTGCCCTTAAATAGTCCGTGCGCAATCAAGTGGAAGATGGCTAATGAGAAAGCGCCGACGCCGCATTCCATGATCATAAAGCCCATCTGGCCCATTGTTGAGTAGCCAAGCGCTTTCTTAATATCACTTTGCGCCAGCATCAAAATTGAGCCAATGACAGCAGTGATCAGTCCGACCAAAAATATCCAGTGCAATACGCTGTCGGTTTGTAGGTAAAGCGGTGCAAAACGGTTTAACAAGATGCCGCCTGCGTTAACGATACCGGCATGCATCAAGGCAGAGACAGGGGTGGGGCCTTCCATGGTGTAAGGCAGCCAGGTATGCACCAAAAATTGTGCAGATCGTGCAAATGCGGAAACTGCAATTAAGCTGCCAACCACCTCGACAACTCTAAAGCCAAAGAAGGTGGTTACATCAGGGTTTGCTTCAATTGCAGCGAAGATCTCCGGTAGAGACCAGCTATCAAAGGTGTGAAATAGAACTGCAGCGGCAAGTACCAAAGGAAGGTCGCCAAATCGATAGGTGATAAAAGTCCAAAAGCCGTAGCGAAACGCAGAAAAGCTGCGCGTCTCGTGTCCCAGAAGAAAATACAAAAACACGCCAATGAGATGCCACGCCACCAGCAGTGTGATCATGTCGGCGGCAGCTACCATCAAGATGAGGGATGCGGACATCACGTCCAAAAGTACAAAGAATCGACCATAGCCATATTCCTCGGCCATGTAGCGAACGGAATAGATTCGGACTAAAAGACTGATGGCGGCGATCACGGTACTCATCAGCACCGCAAGCGGATCAAAATAGAGTGAGCCCCATGTCTCGCCAAAAGAATAATGCGCGACGGGGTAACCCATTAGCACCATCAGTAACAAGGTGGATGCGAGTGCAAAGGTCAGTGTTCCGCCAATCACGCTAATTTGTGAGACACGCCGCCCCATCGAGCTGCTGAGTAATTGGGTCATCAATGCCGAGATAATAGGTATTACCGGCAGTAATAAGACAAGTTGCTCCATCCATCCCCTCGAGCGTGTGGTCGATGATTTGCCACACATTATTTTTATATCCTTGAGCCTAACAGGGAAAAAAGAGCGATGGAATCAGCAGTTTTTGCGCTGGCATAAACTTTTAGCCTAATTCTGACGAGCGCTAGTCCTTCTGGCATAATGCGCCGCTTCTATGGTGACCCTGTTGGTCTCCCGCGACGATAGGTTGTGAATCTGGTCAGGCCCGGAAGGGAGCAGCCACAGCAGCTGACTCGTGCGCCGGGAATCGCTGGCAGGGTCGCCGCTCCATTCCAAATGCCGATTCAGGTAGACTCTGCTCTTACTTAAATAATAAGAAGGCACAACATGTCTTATCAGGTATTGGCGCGTCGCTGGCGTCCAAAAACCTTCTCGGAACTGGTCGGTCAAGAACACGTTGTTCGTGCGCTGAGTAATGCGCTGGATAACGATCGTTTGCACCACGCATATCTGTTTACCGGAACCCGTGGTGTGGGCAAAACCACCATTGCGCGTATCTTGTCAAAATCACTCAACTGCGAAACCGGTGTCGGTTCACAGCCGTGTGGTGAGTGCAGTGTGTGTCGTGAGGTCGATGAAGGTCGCTTCGTGGATTTGATCGAGGTCGATGCAGCATCAAAAACCGGTGTTGATGACACTCGTGAGCTTCTTGATAACGTGCCATACGCTCCAGTGCGTGGTCGCTATAAGGTGTACCTGATCGACGAGGTGCACATGTTCTCGAACCACAGTTTTAACGCGCTGTTAAAAACGCTCGAAGAACCACCACCACACGTTAAGTTTTTGCTTGCGACCACAGATCCACAAAAAGTCCCTGTCACTGTGTTGTCGCGTTGTTTGCAGTTTGGTTTGAACCGTTTGCCTATTGAGCAAATCGAAAAACAGTTTGAACACATCTTAGCTGCGGAGAACATCCAGGCTGATAACGAAGCCCTCTATCTGATTGCGCGTGCTGCGGATGGCAGTATGCGTGATGGTCTCAGTTTGCTTGATCAAGCGATCGCTTTTGGTGGTGGCACGGTGCAGCTTGAACCGGTGCGCGACATGCTTGGTGTAGTTGCAGCCGATGAGCTGCCAAAGATGCTGGCTGATGTGCATGCCGGTGATGGTCATGCGGTTGTGCAATCGATTCAAGCACTCGCGCTAGCGGCACCCGATTTCTCAGCCTTGTTAAAAGACTTGCTAACCTTATTGCATCGTTTAAGTCTACTTAAGCATGCGCCAGATGCGTGGCAGTCAGGGTGGGGTGAAGCTAATACCTTGCAGTCGTTAGTGGATCAGTTAACCCCAGAAGATATTCAGCTGTATTACCAGATCGGCTTAGTCGGTCAGCGTGACATCACGCTCGCGCCGGACATGCAAAGCGGTTTTGAGATGGTCCTGCTGAGGATGATGGCTTTTCGCCCAGGGGCAGTGAGTGAGGCGACAACGCCAAAAGCTGCCCCGGAAAAAAAGCCAGCAGCCCCGGAATCGATCGCTAAGCCCGAATCAGAACTAGAGTCCCAAGCTGCCGCCGTTAAATCTGTCGAAGCCACAAAGCCTGTTCAACCTAAAGAAGAGCCAGTACCGGCCCCAACAGCTGATGCGTCACCACAAACAAACGTTGATTTGATGGACTGGCATAAAGTTCTTCCTCGACTCGAGATCAACGGCATGGCAGCACAGCTAGCCGCGAACTGTATGCCAGTTGCTCAAGACGGAAACGTCTTGACCCTGTCGGTAGCTGAGAGTTTTGCCAGTATGATGGGTTCAGCTGCAGAAAAGCGTTTGCTCGAAGCACTGCAACGGTTTGCGGGTAATAACCTCAAGTTAAAACTGCAAAGTGGACAGGCAAGTGACACACCTGCTGAGCGTGCGCAAGTGGCGGCAGAGAGTCGTCAACAACAAGCTGAACATGATGTCTTGAATGATCCATTTGTGCGTGGCCTTCAAGAAACCTTTGATGCCGAAGTGGTCGCGGGTTCTATCCGTGCCATCGAACCGAAATAACCAACCGAGAGATGTAAAAAGATGAAAGGTGGAATTGGTAACTTAATGAAACAAGCGCAAAAGATGCAGGCTGATCTGCAGAAGGCGCAAGAAGAGCTCGCAAAAGCTGAGATCACGGGTGAGTCAGGTGGCGGCTTGGTTAGCGTAACGCTGAATGGTAAGCATGAAGTACGTCGCGTGCAGATTGATGACTCGGTACTTGATGACAAAGAGATGCTCGAAGATCTCGTCGCCGCTGCAATGAATGATGCCGTACATAAGCTCGAAGCTCACAGCAAAGAACAGATGGCTGGCGTGACAGCCGGTATTAATCTGCCGCCAGGTATGAAGCTACCTTTCTAATGAGCGACGCTTCGCTACTGTCGCAACTGATCGATGCACTGCGTTGTTTGCCCGGTGTTGGGCCGAAATCTGCGCAACGGATGGCATTCCACTTGTTAGAGCGTAACCGTGAAGGCGGTCGACGTTTATCGGTTGTGCTTGCCGATGCCATGGAACAAATTGGTCATTGCAAAACCTGCCGAACACTCACCGAAAAAGAGATCTGCAAGCTCTGTTCACGTCCTGAGCGTGCGAATGGTGCTTTGTGTGTCGTTGAGAACCCCATGGATGTGATGGCGATTGAACAAGCTACTGACTTTCGGGGTTTGTATTATGTGCTCGGTGGACGTTTGTCGCCTCTCGATGGCATAGGGCCTAAAGAATTAGGTTTGGATCAATTACGCGAGCGTTTGAAAAGCGGCGAGATCAATGAATTGATTTTAGCGATGACGACCACGGTAGAAGGCGAAGCGACTGCACACTACATAAGTGAGATGGCGGAGGGCATAGTAGATAACATCTCGCGTATTGCGCATGGTGTTCCGCTTGGGGGTGAGTTGGAGTATGTCGACAGCGGCACCTTGGCGCATGCATTTGCGGGCAGGCAGAAAATAATTAACAAATAGGTGATCGCAATGAGTGACTGTATTTTTTGCAAAATTGTCAGCGGTGATATTCCATCAGATAAGGTGTATGAAGATGATCTTGTGATTGGTTTTCGTGATCTTAATCCGCAAGCGCCACATCATTACTTATTAATTCCTAAGCAGCATATCGCTACGATTAATAATGTGGATCAGGGTAACGAAGCGATCATGGGGCGTTTGTATACTGCTGCTGCAACCTTAGCTAAAGAGTTGGGCTTTGATGAGGCAGGTTACCGTGCGGTAATGAACTGTAATTCTGATGGCGGTCAGACGGTATATCACGTGCATCTCCATGTGTTGGCGGGGCGTCAACTTAATTGGCCTCCAGGCTAGCCTATGGCGCAGATCTGGGTGGATGCCGATGCGTGTCCAGTGATCATTAAAGAGGTGCTTTATAAGGCGGCAGTGCGAACGCAAACGCAGCTGACCTTGGTGGCTAATCAGGCGTTATCGGTACCGCATTCGAAATACATCTCAAGTGTTCAGGTGCCATCAGGTTTTGATGTTGCAGATAATGAGATCGTTCAGCGGAGTGCGGCAGGTGATTTGGTGATTACCAGTGATATTCCCTTAGCCGATGAAATCATCACCAAGGGTGGTTTGGCGCTGAGCCCGCGTGGTGAATTATTTACCGCTGAAAACATTAAAGGCCGACTGAATATTCGTGACTTTATGGAAACCATGCGTAGCAGTGGTATTCAATCGGGTGGACCTGCTGCACTCAATGCTAACGATAAGCAGGCGTTTGCGAATCAATTAGATCGTTGGTTAGCTAAGCAGCGTTAGCAAAAGGACTAACGATCGGTCTTACCGGCAAATCGGCATTGATCTTTTGTAACGTCAGATACAGACCGCCTAACTTACGGTGCAAGAACAATACATCGGTGGGTGGTAAACGATAAAACTTTTGTTTTAAGCGTAGATCCACAACCAGTTCTTGGAGTTCATCCGCTATTTGAAGCTGACGGAAATTCACGTTTTCTGCCATTCGCAGTGGTGAGGTTGCCAATTCGATCATTTGACTAATCGCATATGCATAGGGTTCTGGATCAGTACTGTCGAGATAACCCACCAGGCAGGCGCTGTGTTGGATGGCTTGTTGGTTGTTGTCTAAACAGGCCGTAAGCAGCTGTTTGAGTGCTTGCTGTAGCGCATCTTGGATAACGCGTGTGGCGCCAAAGTCGAGCAGTTGCAGTACGCGACGATCCGCATCGTAGAGGTAGTTGGCGAAGTTGGGGTCGGTTTGTGCTGTTCCCCATTCGAACACTTCGGTCACGGCAAGGCTGAGCAGGCGATTACCCATTTCATTGCGTAATTCATTTGGCTCGTTGACGAGCTGATCAATAGGCTTGCCATCAAGCCAATCCATTACCAACACATGTTCGGTTGTTAGTTCATCGAGTACCGTTGGCACTTCTAGGTAATCGATCTCTTTGGTGCGCTCGGCGTAGTCTTTAAGGTGTTGAGCTTCGAGTAAGTAATCCGCTTCGGTGTGCAGTTGCTGCTTAGCTTCTTCAAGAAGCGGTGTCAGGTCTAAACCTTCAGGTAGTAAGCCAGACCAGCGAAGCACCATTGCGACATTATCGATATCACTGTCGATGCTTTTGCGAATGCCGGGGTACTGGAGTTTTACTGCCACACGACGACCATCTTTTAGCTCGGCGTAATGCACTTGCCCAATGGATGCGGCGGCTACTGGCGTGAAGTTGAAGCGTTGGAATTGCTGGTCCCAGTTATCACCCCAATTCGCTTTAAGCACTTTGGCGGTCTCACCTAATGGTAGGTGAGTTGCATCTGAGCGCAATGAGCTGAGCAGCTCGCTAAGCTCGGGGGGAAGCACGTTGCCGCTATCCATAGATAACAATTGGCCAAGTTTCATTGCTGCACCACGCAACTCAGAGAGCGTTTTACCCATGCGTTCTAGGTTGCGCGGAGTTAACACAAGATCTTTAAGTACAGGGCGGTTACCGCTTACCCATTGTTTGCTCGCCTCTGTCATGACGCCTGTGGCAATGCCTCCGGCAAGTTTGCTCAGAACGCCAAAGCGTCCAATGCGACTGGTTGTTACCTTTCTTCCTGGCATAGTGTCTGTTACGAGAAGCTAACACGATCGGCTAGTGCGGATTTTTCGAGTGCGACATCGCTTAGGGCTTCTCCCGACATACCCATAACGATGGCTTTACCAGAGATAGGGACAAGTTTATCTATCTGAAAACGACCTTTGGCTTGTCGCAAGAAGCACTCTTCGTCAAAGAAGATGTGCTGATCATCGCCAAGCTCATCAGAGATGACGGTGTCATAACCAATCTGTGTCTTGATGTCATTTTGATCTTGGATTGCGATCGATTCGATGGATTGAGACTCGGGGCTAATTAAAAATGCTTTCATCTGTACACCTGTTTAACTTTTCATTACGTTTTAGCAAAAAGACCGTTACAAAAAACCTCTCTCGACTAGGTATTGCCGGTTTTTTGATGGATGTCTAAGAATAAAAGTGGTGTAGGTGAACAAGTTCTGTCAAAACGATGTGAAGTTGTGGATGATTCCCCTATGAAAACGATGAGAGCAAATAGATGCTAACTGACCACGATTTAGAAGGTTTACCGGCAGCCTCTGTTGCAGCCGCTAACATGATGCACGCGATGGGTATGAGCCGAGCTCAGCTGCATGGCTTTTTTACTTTGATTGGTTTTTACGCGGGTACGCGTCGCCCGGAAGAAGATTACATGCCGGTTATTCAAGCGGTGTCACAAACGATTCCGACCAATCGTGATGTGCCGATTGATGAACAGGTGGAGGATTTTTACGAAGGCTACGAGCTACCTATTGGTGAGTTCATGTTCAAGTGGGGAGCGGATGTGACTTTTGAGCAGATCCCCCTCGAAAATTCAGATCAGACTGCACAGCTCTATCAAATCCGTAACTTTGATTTATTTTCTGAGGGTAAGCGAGCTGGCGTTAAGCAAGCGGATCACTTAGCTGCCTTTGATGAGCTGTATTTCCCTTTCCTAGAAGCGGTGGGTCAGCAAACAGCACGTTTTCCTGAATGTTCTCTGCGGCAATCGTTTCAGTGCGGTGTTTTGCAAATGCAGATATTTGGTCATTTGGATGTGTTGGCTGCAACGCAAACAAACTTTTATTTAACCGATACCTTGCCGCCAATGATTGGGCACTTCTTCCGTGGCTTTACTCAAAATAAGCTCGAAGAAATTAATACATTGCAGCCTCTGCAAATTGCCATGATGGGCATGGGTGTTGGCCCAAATGCCTACATGGAGCAATACCTGGGTTATCAGCATCAGTTGATTGAACATTGCGCAGACGATCTTGCACCAGAAGCTTTCTTTGAGTGTACCTTGGCGCAAGCCAAAAGCTATAACGATTCGGTAAATGGCGATTTGTTGCCGTTGAGTCGATCAAATGTGAAGTTATTGGACATCCCCATTTGGAATGAAGCGTGCGATAGCTTCTTTTTGGTCAATGGGTATGTGAAACAAATCTGGGGCTTTGATGCCAGTTCGGCTGAAGGCTTGACTTACTGGGACTACAAGGCCTGTGTGGCACAGACCATCTACGCATCTTTGACTGAAAGTAAAGAAAGGCAACATTAAATGCTGGATGTGCTGGTTGTTGGCGCAGGTATGGCAGGTATTTCGTGCGCGCGTCGTTTGCGCGCGTCTGGGCTAAATCTTGTGGTGCTTGATAAAGGCCGTGGTATTGGTGGTCGCATGGCGACACGTCGTGCTGAAATTAATGGTCAGACCATTC
>CAZEWM010000014.1:0-16418 GCA_964516045.1 uncultured Gammaproteobacteria bacterium
ATAAGAATTAAGAGGACAACTCATGCGACCAAGTGGACGTGCCGCCGGGCAAATGCGAACTGTAAGTTTCACTAAAGACTTCACCAAACATGCAGAAGGATCTGTATTAGTTGCCTTTGGCGACACCAAAGTGATCTGTACCGCATCGGTTGATAACCGCCAGCCACGTTGGATTCGTGATGAAAACCAAGGCTGGGTGACCGCTGAGTACGGCATGCTGCCCCGCTCTACGCATGGTCGTATGGATCGTGAAGCTGCACGCGGTAAGCAAAGTGGTCGCACTCAAGAGATCCAACGATTGATTGGCCGCTCGCTGCGTGCATGTATCGATCTGCATAAACTTGGCCCTCGTACCATTACGCTCGACTGTGACGTGATTCAAGCCGATGGCGGTACTCGTACCGCGTCGATCTCAGGCGCCTTTGTCGCCATGCAATTAGCGATTAAGGACTTGATCACTAATGGCCTGCTTGAAGAGAGTCCGGTGCATCAAAATGTTGCCGCTATCTCAGTCGGTATTTTTGATGGCACACCCGTACTCGACTTAGACTATGCCGAAGATAGCTCAGCGGAAACTGACATGAATGTCGTCATGGACCAAAGCGGTCGCTTCATCGAGATTCAAGGAACTGCCGAAGGCGCGCCTTTCTCACGTGAAGAGATGGAAACTTTGTTGGCTCTCGCTGAAAAAGGAATTAACGAGATCATTGCTGCACAGAACGCGGTGATTGGATGAACAACGACAGCTCAACTATCGTTCTCGCCAGTAGCAATGCAGGTAAGCTGAAAGAGATTCGCGAACTGCTCGACGGACTGGATCTGGATATCCGTCCTCAAGGTGACTTTGAAATCCCTGACGCGATCGAAGATGGCTTGAGCTTTGTTGAAAACGCCATTCTCAAAGCACGACACGCCTGTGCCATGACTGGCTTGCCAGCGATCTCAGATGACTCCGGCATCGAAGTCGATTATCTCGATGGCGCACCGGGGATTTATTCAGCTCGCTATGCCGGAGGCCAAGGTAACGAAGCGAATAACGCCAAATTACTAAACGCCTTAAAAGGCATTCCGGAAGAACAACGCACAGCACGCTTTCAATGCGTGATGGTGTACATGCGTCACGCCAAAGACCCCACACCAATCATTTGCCAAGGAACATGGGAAGGTCGCGTGATCAATGAGCTTAAAGGCACCGAAGGCTTTGGCTACGATCCGCTGTTTTATGTGCCGAGTGAAGGCATGACATCAGCCGAGTTATCACCTGAGCGGAAAAACCAACTCAGCCATCGCGCTCAAGCATTAAAAAAACTCCTTGCAGCACTCTCTTAAAAAGGTGCAAATAAATCAATCACACGTTCTTGGTGTGACTCGCAATGCTGAGTAATAATGCTTACCACTTCGTCCACATCGTCTGTCAGCGTTAACAGCTCTAGGTCCGCAGGGTCAATCAAATGCTTAGCCGCCAGCTGATCTTTAAACCAATCGAGCAACCCCTGCCAGTATTCAGTACCCACAAGAATAATGGGTAAGCGCGGCGTTTTACCGGTTTGCACTAAGGTCAATATCTCACTCAGTTCATCGAGCGTGCCGAAACCACCGGGGAGCACCACATAAGCAGAGGCATATTTTACAAACATGACTTTGCGCACAAAGAAGTAACGAAAATCAAGCGAGATATCTTGGTACTTATTCGGCTGCTGTTCTTTTGGCAGCTCAATGTTCACCCCAACACTCTGCCCTTCCCCGGCAAAGGCGCCCTTGTTAGCCGCTTCCATGATGCCGCCGCCACCACCACTAACCACTGAGAAACCTTGATCTGAGAGCTTACGCGCAATCTGTTCAGCTTTGAGATATGCGGGATCACTGGACAAGGTTCGCGCCGAACCAAAAAAAGTGACTGCTGGATGAATGGCATTGAGCGTTTCGTAGCCTTCAACAAATTCAGCCATGATGCGGAAGATGCGCCATGTGTCGTGCGTTAGCAGCATTTCGGGGGTGATCGGGCTATTTTTCTCGGTCATCTGAATGTCCTAAAAAGAAAACAATCTATTGCTTGGATGCGACGGTCAGTCTGGTTAGCATAGCAACCATCTTATGACTGTATCTTGTCATTCCGACAAGTCTTGAGGATTCATCATGAAAACAAGTGTGGTTGGCCTAGGCGCCATGGGTGCAGGTATTGCGGGTAACTTGGAAAAAGCCGGTCTGCTACACGGCGCTTGGAATCGTACCGCTGCGAATGGCGAGAAAGCTGCCGCTGAATTTGGCTTCCCTTTCACAGCAGATCTTGCTGCCGCCGTGAGCGATGCTGATGTGGTGATCACCTCGGTTTCGATGGATGGAGACCTTATCGAGATTTCAGAAAAACTTGCTCAGTTGCTTAAGCCCGGCAGCATCGTGGTGGATACATCAACGGTGGCACAAGCAACCGCAGTCAAAGCCGCTGAGATTTTTGCAGCCAAGCAAGTCAGCTTTATTGATGGCCCTGTTTCAGGCGGACCTGAAGGCGCCAAGAAAGCGACGATGGTGATGATGCTGGGTGGCGACGCCGACATTATCGAGAAGATCAAACCGGTAACTGATGCGATTAGTCGCATGGCGATTCGTATGGGTGATAACGGTGCCGGCCAAGCAACTAAAGCGGTTAATCAAATTATGGTGGCAGGTATCAACCAAGCGGTCACGGAGGCCTTAGCGTTTGGTCAGGCTAGCGGCTTAAATATGGATGATGTGATCGCTTTGATTAGCCAAGGTGCCGCAGGCAACTGGTTCTTAGAGCAACGTGGTCCGAACATGACCAAAGATATCTTCACCCCTGGTTTTAAGATGGTGCTGCATAACAAAGATCTGAATATCTGTAAGAACATGGCAGGCGACTTGGGTGTGTCACTACCAGTAATTGATAACACCTTAAACGATTACGCAGCCCTGCTTGAGCAAGGTCATGGTGATGATGATATCTCCACCTTGTATCGCACTAAGAAAGCCATGTTTCAAAAGTAAGACCTGCTAGTTGTAGTGCAAGGTCTTAATCCCAAACAACGCGAGGCAGTTACCTACCTCAGCGGCCCTAGTCTTGTGCTAGCGGGCGCTGGGTCAGGTAAGACACGCGTGATCACCGCAAAGATTGCGCATCTGATCGAACATGCACAGATGCCCGCAAAACATATTTATGCGGTCACCTTTACCAATAAAGCTGCACGTGAAATGAAAGAGCGCGTTGCGAAACTACTGCAAGGTGATGCAGCAAAAGGCTTAAACATCTCGACCTTCCACACGCTTGGCTTAAACATGCTCCGCCGTGAATTAAAGGCAGCCGGCTTACGTCGCGGCTTTTCAATCATGGATGAGCAAGATGTAGAGCAACTACTTAAAGAACTCAGCAAGAAAAACGACACCGATAAAAAAGTGCTGCAACAAGCGCGCTGGCAGATCTCCAACTGGAAGAACGATTTGATTTTGCCTGAGCAAGCAATCTCGGAAGCGACCGATCATTTGCAGACTTTTCAGGCCTTACTGTATGCCGCCTATCAAGAAGCACTACGCGCTTACAACGCGGTCGACTTTGATGATCTGATTTTAAAACCGGTTGAATTACTCAAAGCAGATGCTGAGTTACGCGAGCGTTGGCAAAACCGCGTGCGCCATCTTTTAGTCGACGAATATCAAGACACCAATGGTGCACAATACGAACTGGTGAAGTTACTGGTTGGTGTTACTGCTGCACTCACGGTAGTTGGCGATGACGACCAATCGATCTACGCTTGGCGCGGCGCTAAGCCTGAGAATTTGATTCGTCTAAATGAAGATTATCCGCAGCTGAATGTGATTAAACTCGAGCAGAACTACCGATCGACGGGCCGCATTCTTAACAGCGCGAATAAACTGATCGCGAACAATAATCACGTATTCGAAAAGCAGCTCTGGAGTGAACTAGGCCCGGGTGAAGTGATCCGTGTGATCTCATGCGCTGATGAGATGGCGGAAGCTGAACGTGTCGCCAGTGAGTTGGTACAACACAAATTCAATACCGGACGTGATTATGGTGACTATGCGATCTTGTATCGCGGCAACCATCAAGCACGCCTGTTTGAACAAACCTTACGCACAAATAAGGTGCCGTATTTTGTCAGCGGTGGTACGAGCTTTTTCTCTCGCACCGAGGTGAAAGACGCGATGAGCTATCTGCGCTTATTAAATAATACCGATGATGACGCGGCGTTCTTACGCATCATCAACACGCCTCGTCGCGAGATCGGTCATACCACCATTGAAAAGCTCTCTGCGTACGCCGCACAAGCCAAGTGCTCACTGTTTGATGCGATTGATCATCTGGGTCTTGCAGAAAGCGTCTCAGGTAAATCGTATGCGCGTTTACGCCAGTTTCGTGAGTGGATGATAGAGTTACAACAAGAAAGCGAAAACGAGCCTGCAGCTACAGTTGTTAAGCAACTACTGAGTGATATTGATTACAAAGATTGGTTAAGCCAAACCAGCCCTAATGACAAAGCGGCTGAAAAACGCTGGGAGAATGTTGAAGCGTTAATCGCTTGGATCACAAAGTTACAACAAGAAGATGGCAAGAACCTCACCCTTCCTGAGCTTACCGCTCACCTTGCGCTTATGGATATGTTGGAGCGACAAGATGATGACGCTGCCAATGAGCAAGTCGCTTTGATGACCTTACACGCAGCTAAAGGCTTGGAGTTCCCCGTTGTGTTCTTAGTGGGTTTTGAAGAAGGCTTGCTACCCCATCAAAGCAGTATCGATGAAGACAATATCGAAGAGGAACGTCGCTTAGCTTATGTAGGCGTCACTCGTGCGCAACGCGAACTGATCATGACAAATGCGAAAAAACGGAAGCGCGGTGGCGACTGGGTACGTTGCGAGCCCAGCCGTTTCTTAGAAGAGCTACCCCGCGATGATCTGCGGCATGAAGGCTTGGGCGCCCAGTTAAGTAAAGAAGAAAAACAAGAACGAGGCAACGCACGTTTAGCTAGCCTAAAAGCATTATTATCAGGGTAATTATTAAGCACTCACCAAGGCCAAGTCTTAATATATGTGAGAGGATACTTGTCAAATTTTTGAGATGGATTTTATTATGCGTCCGGCGGCACTCCACCCAAATGAAGAAGAACGCTTAGCTTCTCTTCATAATCTCGATATTTTAGACACGGAAGCTGAACAGCAATTTGATGCTTTAATTCAACTGGCTGCCAATATTGCTGATACCCCGATTGCACTCCTATCCCTAGTTGACAAAAACAGACAATGGTTCAAAGCAAAAGAAGGCCTGAATGCAAGTGAAACGTCGCGAGATATCGCTTTTTGTTCCCACGCTATTCTAGATCCAGAAAACCCTCTGGTAGTAGAAGACCCATTAACAAATCCACGTTTTAAAGCTAACCCTTTAGTTACCCAAGAGCCTAACATTCGTTTTTATGCAGGCTTTCCAGTGTTATCTCCATCCTCTCATTTACCTCTTGGCACCCTGTGTGTTATTCACAACCAACACCACACCTTAAGCGATGATCAAATCAAATCTCTAAAGATACTTGCTCAACAAGTCGAGCACTTGTTTGCACTACGAGAGAATCAAAAAAATCTTATTTCACAGCAGCGAAAACTGGAAGAAGCTATCGAAGCCAAAAGCCAATATCTTTCAGCCATGTCGCATGAAATACGCACCCCAATGAATGCCATACTTGGTGCGGCACAACTCCTTAATTCGCAAACGCTAACAAACGAAAACAAAACACACATAAGCACGATATTGAATAGTGGAACGATACTTCTTGATCTGATCAACAATATCCTTGATATCTCAAAAATTGATGCTGGCAAGAAAAAACCAAGCTATGAGACAACCGACTTACGCCAGATCATCAGTCAGATAATAACGGTTCATCACCCTCATACCATCGATAAACCTGAATTAAAAATTTTAAGCCGCGTATCCCCAGACATCCCTAAATTCATCGACCTTGATGTGTCTCATACACGTCAGATTCTTTTGAACCTAGTAAGCAATGCTTGTAAGTATTCCCATAAAGGAGAAATTGTTATAACCGCAATGCTTAAAAATTCCGAACTCATTTTGACTGTTTCAGATCAAGGTGTAGGTATATCAAAACACCAACAAAAATCCATTTTCGAGCCCTTTTATCAATGCACTGAAGATCTAAACAGCATGAATGGCACCGGACTTGGCTTAAGCATCGTTAAAAATTTCACCCACTTTCTCGGTGGAAGCATCCGCTTAGTGAGCGCCCCAGGTATAGGATCTGAATTTATCGTTTCCTTACCCTTTAAAGAGTCAACTAAAAAACTTACACAACAAACTACTGACACAACACCCCTACAGCAATTCAAAGACAAAACCATTCTTATTGCTGACGATGTTGCTATAAACCTTTTAATTACCAAAACCATGCTTGAAAAGTTAGGTTGCTCTGTACTGACTGCAACAAACGGGGAAGAACTACTCGAGCACCTCGGGGATAGCAACATTGACTTAGTGCTAACAGATGTCCATATGCCTGTAATTAATGGTTTAGACGCTACAGTAATTTGGAGAAAGAAGGACACATCAACACCAATTATCGCGTTAACCGCAGACGCAACTGAAGACTTATCAAAGAAATGTAATGGTATTGGAATTAATCAAATACTAACCAAACCGATCAACATGATTGATTTAAGTAACTGCCTAAAAACGCAACTGGAAAAAAACTAACCCTTTATTAAAAAAGCCGACACCACTAAGCGTGAATATCGGCTAGAGCCCTGGAGTCATCAGGAAACTGGTAACTCCTTACTTAACGGCATAATACGTAAAGCTTTACTCATTATTTTTTACGCGCATAAAAAAGCCCGGCTAATGCCGGGCTTTTTGTCTTGTGCGGTGACTTACTTCGATTGCTCAACCATGTAAGCAACGGCAGCTTTTACATCATCATCTGACAACGCCATACTGCCGCCTTTAGGTGGCATAGCTCCCTTGCCGTTGATTGCGTTTTTGTAAAGGCTATCCATGCCCGCTGCAATGCGAGAGCTCCAAGCACCCTTGTCACCTAATTTAGGCGCACCCGCTGCGCCTGACATATGACAAGCGAAACATGCTGAACCGTAAATTTGTTTACCTTTTACAAGATCGGGACCTGCAACACTCGCGACAACTTTTTTCGCAGTATCTGCTGCTTTAGCAACAACATTAGTTACCACTTCTTTAGCGGTAGCCACTGGTGCAGCCGCTGCAGCTGAAGCTTGCCCTGTACTCACTTCAGAGTTCTTCAACATATCCATAACGGCATTACGGATCTCTTCATCCGTTGCATCCGAACCACCACGTGGTGGCATCGCCCCTTTACCGGCAATCGCAGACTTAACCAAGCCGTCTAAACCTGATGCGCCCATACGGCCACCCCAGTCAGCTTTATCGCCAATCTTAGGTGCGCTCAATGCGCCAGATGCGTGACAAGATGCGCAAGCAATCTTCACTACAGTCGCCCCATCACGCGCCGCGGCAGGTGCTGCATTAGGGTTAAAGGTATCAACTGTTCCAATTGGCGCGATACGCTCAGCAATCTCAACTTTAAGGCGCTTGTCGCCCGCTTGTTGAGCAGTTGAACCCGCTGTCATTGAGTTGGCGACAAACAAGATCGTGATAGTAAAGGCAACCAAAAGGGCCAATACAAAAATGAACATGCGCATGAATGAGGCATCGTTTTGAGCAGACACGTGAGACACTCCAAAGTCGAGAATCAATAAAAAATTCGACGCGATTATAGCTCCATCCATAAGAAACCTCTAATCTCCCCGAAAATAATGTGGCGAATAACTACAAATCAATGACTTAGATAATACTGTTGTAGATCGCATCCGATTCGCACGGTTTTCGGTATAGTGCGCTGCATGTCATCAAACCCACGTGATTTCACCCTCGAAACAAGCGACTTGTGCTGCTCTCGCGGCGATCGTCGTTTGATCAGTGGTTTAAGCTTTAGCTTGCGCTCGGGTGAGGCTCTGCATCTCAAAGGCCATAACGGCAGCGGTAAAACCACCCTGCTGCGCACGCTAGCCGGTTTGCTAGTTGCTGAAAGTGGCGAGATTCGTTGGAACGGCAACAATGCCCGACAAATCCGCCAAGAGTTCCAGTCTGAGTTGCTCTATCTCGGTCATTTAAATGGTTTGAAAGGTGATCTCACCGCTGTTGAAAACCTACGTTTTGATGCTGCGCTACACGGTAAACCCTTAGATGAAGATCAAGCTTGGCTGATTTTTGATTCGATTGGTCTGCGCGGTTACGAAGACCTACCCACTAAATACCTATCCCAAGGCCAGAAGCGCCGCGTGGCATTAGCTCGCCTGTGGGTGAGTAAAGCCGCACTATGGATCTTAGATGAGCCTTTCAGCGCACTGGATGTGGATGCCGTTGAAGCGCTGCAAAGCGTGATCCGTCAGCACGTTGAACAAGGTGGCATGGTCATTATCACCACCCATCAAGATGTGAGTTTTACCTCGCAAGAGGCGAAAGTACTCACGATTGGAGCGTCCGATGTTTGAGACGTTACTTTGGATTATTCGGCGGGATGTGACGCTCGCTTGGCGTCGCCGTACCGACTTATTTACCACGCTGATCTTTTTCGTCATCGTAATTGCACTGTTTCCCCTCGGCATTGGCCCTGAACTGGATACTTTGCGCCTTATCGCCCCAGGGGTAATGTGGGTTGGCGCATTGCTCGCATCGATGCTTGCCTTGGAGCAACTGTTCTCCGCCGATCATCGCGATGGTAGCTTGGAGCAACTGTTACTTACGCCACAACCCCTTGGTGTGATTGTGCTTGGCAAAGTCATTGCGCACTGGCTGATCACTGGTCTGCCGTTGGTCGTCCTTGCGCCCGTACTCGGCCTGCAATATGACATGAGTGCTGAGTCGCTGAAGATCATGGTGATCGCACTACTTTTGGGAACCCCGACCTTGAGTTTACTGGGTGCGATTGGTGCAGCACTGACCCTTGGTTTGCGTACCGGGGGCATTTTGGTCGCCTTATTAGTTCTACCTTTATATATTCCGGTACTGATTTTTGGTGCGGGTGCGGTAGAAGCGACCGCCAGTGGCTTGGGCGGTCAAGCTCATTTATCAATGCTCGGCGCTATTGCGCTAGTCGCTCTGCTTGCTACTCCGATTGCGACCTCGGCAGCGTTACGCATTTCATCTGAGTGATTAGCGTCAATTCCCTGAACTCTTTGATTTTGCTTCGGTCATAGCTATCGGTTACTCTCACCGGCTGTTTTTGGTGGCTAGCCGCCCCTGTTGTACCTACTGAGATCGCTATGCAGTCCAAGCTGTTTAACTGGTTCAAATTCTCATCGCCTGCCACGTTTTATCCGTTGGCTGGCAGCATTGCGCGATTCTCTTGGTTAATCACCCTCGTTTTGCTCGCTGTTGGTCTTTACATGAGCTTTTTTGTCGCGCCAACAGACTACAAACAAGGTGAAGGCTACCGCATCATTTTTATTCACGTCCCTGCCTCTTGGATGTCGATGTTCACCTACCTGGTGATGGCCTTCTGGAGCATTTTGGGTCTGATGTACAACACCCGATTGTCTTCCATGATGACTCAAGCGCTTGCACCAACCGGGGCGATGTTTGCTTTTGTTTCGCTCTGGACAGGTGCGTTCTGGGGTAAGCCAATGTGGGGCACGTGGTGGGTATGGGATGCGCGCATCAC
The DNA here is from genome assembly GCA_964516045.1 of uncultured Gammaproteobacteria bacterium. Taxonomy (GTDB): domain Bacteria; phylum Pseudomonadota; class Gammaproteobacteria; order Chromatiales; family Chromatiaceae; genus VMDJ01. The sequence goes on from CAZEWM010000014.1 coordinate 9,735, forward strand.
CTCTGAGCTGATTTTGTTATTCCTCTACCTCGGTTACATCGCTTTACATGGTGCTATCGATGACAAGCGACGTGCAGATAAAGCCGGTGCAATTTTAATTTTGGTGGGTGTCGTGAACATTCCCATCATTTATTACTCGGTGGAATGGTGGAACACACTGCACCAAGGCGCGACCATCAAAATGAATGATAAGAGCACGATGGACGAAACGATGAAGATCACTATGTTGATCATGACGTTTGGCTGTTGGGCTTACACCATTGCGATCGCGATGCAACGCGTACGCAACATCATTTTAGAACGTGAGCACGGAGCCCAATGGGTTCGCGAGCTAATCGGAGAAAAGGCATGAGCTTTTCTGAATGGTTAGATATGGGCGGCTACGCACTCTACGTGTGGGGTTCATTTGGCATGACTGCTTTGTGCATGATTGCAGAACCTTTATTGCTTAACCGTTCAAGCAAAGCGATTCGCCAACGTATCGCACGTTTAAACCGCATTGAAGGATAACCATGAAAGCACGTCACCAACGTCTCTCATTAATTGTGATCGGTCTTGCTATTTTTAGCCTAGCTACCTATCTGGTGCTGAATGCATTGGAAGGTAACCTCTCCTATTTCTTCTCGCCTTCACAAGTGCATAACGGCGAAGCCCCTAAAGATCATGTGTTCCGTTTAGGTGGCATGGTCGAGAAAGGTAGTGTGAAGCGTGCTGAAGGTGATCTCACAGTTAACTTTGTTGTGACTGATAACAATAAAACCATGGCCGTAGCTTATACCGGCATCCTGCCTGACCTGTTTGAAGAAGGCCAAGGTGTGATCGCACAAGGCAAGCTGAACGCGGATAACGTATTCATTGCTGATGAAGTGCTTGCGAAGCACGATGAAAACTACATGCCACCGGAAGTTGCAGCAGCAATGCAAGCAGGCAAAGAGGCTGCGGCCAAATGATCCCTGAGTTAGGCCAAATCTTATTAGCCCTTGCCTTAGCCATGGCGCTTATCCAGGGCGTTCTCCCTTTGATCGGCGCTCAGCGTGGCATTGCCAGCTGGGTTGCTCTTGCTAAACCTGCCGCAAACCTGCAAACCGTTTTACTGGCAGGTGCCTTTGCACTGCTTACCTACAGCTACCTTACGCATGACTTCTCGGTGGCTAACGTTGTAAACAACTCCAATACCAACCTACCAACGCAATATTTGATCTCTGCAGTTTGGGGCAACCATGAAGGCTCGCTTTTACTGTGGGCATTGATCTTAGGTTTTTGGGGTAGCGCTGTAACAGCTTTTAGTCGCAGTGTGCCGAATGTCGTTACTGCACGCGTGCTTGCCGTACTTGGGCTCATCAGTGTTGGTTTCTTACTGTTCATGATCCTGACCTCAAACCCCTTTGAGCGCATGGTGCCTGCAGCTGTTGAAGGTCGCGACCTTAACCCCCTATTACAAGATCCCGGTCTGATCATTCATCCTCCGATGTTGTACATGGGTTATGTCGGCTTTGCTGTTCCGTTTGCGTTTGCCATTGCTGCAATGCTCGGTGGTCGTTTAGATGCCGCATGGGCACGTTGGTCGCGTCCATGGACTAACGTTGCGTGGTTGTTCCTAACATTGGGTATCGCACTCGGCTCTTGGTGGGCATATTACGAGCTCGGCTGGGGCGGTTGGTGGTTCTGGGACCCTGTTGAAAATGCATCATTTATGCCCTGGCTAGTCGGCACAGCTTTGATGCACTCATTGGCGGTTACCGAGAAGCGTGGCGCTTTTAAAGCGTGGACTGTGCTTCTTGCGATCTTTGCATTCTCTCTCAGCTTACTCGGCACCTTCTTGGTTCGCTCAGGCGTACTGACTTCTGTGCATGCGTTTGCTTCTGACCCTGATCGTGGCGTATTCATTCTCGCCTTCTTGGTCGCTGTCGTCGGCAGCTCGTTATTGCTGTACGCGATTCGCGCTAACGACATTAAAAGTAGTGTGCGTTTTGAAACCTTGTCACGTGAAACTGGCTTGTTGATGAATAACGTTATCTTGTTGGTCTCTGCCGTTGCTATTTTGATTGGCACGCTCTACCCATTGGTCAGCGATGCTCTACAGCTTGGCAAAATTTCTGTTGGCCGCCCTTACTTCGATAGCATTTTTATGTTGTTAATGCTCCCACTGCTTGCACTTGTTGGCATAGGCGCGATGACTCGCTGGAAAAAAGATGACAGCTCACGCTTAATCACTCGTTTGCGCATTGCTGCTGCGACGGCTGTCGTCGTTGCGGCTGTATGGATTGTGCTGTTCACACCTAACATCAATATCACTGCATGGATTAGCTTGAGCTTAGGCCTGTGGGTTGCTTTCAGCACCTTCACGGCGTTGCGCGAGAGACTGCATCCGCACTACAACTGGCGACACGTGCCACGTGGTTTCTGGGGCATGATTCTTGGTCACATTGGTCTTGCTGTCTTTGTTGTTGGTACCACCTTGGTTTCAACTTACTCGATCGAAAAGGATATTCGCCTAACTCCAGGTGAGAGCTACACCATGGGCGAGTACACATTTACCTTCAATGGCGTTGATACCATCAAAGGGCCAAACTACACCGCCTATCGTGGTGATGTTGATGCGATTCAGAATGGTGTTGTGATCAATAACATGCACCCTGAGAAGCGTACCTATCTTGTGCAAAAGATGCCTATGACTGAAGCGGCAATTGATGCAGGCTTTACACGCGATCTTTTTGTTGCACTGGGTGAAGACCTTGGCAAAGATGCTTGGAGCTTCCGCATCTATCACAAGCCATTTATCCGTTGGATTTGGCTTGGCACCATCATTATGTCCATTGGTGGTTTACTCGCAGCAACTGATCGTCGCTATCGCGTTCTGGCGCGACGTAACGAGCAAACTGACAGCTCTGCGCAGACGGCTTCATGAATAAAGCTGCCATTCCCTTAGCCATTTTTATTGGTTTAGTTGCTTTGTTTGCCTTTATGCTCGGGCAAATGAACGATGGCGAATACAACCCTCGTGACATTCCAACCGAATTCATAGGCAAACCTGCGCCAAGCTTTGATCTGCCGTCCTTATTTGATGGCCAAGCTAACGTGACCTCCGCTGCGCAAGCAGGTAAGCCATGGCTACTGAACGTTTGGGGCACATGGTGTGCTGAGTGCTGGAAAGAGCACGACTACCTACTCACCTTACATCGACGCAACATTCCAATTATTGGTTTGAACTGGCGTGATGAAGCTGCCGAAGCGAAAAAGTTTCTCGCTCAAAAAGGCAATCCGTTTAAAGCTGTTGGTTTTGATCCGAATAGCAATGCGGTTATCGATTGGGGTGTTTATGGCGCACCTGAAACTTTCTTGATTGACGCAAGCGGCATGATCCGCGTAAAGCATAAAGGCGCTCTTAACGAACAAGTCTGGCAAGAAAAGTTTGCTAGCTTCTTTGCGGGTTAATCATGAAGTTAATTGTTTTACTGTTCTCTTTGCTCATTAGCATCAGCGCACAAGCTGCAATTGATGCCTATAAGTTTGACGATCCCAAGAAAGAAAAGATTTACCACGAGCTAACAGACGAGCTGCGCTGCTTGGTTTGTCAAAATCAAAACATCGCAGGATCTAACGCTGAACTCGCTGTTGACATGCGTCGCAAGACGTATGAAATGGTGAGAGCGGGCCAATCTAAGCAACAGGTTGCTAATTACATGGCAGATCGCTACGGCGACTTCGTGTTGTATAAACCACCATTTAAAGCATCTACTGCTGTTTTATGGATCGGCCCTTTTGTCATTCTCGCCGCATCCATCTGGTTAATGCTGCGTGTTATTCATAATCGTCGTGAAGACAACGAGACCACTAGCGTATCGGATGACCAACTTGCCGAAGCTGCACGACTCCTCAATAAAGAGGATAAGTCATGAACACGTTCATCATTATTAGTGCCATTATCGTCGGCATCACCATCTTGGCAATACTGCCTTCTCTATCACGTCGTCAACACATTGCGACTGAAGATACACGCGAAGACAACATTCGCATTGCACGCGAACGCCTGGAAGAGATTGAGAAGTCACATGCGAATGGCGAACTTTCTGATGAAGAATTTAGCCAAGCGAAGAAAGATTTAGAGATCGCTCTAGCTCAGGATTTAAGTAAAGCCGCAGCAACCATCGATAACAGCACCCCAAAACTTGCTAAGGGCACATTGCTTGGCTTGGTACTGATCATCCCTGCCATCGTTATTGGTGTTTATCAGCACGTTGGTGCTCCTCAATACTTAGATGTTGTTGGACCTTCTGCGCCTGCAAGCTCATCCGCAAACTTGCCGCCGATTGGCGAACTGGTTAAAGAGCTTGAAAGCCGTTTAAATAAAAAGCCAGACAACGCACAAGGCTGGTTCTTATTGGGTCGCACCTTCATGAAGATGGGCGATCATCAAGGTGCTGTGCGTGCTTATCGTAAATTACTCACACTGATGCCAAACAACACCACTGCGAAGATCTCTTTGGTCGATGCTTTATCAATGATCAATGGCGGCAACGTACCGGACGAAGCTGTCACGCTTCTTGATGAGATCCTAAAGGAAGAGCCTGAAGCCATCACTGCGCTATGGCTGGCTGGCAACGCTGCACACCAACGTGAGCAGTTTGCCAAAGCGCAAGCCTTTTGGGAGCGCGCTTATCCCTTACTGAGCGGCGAACCCGGCATGCAGCAAGAACTTGGTGCCATGCTTTCTCAAGTCAGTCAGCAAACTGGTAATGCATGGCAAGCACCTGCGCCAGCCACCAGTGCTACGATTACGGTAAGTGTAGCTCTTGCGCCTGAGTTACTCGAAAAAATCAGCGATGACGACACCGTGTTCATCTATGCGAAGGCGCAACAAGGTCCGCCAATGCCGGTAGCCGTTGCGCGACATAAAGTGTCAGAGCTACCGATCCAAGTCACCTTAACGGATGCGATGGCGATGATGCCACAGATGACACTATCCACCACTCAGGACGTCTTAGTGGGTGCTCGTATCTCGAAAACCGGACAAGCCATTGCGCAGAGCGGTGATCTACAAGCCGAAGAAGTGGCGATGAATATCGAATCATCTAAACCGGTTTCGCTGTTGATCAATCAGATCAAACCTTAACCACTGAGTCGCGATGACTAAGATCAATTGCTGTGCCACATCAGCGTCACGACGATGTGGCTAGAATGACATCAACATAAGCTAGATGAACCCACTATGACTTACTTTATGCCGGGCGAGAAAAACGCCAATGAGATGTTCAACTGCTACATGGAAGGGGTGATTAAACGCAACCCTGGCGAGCCCGAGTTTCATCAAGCTGTAGAAGAGTTTGCAGCGACCATTTTTCCTTTTATTGAGACCAAACCGCATTATCAAGAGATGCGCATTATGGAGCGTCTTGCAGAACCTGATCGCGCTATCTACTTTCGCGTACCGTGGACAGATGATGCCGGCAATATACGCGTGAACCGTGGCTTTCGAGTGCAATTCAACAATTCCATTGGCCCTTATAAAGGCGGCATTAGATTCCACCCAGATGTAAATATGTCCGTGCTTAAGTTCCTAGGCTTTGAGCAAATCTTTAAGAACAGTCTCACTGGCCTACCGATGGGTGGTGGAAAAGGCGGCGCCAACTTCAACCCAAAAGGTAAAAGTGATAATGAGATCATGCGTTTCTGCCAGTCTTTCATTACCGAACTATACCGTCATATTGGCCCTGACACAGATGTACCAGCAGGTGACATTGGTGTAGGAAGTCGTGAGATTGGCTTTATGTTTGGTCAATACAAACGTATTACTAATCAGTTTAGCGGTGTGCTCACTGGTAAAGGCCTTCAATACGGCGGCTCCAAGCTACGCACCGAGGCTACAGGCTATGGCGCCGCGATCTTCTTAAACGAGATGATGAAAGAGTCTGGTCGCTTTATTGAAGGCAAGCGAGTATCTATTTCGGGAGCTGGCAATGTGGCCATCTATGCTGCGCAAAAAATGCTGCAGCTTGGTGCTAAGCCAATCACCCTGTCCGATTCATCAGGTTTTATACACGACCCTGATGGCATTGCTGATTACAAACTCGAATGGGTTAAAGAGCTCAAACAAGAACGCCGTGGTCGTATCAACGAGTACGTCAAAGCATTTCCCACAGCCACCTTTCACGAAGGCCGGCCTTGGGGCGTGCCAACTGATATCGCGATGCCCTGTGCCACTCAAAATGAGTTATCACTGGATGATGCAAACACCTTAATTAAGAACGGCGTTATTGCAGTCGCTGAAGGTGCCAACATGCCGTGTGAACTCGATGCGGTGAATGCCTTCAAGCAAGCAAATGTTCTATTTGGCCCCGCTAAAGCGGCGAACGCAGGTGGCGTTGGGATTTCAGGTCTTGAAATGTCACAAAATAGCACCCGTGTCAGCTGGACCAATGACACGCTTGAGCAACATTTGAACCAGATGATGCAGCGCATCCATGAACAATGTGTAGAGTATGGCGAAACCGAGAATGGCATCGATTATGTGAAAGGTGCAAATATCGCCGGCTTCATTAAAGTTGCTGATGCGATGCTTGCTTACGGGCACGTTTAACCAGAACTGTTAAACTACTCGAGTCTAATGCGCCCGTAGCTCAGCTGGATAGAGCGTTGCCCTCCGGAGGCAAAGGTCAGAGGTTCGAATCCTCTCGGGCGCGCCAA
>CAZEWM010000015.1:0-7791 GCA_964516045.1 uncultured Gammaproteobacteria bacterium
GCTGAGAATAACTTGGAGTTTGCTGCGCAAATGGATCCAGATGAATTTACTCGTTGGGTATTTCCACGCTTGTTCCATTCGCGCGTGCCTCGTTACGAAGATATCGCTAAGCGAGGCTATACAGTGACCTCACAAGAGGTATCTTCGGTAAAGAATGAAGCAGACTTTTTGGCGTTAATCGAAACTGCGATTGCTCGCCAGTCATAACCTAAGGATTGAGTTTTGCCGATTGTTGCACATAACAACTTACCCTCATTTGATCGTCTTAGGGGCGAGGGTGTTGCTGTGCTTAGCCCAGAGCGTGCAAAGAATCAGGATATTCGTGAGCTGCACATCGGCCTGTTGAACATGATGCCGGATAAGGCACTAGAAGCGACTGAGCGGCAGTTCTTCCGTTTGGTCGGTGAGAGTAATCCAATTGCCCAGTTTTATGTGCATCCCTTTACCTTGCCATCATTGCCTAGAGGTGAAGAGGCGTGTGCTTATATTGAGCAATACTACGAAACCTTTGATCAAATTCGTGAGCAGGGTTTAGATGCCTTGATTATCACTGGCGCCAATGTGGTTGGGTCTGACTTGTCGAATCAGCCTTTTTGGGAGCCTCTTAAAGAAGTTGTCGATTGGGCTTATGAGAATGTGACCTCAACCTTGTGCTCATGCTTGGCTACACATGCAGTGCTTGAGTTCCGTTATGGGCAAAAACGTCGGCCGCAAGATGCTAAGGTTTGGGGCGTCTATCCTCATCGTGTTGTCGATCAAGCGCATCCTCTTATCTCTGATGTGAATACGCGATTTGATGTGCCTCACTCACGTTGGAATGCGGTAGATCGTGATCAATTTGATTCAGCAAAACTGCGCGTATTGGTTGAAAGCGACGAAGTGGGTGTGCACTTAGCAACAAGTCAGGACGGCTTCCGTTTTGTGTTCTTCCAAGGTCATCCAGAATACGACACGGTTTCGTTGCTAAAAGAGTTCAAGCGTGAAGTCGGACGATATGCTGCCGGTGATCTTGCGCAGTTCCCGCCGTTTATCGCGAATTATTTTGGCGAACAAGAAAAAGCATTGGTGCGTGAATATATTGCAGATTTGAAGTTAGCTAAGGCGCAGAAATCACCATTGCCGAACTTTCCAGAGCACTTGCTTACGCCTGCACTTGATAACACCTGGCACGATACCGGTGAAGCGATTGTCGGTAATTGGATGGGCTTAGTTTATCAAGTCACTAATAACGACAGAAAACTGCCGTTCATGGAAGGTGTTAATCCCGATAATCCATTGGGTTTGGATTAAGCTTTTTTCACAAACTCTGATTTAAGGCCCATCGCGCCAATGCCTGGGATTTTGCAGTCAATATTGTGATCGCTATCAACGAGGCGAATGTTTTTCACCTTGGTGCCTATTTTTATACCGCTTGAGCTGCCTTTCACATTCAGGTCTTTGATGACCACAACGGTATCGCCATCTTGTAAAAGATTGCCATTGGCATCACGAACAATCAGTTCATCACTTGTTCCAGCGTCATCGCTTGGGGACCACTCATGTGCGCATTCGGGGCAGACTATCATCTCGCCATCTTGATAAGTGAATTCAGATTGGCATTGAGGGCAAGGGGGTAGTGTGTTCATAGAAGTCCGTGTGTTCCGTGCAGGGTCTATCTTAACAAATAGCATTCAATAATCTGGACGTTGTATTGATCTTTGTCAGCGATAGCCTGTTTATGGTCATTCAATAAGACTATGAATAAGCGATAATGACGCAACGAAATTAAATCCCCTAATTCTCATGCAGTACACCGAAAAATCAGGCAGTAAAGCGCTGCCTTTTATTCCCGACTTATCGGTCGTTGAGCGACAAACACTTCAAGCAAAGACTGCAGCTTCTTTTTCGATTGATGTGCAATTTTGTGATCGACTCCAGGATGGTTCGCATGGTCCTGATTTAACGGTCATTCCTGCAGGTGTTTTTGAAATGGGCTCAGCAGAAATGGAGTTTGGTCATCGTGCAAATGAAGCGCCAATGCACTATCAGCAAATGCTGGAGTCTTTTGCGATAGGCACGGTGCCGATTACTGCGGAGCAATTCGAGCGATTCACAGAAGCTACTGATTGGGTCTGGAGTTGGGAGTTAATTCGGAGTGAAGGTCGACATCCGGTGATAAATGTTCGGCATGTCCAGGCAGAGGACTTTTGCCGTTGGTTGAGTGATGAAACCGGGCATGAATATCGTTTGCCAAATGAAGCTGAGTGGGAATATGCCTGCCGCGCTGGCTCATCCGAGGCCTTTGCCTTTGGTGATTCGGTGAGCTGTAAAAATGTACATTTCCGTGCAGCTTTTCCTTACGACGAAGAAAGGCAAGGTAAGCGTTTTATTCTGCCGAAGTGTGCACCAATCGCTAAAACCATTGAAGTTGGTCAGTACCCAGCGAATGCTTGGGGTCTGCATGACATGCATGGCAATGTCTGGGAGATGACATCGTCAAATTACAGCAAGTCGCTGGCCAATCTTTCTCGTTATCATCCGGCTCCCCCTAAACGCCGTAATAAGTGGATCACGGTACGCGGTGGGTCTTGGTTTGATGCGGCAGTCTTTTCACGAAGCGCTTCACGCCGTCCGCGGTTGCGCGATGAGCTTGATGTAAATCTTGGTTTTCGTGTCGTTCGAGAGCTTCGTTAAACACTAAAAACAGCGCCTTCTCTGCGGCTTGGATGGTACCCTTAGGGCTTAGCAGATTAAATAAAAACCGACGCTCTGTATGACGATGGAATGGAAGCGACTACTGTCGCGCAAACGTTTAGGTTCCTCAGAAGAACCACAATCAATTACGGCAAGAACAGATTTTCAGCGCGACTTCGATCGCGTCGTCTTTTCGTCTGCTTTTCGTCGTATGCAGGATAAGACACAGGTCTTTCCCCTATCTAAAGTAGATTATGTTCGTACGCGTCTGACCCATAGCTTGGAGGCTTCGAGTATTGGTCGCTCTTTGGGCACCTTAGTGGGTGAGCAGATCATGGCGCGTCATGGCTTGCATGACTTTGAAGCGTCTGACTTTGGCAACGTTGTTGCTGCAGCGTGTTTGGCGCATGACATTGGTAACCCACCATTTGGTCATTCCGGTGAAGATGCGATTCGTCATTGGGCTATGACGGCAGATTATGGCTCTCGTCGAGTCGAGGTATTGCGTGGCAGTGAGCGCGAGGATTTCTTAGCATTTGAAGGTAATGCGCAAGGCTTCCGTATTGTGACGCGCTTACAAAATCCTGATAACCAGGGGGGGTTGCAACTGACCTCAGCAACCCTTGCGGCATTTACTAAGTACCCGCGTGAATCCTGGGTGGGTGGTAATACGCATGCTGGTGTGAGCGCAAAAAAACAAGGTTTCACAGTAGCTGATCGTGAAAACTTTGAAACTGTTGCGAATGAGGTTGGACTGATACGGCGTGATTCACCTTATGCCATGTGGTGTCGTCATCCCTTGGCATTCCTTGTCGAGGCGGCGGATGACATAAGCTATCGCGTGATTGATTTGGAAGACGGTTATCGCCTAGGCCACTTCTCATATGAAGAGGTGGTTGAAGCTTTCCTCGATTTATTACCGGATCGTGATAAGCAAGCGGAGCGCTTGAAAGCTATCCGGGAAAAGAAAGATCGGGTGGAGTTTTTACGTGCAAAGGTTATTAATCAAATTATTTTGCAGGCACGTGACTGCTTCCTGGATAACGAAGCTGAGATTTTAGACGGCAGCTTTGATCAGCCTTTGCTTGAAATGATTCCATGCCGTCAGAAGGCTGATCATCTAATCGATCTTGCGGTTGAGCGTATCTATTGTGCCCCAGAAGTGGTGAGTATTCAGGCGGCAGGTTTCCAAGTGGTTAGCGATTTGTTGGAACGCTTTATTCAGGTCATCGATGATGTGGCTGAACATGGTGATAGTGCATCAGCCCGCAGTCGTATGTTAATCCGTTTGGTACCTGAGCAATTCGTCGGTCCTAATCGTGTGCCAGTTCAAGATCCTTATTTGCGTTTATTGTTATTGACTGACTTTGTATCGGGCATGACAGATTCTTACGCCGTGACTTTATATAAGAAAGTCACGGGTATCTCATTACCAGGTGGTTGAGTTGAGTTCCATAGATCGTCTGCTTGAAATTATGGCGCAGTTGCGTGATCCACAGAAAGGTTGTCCTTGGGATCGCAAACAAACCTATAAAACGATCGTGCCTTACACCTTAGAAGAAGCGTATGAGGTGGCTGATGCAATTGAGCGTGAAGATTATGATGAGTTAAAGAGTGAGCTTGGAGACTTGTTATTTCAGGTGGTTTTTTACAGCCAGATAGCCAATGAAGAAGGGCGTTTTACCTTTGATGATATCGCTGCGGATATCGCGGATAAAATGCATCGTCGCCATCCGCATGTATTTGCGGACGCTAATTTTGAAACGGAAGAGCAATTAGGTTCTGCTTGGGAAGCGATCAAGGCGCAGGAGCGTGATCAGCAGTTAGATAACAGTGCGCTAGCTGGGGTGACCAAGGGTCTTCCGGCATTGATGCGCGCGCAAAAGCTGACTAAAAAAGCGTCGAAAGTTGGCTTTGATTGGCCTAGTCCAGAAGGTGCTTTCGACAAGATGGTCGAAGAAGTTGCCGAAGTCCGTGAGGCCTGGGCCTCAGGTGATCGTGATCATTTAGCTGATGAGCTTGGCGATATTCTTTTTGTAATGACTAACATTATTCGAAAGTTGGGTTTTGAATCTGAAGAGATCATGCGTGCAGCGAATAATAAGTTTGAGCGTCGCTTTCGGGCGATGGAGCAGTATCTCGCTTCTCAAGGTCATAAAGATCTAACGCAACTTGAGTTAGAGCAGATGGAAGCTGCTTGGCAAGAAATCAAAAAGGTTGAGAAGAAAAGCGTATGAGTTACTTGCGTCACATTGAAGCATGTAACCCGGTGATTACCGAACGCTTTGTGCCCTGGGAGATCAACGGTCAAGTGTATGGGTGGTTGCGCCCCAGTTTTGTTGAATACCTGCGTCAGTTTGATCAGATATTTGCTATTTCAGAGAGTCAGGTTGGATTGAGTAATCCTTCGCTTCGAGGTGAAGCCTTGACCGCAGAGTTAAGTGTTGTGGTGAATACCTTGTTTGAGCAAGGTGTCTTGCCGCACAAGCCGATGAATGAGCCCTATCCCTTAACGGCAGGTGAGCGTGACGAGGCGATTGCGGAAATTGACCGAGTTGCTGCAAGTCACTTCGGTCTGCGTTCGTTTGGCCAACACCTCAATGGGTATGTGAACTATAACGGTCGCCTTTTGTTATGGGTGGGAAAGCGTGCCCGTGATCGCGCGATCTTTCCCGGTGCATGGGACAACATGGTTGCTGGTGGATTACCACAGGGCATCAGTCTGGAAGAGAACCTTATTAAGGAATGCCAAGAAGAGGCGGGCATGTCAGCGGCGCTTGCCCAGCAAGCTACCTATGTTGGCAGTATTGCGTACAACCGCGTGAATGCGAATGGTTTCCGTCCTGATGTCTTGTATTGTTACGACATTGAATTACCGGCCACGTTTATTCCGCAGAATACCGATGGTGAAGTGGAATCATTTCACTTGATGCCTGTCGAAGATGTATTGCAGATCGTCCGTGATACCGATGATTTCAAGCTCAATTGCAATTTGGTGATCATTGATTTTGCCCTGCGTCACAGGTTGATTTCGGAGGATGATCCGGATTATCGTGCTCTGCTCATAGGATTGCGCCAAACTCCTGGCGTGATGAATGGTTTGAACTAGGCTAAGTTGTTGATGAAAAAGCTTTTGTTGTGTGTTTTGGTTTTTTTAGTGGGCTCTGTTGGGGCAACGCCAAAGTTTGTGCCGAAGTCAGAGCTTAAGCCCGATGAATTCCAGCGCCGAACTGCCTTGGTCATCGGTCAAGTCCTCGAGTCATTCCATTACACCAAACCCGAGATTAATGATGAGCTATCGGCGATGGCGTTTGATCGCTATCTCGAAACGCTTGATGCTAATCGTGCGTTTTTTACTCAGGTAGATTTACGTCAGCTTGATCATTATCGCGATGAGTTTGATGACAGCCTTCACAATGGTTTACTTGATCCGGCATACACCATCTTTAAGCACTTTCGTGACAAAGTTGAAAATCGCATTGCCTTTGCCGTGAGCTTGGTGCGTTTTAATGACTTTGATTTCTCACTTGATGAGACATATCAAATTGATCGCGAGAAAGCGCCATGGGCGGCAGATGATTTTGTCTTGGAGGATTTGTGGCGCAAGCGTGTTAAGAATGATGTGCTTAGCCTCCGCCTGAGCGGTGAAACTAAAGATATTGAAAAGAAGCTGATTCGCCGTTACGAAAATATTCGTAATCGAGTACAGCAGATGACCTCAGCGGATATTTTTCAGGCCTTTGTGAATGCCGTGACGCTGAGTATCGAGCCTCATACAACGTATATGTCACCTCGTTCTTCTGAGAACTTTGATATCGGCATGCGTTTGTCGCTGCAAGGTATTGGCGCGGTGTTGCGTGGTAAAGATGAATATACCGAAGTGGTGAAGACGGTTATTGGTGGTCCTGCTGCTCGAAGCGGGAAGATTAAATCAGGTGATCGTATCGTTGGTGTTGCACAGGGTGGGAAGGGCGAAATGCTCGATGTCATCGGTTGGCGTCTCGATGATGTGGTCGACAAAATTCGCGGTCCTAAAGGGTCAACGGTACGTCTACAGGTGTTACCGAAAGGTGAAGACTCAGGCCGTACAAAAGAGCTGGCGCTCGTGCGTGATCAGATCAAACTAGAAGACAGTGCTGCTAAAAGTGATGTCATTGAAGTGGATAACTTGAAGCTTGGTGTGATCGAGATTCCTGGGTTCTATCGTGACTTTAATGGCGCAGCGAGTGGTACCGATGATTTTCGTAGCACAACGCGAGATGTGCGTGAGCTCTTAACAAAACTCGAAGCAGATAAGGTCAATGGCATCATTATTGACCTGCGCCAGAATGGTGGTGGTTCTCTGACTGAAGCTACCGAACTGACTGGTTTGTTTATTGATAAAGGTCCAGTGGTACAAGTTAAGGATAGCAATGGCAATGTCGAGTTAGAGCGAGATCAAGACCCAGGTATTGCCTATCGTGGTCCTTTAATGGTTCTAGTCGATCGCAATAGTGCTTCCGCATCTGAGATATTTGCAGGCGCAATGCAGGACTATCAGCGAGCTTTGATCGTTGGTGAGCCAACCTTTGGTAAGGGTACGGTGCAAACTTTGGTGGATCTGCAACGCTACTTACGAACTGAAAAAGATCTGGGGCGTTTGCGTTTAACCATGGCGCAGTTCTTCCGTGTCCAAGGCGACAGTACACAACACCGTGGCGTTGTGCCTGATGTGGTGTTCCCGACATCTTTTGGTGCGAAAGAACATGGTGAGCGAGCACTTGAGCATGCGCTTCCATGGGCCTCAATTGAGCCGGCTATTCGTCCGCGTCCAACCATCTTCCCGATTGAAAAGTTACGTGCAATGTCTGAGCAGCGTATTCAGCATGATCCGGGTTTTGCATTTTTGATTGATCAAGAGAAGCGGATTGCTGAGTTGCGTGATCTTAAGGTATTGAGCTTGAAAGAATCAGTTCGCCAAGCTGAGCTTGATCAACGTGAAGAAGAGCAGCTTGAAAGCTTGAATCGTTTGCGTGCGCATCGTGGTCTAGGTGCGCTTGAATCGTTAGATGAGCAAGAAGAGTTGGCAGATCAGGATAAAGATCCAGAAGGCATTAAAAAGATAATGCTCGAGGAAGC
>CAZEWM010000015.1:7891-15933 GCA_964516045.1 uncultured Gammaproteobacteria bacterium
TGGCAGATCAGGATAAAGATCCAGAAGGCATTAAAAAGATAATGCTCGAGGAAGCGGCCCGCGTGATGTCAGACTGGATTGTTAATCAGCCTGTTATTGCAGCGACTGAGTCTCAAGCACTTTTCCGATAACGCTTGAGCCATTCTCTAGCTCGGTTCGCATCACCAAAGGGTGTTAGCTTGCCGTAGGAATCGAGCAAGATCATGGTGACGTCTTTATTGTCTACACGCGCCTTCATTACTAAGCAGCGGCCAGCCTCGGTCAGAAAGCCAGTTTTGCTTAGTAATAATTCCCAAGATTTATTGCGTGAGAAGCGATTGGTGTTCACATAACGCAAAGGACCCAGTCGCTTATATGGCTTCACGGTAACACTACGAGTTTGTGCAATTTTCTTTAACAAGGGATGCTTTTCTGCAGCCTGCATCAATAACAAAAGATCATTTGGTGTTGAGAGATTGTTCGGCGATAGCCCGGCGGCGTCAATAAAGTTTGAATGCATCATCCCTAGGTTTTTTGCTTTCTCATTCATGGCTCTGGCAAAGGTCTCGCTACCACCAGGATAAGTGCGACCAAGCGCAAGAGCAGCGCGATTCTCAGATGAGAGCATGGCAAGTGTCAGTAGCTCTTTACGGGTGAGTTTTGCACCGACTTTTAAGCGCGAGCCGGTGAGTTGTCTTAGATCACGGTCAGCTTTAGTGATGGTGATTTTTTCATCGAGAGAAAGTTTTGCATCGAGAATGACAACCGCCGTCATTAGCTTTGTTACCGAAGCAATTGGGCGCGGTCTGTCAGCATTACGGCTGAATAAGATATTGCCTGACTGATCAGCAAGGATCACGCCTTCAGAGCGAAGACGCAGCTTTCCTTTATCTAAGGCCTTGCTTGAAATGGCAGCAACATCCATCGCAAGTTCGTTAGCGAAACTTGGCGGGGTGATAAGGAGGCAGGCGAGCAGGGTGGCAAATCTAATCATGGGTTGCTAGGTTGCCGTATTACCCTACTGTGAGCAAATGTGATTTTGCGTCCCGGAGCGTTACACTGCGCCATCATTTTTCGGAGTCCATTTGTGAGCTCGCCGCATATTCGTCCCGTTATTGCTCAATCATATTTGTCGCGAGTACAAATCTTGAAGGAGAAGTTGTCTCCTGAGTTACTCAAGGGCACGTGCATTGGCTTAGAAAAAGAAAGTCTTCGTGTTTCAGATAAAGGGGGTATCGCGTTAACGAATCATCCCCATGCATGGGGGCACCCCTTAACGAATTCTATTCTGACTACAGATTATTCTGAAGCGCTCGCTGAATTTATTACGCCAGCCTTCAGTGATGTGGGTGATGCGCTTGATTATTTGGCAGACCTGCAAAGCTATGCCTATCAGTCGCTGCAAAAAGAACTGTTATGGGCTACTAGCATGCCCTGTGTGCTTTACGGTGATCACAATATTCCAATTGCAGAGTATGGTGATTCCAACATTGGCAAGATGAAACATGTTTACCGCGAGGGCTTGGGGCTACGTTATGGCCGCGTTATGCAGGTGATTGCTGGCGTGCACTTTAACTGGTCACTTCCAGAAGCCTTTTGGCCAGAATTTTCAAAAGCCTTAGGTAAATATGACTCGCCTGAAGAGTGTCGCGATACCTATTACATGCGCTTAGTGCGTAATGTTCTGCGAGGTGGATGGTTAATTCCATATCTCTTTGGCGCATCACCTGCAGTCTGTAAATCCTTCTTCCCGAATGGTGTTTCGCATCTTCCGAAGTTTGATGATGCGACCTATTTTGAGCCGTATGCAACGTCATTACGTATGGGTGATATCGGTTATCAAAACAGTAAAGAGGAAGGCTTAGGTATTCGTGCGGACTACAATTCGGTTGGGTCCTATGCGCAGTCCTTATTGCGAGCGATAACAACACCCGCTGAGCCGTGGCAGCGTCTTGGTGTGTCTGAAGAGGGTAAGTATCGACAGCTCAACGCCAATATTCTTCAGATTGAGAATGAGTATTACAGTCAAGTGCGACCAAAGCCAGCCTTAAAGCGATTGCAAAGCCCAGCGGTGGCGCTATTGGAGTCTGGTGTCAAATATATCGAGCTCCGTTCTTTGGATGTGAATGCTTATCACCCCCTTGGTGTGGATGAAGTGCAGCTGCGCTTCCTTGAGGCGTGGTTATTGATGTGTATGCTCAGCGACAGCCCCTCTATTGATGAAACAGAAAACCGTGAGTTGAATGAAAACTTACTTGCGGTTGCACACCGTGGTCGTGAACCCAATATTCAACTACGTCGACAGGGTGAGTCAGTGAGCCTGCAAGAATGGGGGCACCAGCTACTTTCACAGATGTACCCAATCTGTGAGCTACTCGACAAGGTCAATGGCGGCAGTAACTACGAAGACGCACTGGATGAGCAAATCGGTAAGATCATCCGTCCTCAGTTGACCCCTTCCGCACGCATGTTGGCAGAGATGGAGGATAATGCTGAGAGCTTCTATGGCTTTGCGCAACGGCTATCGAAAAAGCACCAGAGGTTCTTGCTTGAGCGAGATATTTCAGAGGAGCGCCGTGCGCAATTTGATCAGTTGATTGCACAGTCACATGAAGATTTTGCAGCACTGAGCAATCAAGATTCAGAATCTTTTGATCAATTCCTAGAGCATTATTTTGCGCAGACATTTGCAGCGGTTAAGTCCGTTTAATTAAAGAAAGTCATATCAAATATGTATCTTCTGCCTGATTTGGGCGGTAAGGTTTGTTTTTTTCAGCGGATTAGCAATGCAGGTTCATTATCCAGAAGGCTTTCAGCGTACCCGGTGGATTATTTTCACTGTTCTTGGGTTGGCCTATATGTTGGTGTTTTTTCACCGTATGGCGCCGGCTGCAGTCTCTAGCAGTTTGATGGTTGATTTTGGAACGACTGCGGCAGCGTTGGGCAGCTTATCAGCGATGTATTTGTATCCTTACACCGCTATGCAAATTCCAGCCGGCTTGGTTGCTGATACGTTGGGCCCTAGGGTAAGTGTGACGCTTGGCGGTATTGTTTCTGGTATCGGATCGATTGTGTTTGGATTGGCAGATGATTTTGCTTGGGCGTCTGCCGGCCGGTTTCTCGTTGGTTTAGGTGTGTCGGTCATTTTTATCGGCATGATGCGATCTAACGCAGAGTGGTTTAGTTCCAAAGAAGACGGAAAGGTTAGTGGTTTAACTATCTTGCTTGGTAACGTGGGGTCTATTTTGGCGGCAGCACCCTTAGTGGTCCTTTTGGGCGCTTTTACATGGCGTGAAGTGTTTCTCGGTATCGGTGTTGCAGCTCTATTTCTTTCTTTATTTACATGGCTATTTGTTCGTAATTCCCCCGTTGATGCTGGTTTTCCATCTGTCAGGGAGTTAGAGGGTCTAGCCCCTCGAAAGAAAGTTAAGCTAAACGTGCTAACAGCTCTAAAGGCGGTTATATCTAATCGAATGGCTTGGCCTGGTTTTTGGGTCAATCTCGGCGTAACCGGCAACATGTTTGCCTTTGTCGGTCTCTGGGGTGACAGGCTGTTACATGATGTGCATGGTCTGTCGCTTGATGAAGGGGCTAACTACTACACCTTAAGCTTAATTGGATTTGCTGTTGGGTGTCTGATTATGGGTTCAGTATCTGATGCCTATGGGAAGCGAAAGCCTTTCATTATGGGGGCAGCATTTGTGTCATTACTTGCCTGGCTTGCCCTGATATATGCTCCTTGGCAGCCGGGATTGTCAGCTTATTTGCTTTACGGTTTTCTTGGTTTCGCTGCTAGTGGGTTTGTTTTAGGTTATTCGGTAGCTAAAGAAGTCTCTGAGCCAGCACACGCGGGTATGGCAATTGGATTGGTAAATACAGGCCTGTTCCTAGGTGCTGCGATAATGCAGCCGTTATTTGGCTGGGTATTAGATCAAACGTGGAATGGCGCAATGCAGGGAGAGCTGCGTATATACCAAGTCAGTGATTATGAGAATGCCTTGTTGTTTTCGGCTGGTTTGGCGCTAATGGCCTTTTTGGTTTCGTTCAAAATTAAAGAGACATTTTGTAAAAACATTACCCACGATTAACGTGCACCATCACCCGAGGCTTTGCGCAAAATGCGATCCATGGCTTTCGTGCTGAGTATTCGTTTTAGCCACCAGAAAAGATGCGTGGGGAAGGTCACTCGATAACGTGGTTTAGCATGTTTAGCTGTGAGTGCATGGAGAACACTCTTAACGACTGCTTCAGGATCAAGCGTGAAAGGTGCAGCATCACCTTCTTTCTCAAGGCGGACTGCCATTGCTTGATAGTTAGCTTGATGTGGGCTGCCGGCAGGGTTGATAAAACGCTCAAAGGCTTTTTTTGCATTATCGCGGAAGCGACTACGGATTGGGCCAGGTTCTACCAAGCTCACTTGAATGCCCGAGCCATGTAGTTCCAGACGTAAGGTGTCTGTAAGACCTTCGAGGGCAAACTTAGAGCAGTTGTAAGCGCCGCGGTAGGGCATGGCGACAAAACCCAGCACTGAGCTGTTATGGATGATGCGGCCTTCACCTTCACGTCGCATGATCGGGATAATTTGGCGAGTCAGTTCATGCCAGCCGAGCAGGTTAGTGCGAAGTTGTGTCTCAAGTGCATCCCAGCTGAGATCTTCTACTGCACCGGGTTGGCCGTAAGCCCCATTGTTGAAAAGTCCGTAGAGTTTTCCATTGGTGAGTTTCAGTGTTTCCGCCACCCCGTCATCAATACTGCGGCGATCGCCGACATCGATTTGAACTGCATCAAAGCCCGAGTCTCGCAGTCGTTGAACGTCCTCAGTCTTTCGTGCGCTCGCAATAACGTGAAAGCCTTGCTGTCGCAGCATCGTAGCTGCACACAGCCCAATGCCGCTGGAGCAACCAGTGATAAGTACAGCGCGAGGTGATGACATGGTGATTTTTCTCACAATTTTGCGGATTCTGATCGTATCGCCCCTTCATTCAAAAATCTCGCCTGTGCTAAAATCGCGCGGTTTTTCTACAGATGAACGGGTTTTTGCCATGCCATTTTACGAATATCGCTGCGAGGCGTGTGGTCACACCCTTGAGGTGATGCAAAAAATGAGCGCTGACCCGTTGCAGGAATGTCCTAAGTGTCATGCTTCTGCACTGAAGAAACTGATGTCAGTTACGGGTCTGGTTAAGTCCTCGTCACACGGTGGCGGTGGTCATAGTTGCGGCTCTGGCGGTTGTTCGTCCTGCCATTAACACAACAATTTTAAGCGGCCGGATGGCCTGTAATTAGGAAAGCTCCATGCGTACCCACTACTGTGGCGAAGTCACCGAAAAGTTCATTGGCGAAACTGTAGAGATCTGCGGTTGGGTTAATCGTCGTCGAGATCACGGCGGTGTCATTTTTATCGACCTGCGTGATCGCAGCGGTTTGGTTCAGGTGGTTTACGACCCTGATATCGAAGATGTGTTCAAAATGGCAGAGCAGGTGCGTAATGAGTTCGTTTTGAAGATTACAGGCCTTGTGCGCGCTCGTCCTGAAGGCACCACCAATGATCAGTTGTCATCAGGTCAGATTGAAATTTTGGGTAAGCAGCTTGAGATTCTGAATAAGGCTGATACTCCGCCATTCCAAATTGATGAGGACGAGGTATCTGAAGATATTCGTCTGCGTTATCGCTATGTCGATTTGCGTCGTCCAATCATGCAAGAGCGCATGATGTTGCGTTCCAAGGTGTCACGTTTATTGCGTAATTACCTCGACGACAACGGCTTTATGGATATGGAAACCCCAATGCTCACCAAGGCGACCCCAGAGGGCGCGCGTGACTATTTGGTGCCAAGTCGTGTACATGCGGGCAAATTCTTTGCGTTGCCACAGTCGCCACAACTGTTTAAACAGTTGTTGATGATGTCTGGCTTCGATCGTTACTACCAAGTCGTGCGTTGTTTCCGTGATGAGGACTTGCGTGCTGACCGTCAGCCTGAATTTACACAGCTCGATTTAGAAATGTCGTTCTTATCTGAAGATCAAATCATGGATTTGATGGAGAACATGATCCGTGGTGTCTTTAAAGACGCGCTGAATGTTGATCTGCCAAATCCATTCCCTCGCATGCCATATGACGAAGCGATGCGTCGTTTTGGTTCGGATCGTCCAGATATGCGTACCGATCTTGAATTGATCGACGTGGCTGATTTGATGGCAGGCGTTGAGTTCAAAGTCTTTGCAGGTCCCGCTAATGATCCGAATGGTCGTGTTGCGGCATTGCGTTTACCTGAAGGTGGCAAGCTAAGTCGTAAGGACATCGATGAGTACACCAAATTTGTGAGTGTCTATGGCGCTAAGGGCTTGGCTTATATCAAAGTTAATGCGATTGCAGATGGTGTAGACGGTTTGCAGTCTCCAATCCTTAAGTTCCTTCCAGATGATGTCGCGATGTCGATTATGCAGCGTACCGGCGCGCAAGATGGCGATATCGTATTCTTTGGTGCAGATAAAACCTCAGTTGTGAATGAGGCGCTTGGTGCTTTGCGCGTGAAGCTAGCAGAAGACTTAGGTCTAATGAATGCTGATTGGAAGCCAATCTGGGTTGTCGACTTCCCAATGTTCGAGTGGGATGAGGGTTCTAATCGTTGGCATGCATTGCACCATCCGTTTACAGCGCCTAAGACAGATCAAATCGACCTGTTGGAAAGCGATCCAGGTAAGTGTTTATCGCGTGCCTACGATATGGTGCTTAATGGTACAGAAGTCGGTGGCGGTTCAATTCGTATTCACCAAGAGTCTGTGCAACAGAAAGTCTTTAGCCTATTAGGCATTGATGAGGCTGAGCAGAAAGAGAAGTTTGGCTTCCTGTTGGATGCGTTGAAGTTTGGTTGTCCTCCACACGGTGGTTTAGCATTCGGCCTTGATCGCCTTGTGATGTTGATGGCGGGCGCTCAATCGATTCGAGATGTGATGGCCTTCCCGAAAACACAAAGCGCTAGCTGTTTGCTGACTCAAGCGCCATCCGAAGTGGAGCCTTCGCAGGTTCGTGAGTTGCACTTGAAGCTACGTTTACCTCAGTCTGAAAAGACAGAGGGCTAAAAGGGGTGCGCCAGAATGATTGGATTTCTGGTGCACTGATAGAAGCTCGGGGCGCTTAATTGGCACGTATCCTTGGTATTGACCCAGGCTCTCGAGTCACCGGTTACGGGATCATCGAGAGTAACGGCTCGCATAGTCGGCATATTGCTAGCGGATGTATTCGCACGCAGCAAAAAGCGTTTACCGAGCGTCTTGGCGAGATCTTTCTCGGTCTGCAGCAGATCATTGAAGAGCATCAGCCAGATCAAGTTGCGATTGAAGAAGTGTTTGTCGATAAAAACGTTTCTTCAGCATTGAAGCTGGGTCAGGCGAGGGGCGCGGCTATTGCTGCAGCGGTTGTCGCGCAAAAACCAGTCTTTGAATACACACCACGTGTGGTCAAAAAAGCCTTGGTGGGTAAAGGGCAAGCTGAAAAAGAGCAAGTTCAGCATATGGTCAAGGTGTTACTCTCTCTGCAAGGTAAGTTTGGGCTTGATGAGTCGGACGCGCTCGCGATCGCACTGTGTCATGCGCATAGTCACACCACGCTATCATCCATCGGGGGGAGATGATGATTGGTCTGTTACGCGGACGCGTACTGCATAAACAACCACCGTTTTTATTGCTCGATGTGAATGGTGTCGGCTACGAGCTTGAAGCGCCGATGTCGACCTTCTATGCCTTGCCCTTAGGTAATGATGAAGTCACCTTGTACACCCATCTTACTGTCCGTGAAGATGCTCATATCTTGTATGGCTTTTCGGCAGAGTCTGATCGTGCGCTATTTCGTGCCTTGCTTAAGGTAAATGGTGTGGGTGGAAAGATGGCGCTCGGGATTCTCTCGGGAATGACGGCTGATGAATTTGCGATGACTGTCTCTGCCGGCGATGTGGCGGCAATGACTAAAATTCCTGGCGTGGGTAAGAAAACCGCTGAGCGATTGATAATCGAAATGCGTGATCGTATGGATAAACTCGGTGCTACCTCTTCAGCACCATTGC
>CAZEWM010000016.1:0-10126 GCA_964516045.1 uncultured Gammaproteobacteria bacterium
TGATGTGGTCGTTTTTAAGGCAGCTGACTTTAAAGACCCTGCAAAGCTAAGCCAGAAGCAAATTGCTGATTTTTATGAAAAAAACAAATCGAACTACGTCGTTCCTGAGCGCGTAAAGCTGTCTTATGTTCGCTTAAGCCCTGATGTCTTAACGGCAACAGTCAATGTAAGTGACGATGAGCTTCGCGATTTTTATGAGCAGAATCGTGATCAGTTTGCCGCACCTGAAGAGCGCAAGATGCGTCATATTTTGTTGACTGCTACCCCTGAAAATGAAGTGCAACAGTTAGCGGCAGCTGAAAAGTTGGTATCAGAGTTAAATGCAGGTGGTGATTTCGCCGCTCTAGCTAAGAAACATTCTGAAGATCCGGGTTCCGCTGATTTGGGTGGTGATCTTGGTTGGGTGTCACGCGGTGTGATGGTGCCTGAATTTGAAGATGCCGGTTTTGCATTGAATAAAAACGTTATCGGTGAGCCAGTGAAATCTCAATTTGGCTATCACGTGATTCAAGTGACGGATATTCGTGGTGGTGCTCCGGACTTTAATACGCAGAAAGAAAAGGTGGCTAAGGCCTACCGTCAACGTCAAGCAGATGACTTGTTCTATAACCAATATGAGCGTCTAGCTGACCTTGCTTACGAAACGCCTGATAGTTTGCTGCCTGCAGCAGAAGCTTTGGGTCTTAAGGTTAAGCAAACTGAATGGGTTTCTCGTGAGGGTAAGTTGCCATCAGAAATCAATCAGGTAAAGGTGATTAACGCTGCTTTTTCTGAAGACGTCCTACAGCGTGGAAATAACAGTGAAGTGATTGAGCTTGGTCCTACTGATGCAGTGGTTGTTCGTGTTGCTAAGCATGAGCCTGAATCAATACAGTCTCTTGATGCCGTTGCTGAAAAAGTGAAAGCTCAAGCGGCTGCTGAAATGGCTTCGCAACTGGCCAAAGAGGCAGGTGAGGCCTTTATTAACGATGCTCAAAACGATATCGCAGGTAAAGCTAAAGCGGCGAATAAATCGCTCAAGAGCCTTTCACTAACGCGTCGTGATGCTAATTTGCCCGTAGAGGTCGTAGATGCGGCTTTTGCTATGACATCATCAATAACGGATGTGGTTTCAGCAGAAGGGGACTTCTATGTCATCGCATTAAAAAAGGCGACTGATGGCAATGTTGATGCGATGAAAAAAGATGAGCTAAAGGTCCTAGCTGAAGCGCTTGAGCGCCAAGTAGCTGATGCTCAATTCACCGCGCTAACGGATGCATTACGTGATCGTTCAGGTGCAAAGATTTCACTTGCTAAGTAAGACGGCTGATGCAAGTTTTAGATTTTGCAGCATTAATGGATTAATGAGCGGTAGCGAAGACGTTGCAAAGGGATTACTGACGTCTTATTGGCCAGATGCGCAACGCTTGCATGCCTCAATTCAGCAAAATGCAGAGTCAAAAAATATTGATTCATTAAATAAAGATACGCATACCCTAAAGAGTTCTTCTCATGTGATAAAACCAGAACGATTTGGCGAGGCTTGTCATGCCCTTGAGTTGGCTGCCAAGCAAGAAGATCAATTTGAAGGCGCGTTGAGAAAATTCAATGCCGAGCATGAAGAGTTACAGCAACTGATAGAACAGAAGCTGTAGGTGCAAAAAGAAAAACCCCGCCTTGGCGGGGTTCTTTTTGCTTTATCGGTTAGGCCATACCGACGATGTGGTAACCCGAGTCAACGTACATCACATCACCCGTAATGCCTGATGCAAGATCAGAGCATAAGAAGGCGGTCGCGTTACCGACCTCTTCAATGGTGACATTACGACGCAGCGGGGTCTTTGCTTCAGCTTCTGCCAACATGCCGCGGAATCCAGAGATGCCAGAAGCCGCCAAGGTGCGGATAGGGCCTGCAGAAACGGCATTCACACGAACACCTTCCGGTCCCATGCTGTCAGCTAAATAACGGACGTTTGCTTCAAGTGATGCCTTGGCTATACCCATAACATTGTAATTGGGTACAGTACGAACAGCGCCAAGGTAGCTCATAGTTACAATTGAACCATTGCGACCTTGCATCATAGGGCGTCCAGCTTTTGCTAATGCAGCAAGGCTGTATGAACTAATGTCATGCGCGATCTGGAAGCCTTCGCGAGTAACTGCATCGATGTAAGTGCCCTCAAGCTGCTCCCTAGGTGCAAAGCCCACTGAGTGGATCAAGCAATCAAGGCCGTCCCAGCGTTCGCCTAAGGCAGCAAATGCAGAGGTGATTTCATCATCGTTTGCGACATCCATTGGGATAACGATATCTGAGCCAAATTCTTCAGCAAAACCGCGTACACGCTTTTCCAGCTTTTCGCCTTGGTAGGTAAAGGCGAGTTCAGCACCTTCACGATGCATAGCTTGTGCTACGCCGTAAGCAATTGATTTACTACTTGCGACACCAACGATCAGTGCCTTTTTGCCAGCCAAAAAACCCATTCGAATACCCTTATGTCTAGGAAGCTAATGTAAGGGGGATAAAAGCAGCTGACAATCAATTGGTTTGGTACGATGATTGAAGCAACTCGTGGCGGCCATGGCTGCCATCCCGAAGCCTGTAACTTACCTGAAAGCAGCATCTTGATCAAAGACATACAGAGAAAAATAAGACTGCTCGGGCCGCAACTAGTTTTAATTCTTGCGGCAAGTATTTTGTCCGCTTGTGATAATGCTCTACTGAACTCACCTTATCCGGCAGAAGCCCCGAAACAATCCATTTTTTACAGCTCATTTACCGAGCGACCCAAACATCTTGATCCTGCACGTTCCTACAGCTCAAATGAGTGGGCCTTTATTTCACAAATTTATGAGCCACCTCTGCAGTATCACTTTTTAAAGCGCCCGTATGTGCTCGAACCGCTGACGCTTAAGGCGATGCCGATAGTCACCTATCTTGATGACAAGGGTAATCAGGTAAGCGCTCAGCAAGCCTTGTATACCGAATATGAATTATCGCTAAAGCCGGGAATTCGATTTCAGCCGCACCCTGCGTTTGCTAAAAATGAAGATGGTTATCGCTATTGGCCAATGTCTGAAGCTGAGTTGAAGGATAAGTACACCCTCGATGATTTTACGGAGCAGAGTGATAGGGAGTTGACGGCTGAAGACTATGTTTATCAGATCAAACGTTTGGCTTATGTGCCAAATCATTCACCCGTTGCTGGATTGATGTCTGAGCATATCGTGGGTTTTGCCGACTTTATGAAATCCTCAAAAAATCTCAAACCAAGTCAGCAAGGCTGGGTTGATTTGCGTGATCGATCTATCGAAGGCGTTACCTTAGTTGATCGCTATACCTGGCGAATTCGTATTCAAAAAACTTACCCGCAGTTTGAATATTGGTTGGCGATGAATTTTTTCGCACCGATGGCATGGGAGGTTGAACGTTTTTATCAACAGCCAGGCATGGAGTCGCGCAACATTACCCTCAACTGGTACCCAGTGGGAACTGGTCCTTTTGTTTTGACTGAAAACAATCCAAACCTCCGCATGGTGCTTAGTAAGAATCCCAATTTTCATGGTGAGCGTTATCCGACAGAAGGCTCAGTAGCCGACCGTAACTCAGGCATGCTTGATGACGCGGGGAGGGTGATGCCGTTTATCGATAAGGCAATTTATAGTTTGGAGAAAGAGGCTATCCCGCGGTGGAATAAATTCTTGCAAGGCTATTACGATAACTCAGGCATTGCTTCAGATAGCTTTGATCAGGCCATTCAATTTGGCGCATCTGGTGATGCTAATTTGACCGATGCGATGGCAGAAAAAGGTATTCAGCTCAGCACGGCAGTTGAAACGTCGATCTTCTATGTGGGCTTCAATATGAAAGATCCGGTTGTGGGTGGGATTCCTGATGATCCAGTTGATAAACGACGCGCACAAAAGTTACGCAGAGCCATTGCCATGGCGTTTGATTGGGAGGAATACATCTCAATCTTCTTAAATGGTCGAGGTGAGATAGCCCATGGTCCATTGCCGCCAGGTATCTTTGGATACAAAGAGGGTGAGGCTGGTCTGAATCGCCAACTCTACGAATGGCAAAATGCGTCAGCTAAACGAAAATCAATAGACCAAGCAAAGCAGTTGCTTGCAGAAGCCGGATATCCAGAGGGTCGTGATCCTTCGACGGGTAGTGCGTTGATCTTGTATTACGACACAACGCAATCTGGACCGGGTGCTAAGTCCCTATTGCAGTGGTACCGCAATCAGTTTGAAAAGCTTGGTATTGAATTGATCATTCGATCAAGTGACTACAACCGATTCCAAGAAAAAATGATGAAAGGATCGGCGCAGATATTTAGTTGGGGTTGGAATGCGGACTACCCGGATCCTGAGAATTTCTTCTTCTTACTGCATGGGCCAAACGGTAAGGTTGATGCGAAAGGGGAGAATGCAGCGAACTTTTCCAATGCAGAATTTGATCGTCTGTTCGATCAGATGAAAAGCATGCCAAACACAGAAGAGCGACAGCAGGTAATTGACCGTATGGTTGAGATCTTGCGGGAAGAATCTCCCTGGCTGTTTGGCTTTTTCCCAAGAGCCTACAGCTTGCATCATGCATGGTATCGCAATGCATTGCCGCATCTGATGGCAAATAACACACTCAAATATAAGCGCATCGATGGTGATCTTCGTTCACAACAGCAGCTAGCGTGGAATCAACCGGTGATTTGGCCGCTCGTTGTTCTGCTCGGTTTGCTGATCCTTGTTTTATATCCAGCGATACGCGATTACCGCGCGCGACAGAGGAGAGCAGCGCGATGATGGCCTATTTGGTTCGTCGCATGTTTTACGCGATCCCTATTTTGATCGGCGTTAATTTGTTGACCTTTGTGCTTTTCTTTGTGGTGAATTCAGCTGACGATATGGCGCGACTTCACCTTGGTAACAAGCGTGTTACTGATGCCGCCATTACGGAATGGAAGGCTGAGCGTGGATATGACAAGCCGTTAGTGTGGAACTCTCAAGCGAGTGGCATGGATGCACTAACCGATACAATCTTTTATCAAAAGTCAGTGAAGTTATTTGCTTTTGACTTTGGTTCGTCAGATAGCGGGCGTCATATTGGCTACGATATCAGTCAGCGGATGTGGCCAAGTTTGGCATTAGCCATTCCAATCATGATTGTTGGGCTCGCCGTGAATATCACCTTCTCATTGATCTTGGCATTCTTTAGAGGGTCGCCTTTGGATTTCTGGGGGGTTGTGTTATGTGTAGCGATGATGTCCATATCAGGTCTTTTTTACATCATTGGCGGACAGGTCTTGCTTGGAAAGTTATGGAGTCTGTTCCCAATATCCGGGTATGACGTTGGATCGAATGCTGCAAAATTTTTAGTCTTGCCCGTATTGATCGGCGTGGTCAGCGCGATTGGATCGGGATCGCGTTGGTATCGCACCTTGTTTTTAGAAGAAATCAACAAAGACTTTGTTCGTTCTGCGCGTGCAAAAGGCTTATCTGAAGCATTGGTGTTGGCTAAGCACGTGTTTAGAAATGCCTTAATACCTATTTTGACAGGCGTTGTTGTTGTACTGCCGACTTTATTCATGGGTAGTCTGTTATTGGAATCATTCTTTGGTATTCCAGGCTTGGGTAGTTACACCATTGATGCAATTCAGTCGCAAGACTTCGCTATTGTTCGTGCAATGGTGTTCCTGGGTGCTGTGCTTTATATAGTAGGTTTATTGCTTACCGATATTTCCTACACTTTGGCTGACCCGCGAGTGAGGTTGGATTGATGCCGTTTCAGCCAGTTATCTTGCTCACGGATGCATTTATCTTTTTACTGCTCATTATGGCGGGCTTCTTGGTGTGGCATGTGCGCAGACACGAGCATTTACTTGAAGCATGGCGCCAAGTAGGGCAGCGTAAGGTGGCGATGTCTGCTGCTGTTGTTTTGCTATTTTATGTGGTGATTGGTGTTTTAGATTCAATGCACTTTCGCCCTCTAGCGGAGAGTGAAGACAACAAGATTCAGTACGACACTAAAGTATTGAGCGTGTTGGATTTAGCCTTGACTCAATTGCGTGAGCAAAAAGAAAAGACGTATTCGGCTCCTTTCGCTACACATCTTTACAGTAAAGAAACCATTGAGACGCCAAGGGGAACGCAACGTGATTACCCGCGGCTAGTTTATGGTGGTGCACATCTTGGAGAAGATGAAACGGTTGCTGCAGATGTTTTAGTGACCTTAATCAAAAGCGCAGCATTAGGTGTCGCACTGACAGTTTTACTCTACCTTTTGGTCTACAGGTTTTCGGCTAGAGAGCGTTGGTCTCAGAGGGGCATAGGCTCGCATCGGGTTGTTTGGCTAACATTAACAGTGCTGATGAGTTCGTTGGTTGCCTTGCTTTGGCTATCTCAGAATTATCATGTTCTGGGTACGGATAAAGTCGGTGAGGATGTTTTATACCAAGCGATAAAAAGTATCCGCACAGGTGTTGTGATTGGTAGTTTGACCACCTTGGTGATGCTGCCGGCAGCCATTATCTTGGGCATCATGGCGGGCTACTTCAGGGGTTGGGTAGATGATGTGATTCAGTACCTTTATACGACGTTAAGCTCCGTGCCTGGCGTATTACTCATCGCTGCGGCTGTGTTGATGATGCAGGTCTATATGTCGAACAATCAGGCTGAGTTTAATACGGTGCTTGAGCGCTCAGACATGCGACTATTCTTTTTGTGTTTGATTTTAGGTATTACTAGCTGGACAGGTCTTTGTCGTTTATTACGAGGTGAAACGCTTAAATTGGGACAGTTGGAATATGTTCAAGCGGCAAAAGCGTTTGGAGTGAGTGACTGGCGAATTCTTATGCGGCATATCACGCCGAATGTGATGCACATTGTTTTGATTGTAATCGTGCTCGACTTTAGTGGCTTAGTATTGGCTGAAGCTGTCTTGTCCTATATCAATATCGGCGTTGATCCCAATACACACAGTTGGGGCAATATGATCAATAGTGCGCGTTTAGAGTTAGCGCGTGAACCTGTTGTCTGGTGGTCATTGTTGGGTGCCTTTGTCTTTATGTTTATTTTGGTGCTAGCGGCAAATTTGCTCGCGGATGCGGTGCGTGATGCTTTTGATCCGCGCTTAAAGGATCAGTCATGAATTCAGATAGTATTTTACAGGTAGAGAATCTCTCAACCCAACTTGGTGATTCGGTTCAGCCTGTAACTGCTGTCAATGATGTTAGTTTTGAGCTGCAACGCGGTAAAACCTTTGTGCTTGTCGGTGAGTCGGGCTGCGGTAAATCAATGATTGCCTTATCACTGATGCGTTTATTGCCACCGTCGGGCCGAATCGTTGGTGGTGAGGTTAGGCTTAATGAAACGTCTTTACTAGATCTCTCTGAAGAAGCTATGCGAAAGCAGCGTGGCGGTGGTATTGGCATGATTTTTCAGGAGCCAATGACATCTCTTAACCCGGTGATGCGCGTTGGTGATCAGGTGCTCGAAGCGGTAAAGCTACATGATCCTGGCTCTGTCTCTGCGATGAATGTGCGTGTTGTTGAATTGTTCCGCTCTGTTGGAATTCCTGAGCCAGAGCGTCGTGTTAGCGAATATCCTCATCAGCTTTCTGGCGGTATGAAGCAGCGCGTGATGATTGCGATGGCGCTCGCGGGACGGCCTGAGGTTTTGATTGCAGATGAGCCCACGACCGCACTCGATGTCACGATTCAAGCACAGGTACTTGAGGTGCTTCGTGATGTGCAGCGTCAAACGGGTATGGCCATTCTTATGATCACTCATGACTTGGGTGTCGTGGCAGAGATGGCAGATGAAGTTGGCGTGATGTATGCCGGTCAATTGATTGAGCGAGCCTCTGTAAAAGATTTTTTTGCCTCACCTAAGCATCCCTACAGTCAAAAGTTATTTAGATCCTTACCAAGCAACGATAAGCGTACGGAGTCCTTAGAAATTATTCCGGGTATCGTGCCCGCGCTGAACCAACACTTTGTTGGTTGCCGTTTTGCAGAACGTTGCGCCTTGAGAGAGCCGCGCTGCGATAACGAACTCCCTGCTTGGCAGGGGGATGCATCGACAGGCTACCGTTGTCATCTTGTTGGCGACACGCAACTGCCTGTGTCTAGCGCTCAGATAGATGCGCCCAGAGTTGAAAATGCAGCTGCGGCCTTAGTTGATATTCGCCAGTTACAAGTCCATTTTCCCATTCGTAAAGGCGTGCTTCGACGCACTGTTGGGTATGTGAAAGCCGTCGATGGTGTTGATCTATCGATAAAGAAGGGCTCGACGGTTGCATTAGTCGGTGAGTCTGGCTGCGGAAAAACAACCGTTGGTAAAGCAGTGTTGCAGCTGTTGGATGTGGCTGAAGGTGAGGTGAATTTTGATGGTCATGATTTGATGTCGCTGAGTGGTGAGACTCTCAGAAAGCTACGCCGTGAGTTTCAAATAATTTTTCAAGATCCTGCCTCATCCATGAATCCGCGCATGCTGGTAGAAGATATTGTTGCGGAAGGTTTGATTGCGCAAAATATTGAGCCTGATCGCCCCGCACGTCGACAGCGCGTTATTGAACTACTGAACCAAGTAGGTTTGCCTGAATCTGCTTTATTGCGCTATCCACATGAGTTCTCAGGTGGTCAGCGTCAACGTATTGCGATAGCGCGTGCATTGGCTGTATCGCCTAAGTTTATTGTGTGTGATGAGCCAACGAGTGCTTTAGATGTCAGCGTTCAGGCACAAGTACTCAATTTGCTTAAGCAGTTGCAACGTGATCTTTCGCTTAGCTATTTATTCATCACGCATAACATCTCTGTTGTGGCCTATCTTGCAGATGAGGTGGCGGTAATGTATTTGGGGCGTATCGTCGAATACGGCTCAGTGCAGCAAGTATTGCAGGCGCCGCAGCATCCTTACACGCAAGCATTGCTAACGGCCGTACCAGTCGCAGACCCAAGCAGAGAGCGCAATGTGATTCGTTTAGAAGGGGATTTGCCTTCGCCATCGAATCCACCTGCGGGTTGTCATTTTCATGAACGTTGCCCGCTGGCTGATACGAAGTGTCGAGAGCGTTATCCCGTCACTGTTGATTTAGGCGAGGGTCATAAAGCAGCCTGTTGGCGCTTAAATGATCACGAGTAAGGTTTTACGTACACCGTTAGGTTTTGACCTGGCTTGATGTAACGACCAACGCTGTTCCAGCGTTTCAAATCTTTGATCTTTACATCAAATTGCTTTGCGATTTTGTATAACGAATCACCGCGACGTACCGTGTAGTTACGGCGAATACGTGGTAGCTCGATGGTCTTGCCCATAGAGGCAACGGTAACAGAATCAGATAGCGGGATGATGAGTGTTTTGCCTGTACGAATAATATGATTCTTTAACTTATTCGTGCGTTGTATCGCTTTGACAGATACATCATGTTTCTTAGCGATATGACCTAAGGTTTCACCTTCTTTGATCTTATGCTGAGTCCAACGTATGCGTTTGTCTTCGGGGAGATTGGCAAGCGCTTCTTTAAAGTCTGCTGCTTTTGCAATCGGTATTAAAAGTTCGTGCGACTCATCAGGTGAGGTAGCCCAGCGGTTATGTTCTGGGTTCAGCATGATCAAATCTTCAACGGGCTCTTCAATGAGATCAGAGGCAATCTTTAAATCAATTTGGCCATCGACAATGACTTTTTCAAAGTAAGGTTCATTAGGAATCGCGGGTAGCTCAAGACCATACTGTTCAGGGTTCTTAATCACGGTAATCAAAGCGAACAGACGGGGCACATACATGTCCGTTTCGCGTGGTAGGTCTAAGCTCCAGAAGTCGGTAGGCTTGTTCTTCTTAGCTGCGCGTTTGATTGAGCGGCTGACGCGACCATGGCCTGCGTTATAGGCGGCAAGAGTATGGAGCCAGTCGCCTTCAAATTGTTTATTTAGCGTGCCGAGGTAGGCGAGAGCAGCTTCAGTTGAATCGGTAATACTGCGACGTGGCTCACCCCACCAATCTTTCTTCATACCTAACATGCGACCGGTCGCGGGCATAAATTGCCAAAGGCCTGCAGCGCCATCGCGTGAATAGGCAAAAGGTTTAAAGCCACTTTCGACTGCTGGGAGTAATACAAGTTCAGCGGGAAGTTGGTTTTTCTCAACCTCTT
>CAZEWM010000016.1:10226-15407 GCA_964516045.1 uncultured Gammaproteobacteria bacterium
TCGACTGCTGGGAGTAATACAAGTTCAGCGGGAAGTTGGTTTTTCTCAACCTCTTCGGCGATATAAAACAAGTAGGGCTGAGCGCGTTTAGTCAGCGCTTTAAATGCTTCGGGGCTGTTTTGTAGTCGTTTGATCTCTTTCTTTACGCGAGGGTGATCGAACTCAGCGAGAGAGAAAGAACGACGCAAGCGTTCCCAGATATCTGCAGGGGGCAAAGTTACTTCAGCTGAAGCAACAGTCGATGTATTAACAGGCTCTATTTCGTCTATTTGCTTTTCTTGTGGCTCTGATTCAACCGAGCTGGATTTAATTCCAAGGGTATTACAGCCACTCAATAACAAGCTGAAAAGGATAGCTTGGAAGAGACCGGCTTTTTTGGCAAAGTGAGTCATAATCATGGTGCGTTATTTTACGTAAAACCGGAAAGAGTCTCTAGGTTGAAACAGCCCGCAGCCCATTGTCGTCGCCCACTGAAATCCTTGGTAACAGCCTTAAGGGACTGGTTTTCAACGCCTGCAGGTCAACGCTTGGCGATCATGGAGCGTCGGATGATCATGCGTCTTTCTCAGGATGTCTTTGGTTATCAAGCCATTCAGGTGCATGATTTTGGTGCGGGAGAAGCCTTACTCGGAGATTGTCCGGTCAAGCGACGTTGGGTGCTGGATTTGAGTAGCAGCGAGCATTCGGTCCTGTTGGCGCTCGGTGAGCAATTACCAGTGGCGACAGATTCGATTGATTTAGTCTTATTGCCCCACAGTTTGGACTTCGCGATCGATCCTTACAGTGTGGTACGTGAGGTTGAGCGTGTTCTTATTCCAGAGGGACGAGTGATTGTTGTGGGATTTAACCCCATCAGCCTCTGGGGTCTTTGGCGTTTGGTGTTGCGCTGGCAACACAAAGTGCCTTGGTGTGGTCATTTCGTTTCTTATCGACGTGTTGTGGATTGGCTAGCGGTATTAGGTTTTGATGTTGAGCAATCGGATGTCGCGGCATTTTCACCACCACTTAAGCGAGATAGCTGGGCAGAGAAAATGACGTGGTTTGAAACGCTTGGTCGTCGTATATGGCCAATGTTTGCGGGTGTTTATGCGATTCGAGCCGTTAAGCGCGTTTCAACGGTAAGACCCATTAAAATGCCATGGCGAGGTTTGCGCGTCTTGCGACCTTCTCGAGCGACATCCCCTATAGGTAGTCAAAGCGTGATAGAAAAGCAGAATGAACACACAGGTTGAGTTATTCACGGATGGTGCGTGTAAAGGTAACCCGGGGCGAGGCGGTTGGGGTGCTTTATTGCGTTACGGTGATGCAGAAAAAGAATTGTTTGGTGGAGAGCAAGATACAACCAATAATCGTATGGAGTTAATGGCGGTGATAAAAGGTCTTGAGGCACTGAATCGTGCCTCGTCAGTTACGGTCACTACAGACTCTAAGTATGTGAAAAATGGCATTACTGAATGGATTCATAATTGGAAGCGTAATGGTTGGAAAACAGCCGCAAAAAAGCCGGTAAAGAATGAGGACCTCTGGCGCGAATTGGATGATATGGTCGCTAAACATCAGGTAACTTGGCAATGGGTTAAGGGCCATGCGGGGCATGAAGATAATGAACGCGCAGATGAGTTGGCGAATCGTGGCATAGAGGAACTGGATTGATGGATGAGTTAAAGCGCCAATTAGTCCTGGATACTGAGACAACAGGTTTAGAGCCTTCACAGGGTCATCGCATCATTGAAATTGGTGTGGTCGAGATGATCGATCGTCGTCTTACAGGCAATAACTTTCATATCTATTTGCAGCCCGATCGTGAAATTGATGCTGGCGCGATTGAGGTGCACGGCATTACAAATGAATTCTTAGCCGACAAGCCTCGTTTTGAAGATATAGCGGAAGAGCTCGCTAATTATCTTCGTGGTGCGGAAGTGATTATTCATAACGCGCCGTTCGACGTTGGTTTTATCGATGCTGAATACCAGCGTATGGAAAATGGACTCACCATGGAGTCGCTTTGTGAGGTGATCGATACTTTGGTTATGGCTCGCGAGATGCACCCGGGTCAGCGTAATAGCTTGGATGCTTTATGTAGCCGATACGATGTGGAGAATAAACACCGTACTAAGCACGGTGCATTACTCGACTCCGAGATTCTTGCTGATGTTTACCTTGCGATGACAGGCGGTCAGAAGTCACTAGGTTGGGAAGCAGATGACGACACAGAGGGTGATTCCAATAATAAGGGGGTTCGTCGTGTTAATCGAGAGGGTTTGTCACTCAGGGTCTTAAAGGCTAATGCCGATGAATTGGCTGCTCACGAAGAAAGACTGGATGCGATTGCGTCTTCTGGAACATCGCCAGTGTGGCGTCAGGATGCTTTGACAGACTGACATTCAGTCTTATGGCTGATCACGCCTTTTAAGGCTTCCATATCCAATATCTCGATGTGTTTTCTTTCAACCTTGAGTAGGTTGAGTTCTTGGAATCGAGTAAACAATCGGCTCACAGTTTCAAGTGCAAGACCAAGATAGCTACCGATATCTTGCCGTGACATTGGCAAAAAGAAATCAGTTGATGAGAATCCGCGACGCTGGAAGCGTTCAGCTAAGCTCACAATAAAGGATGCGAGTCGCTCTTCAGCGGTGCTGTGGTTGAGCAAGGCAATCATTTGCGATTCGTTACTTACTTCACGGCTCATCAGACGCAACATTTGATGTTGAAGGCTAGGGAGTTCTTTTGAAAGGTCTTCAAGACGATCAAAAGGCATTTCACAGACAGCGGTAGTTTCTAATGCTTTAGCAAAACAGCTGTGTGTATTCGATTCGATCGCATCCAGACCTAGGATCTCTCCCGGTAGATGAAAGCCGATCACTCGCTCTTGCCCCTCATCATCCTGTACATACGTTTTTACCGCGCCAGTCTTCACCACATAAAGATTTTTAAAGTTTTGCTCCGGTGAGAACAGAAACTCATTACGTTGGTAAGGGTGGTTACGCTTAACAATGTCATCAAGTCGATCAATGTCTTCACCATCCAAACCATAGGGGAGGCAAAGCGCACCAAGTGAGCAGTTGGAACAGGCAATTTTAATATTGCGAAGAGAAAAAGATTTGTCAGACATGGAACGAAGACGGTTATTGTTTTGTGTAACTTACCATTTCACCTTTTTGTTGTGTAAAAAAATAGCCGCAAAAGCGGCTACTTAAGTATTAACGGAAGGGGTTGAATCTATCGAAATCAAAACCGCGCTTTGGCGGCGCTCCCCAGGGTGGCGTGCCGTTGTAAGGCATTACTGGTGGACCATAAGGCATTTGATTCGGCATTTGGCCTGGCATTGGATAGGGCATTGGATAGGGCATATGGTTGCTAGTTTGTAGAGGCGCATATGGGTAGGCGTATCGCTGCGCTTGTTGTTCCATTTGCTGGTAATAGTTGTTAGCGCTGTTAGCGCGGAAGTCGCCTACAGAGTTACCTCTGCCGCGCATGTCCATACCGAACTGGGTTTGTCCCTCGCTGTTTGCATTTCCATATTGCTGTGCGTTGTTATGACCTTGGCCATTGCCATAGCCCCAAGGCGCGAAGTTATTGGCACTGGATGCGCTGCTAAAGATCAAACCAAATAGCAACAAAATGCCAGCAAATAGAATGCTGAGTGAGATCGATCGGTACATGGTTCCCCCTAAGATATCCAAAGTGGCCGATGGGTGACTCAAAACCGCTTTCACCTACCTTCCCTTTATAGACGAATTGGCAGAAAAAGCTAGCACTTTCAAGGGCTTTTAGGTGGGTGTGGCTCAT
Source organism: uncultured Gammaproteobacteria bacterium (assembly GCA_964516045.1). Taxonomy (GTDB): domain Bacteria; phylum Pseudomonadota; class Gammaproteobacteria; order Chromatiales; family Chromatiaceae; genus VMDJ01. The sequence goes on from CAZEWM010000016.1 coordinate 14,016, forward strand.
ATGAAAAATTCATCAAAAAGCCGGCTCTTAGATTGAGTACTCAGTGAGCGTCTAGTACAATTGTCGCCCGTCCGAACATCTTCTCACGTTGACGCAAAGCAAGGCTTCAATGACTAAATTTGTATTTATTACGGGCGGCGTAGTTTCGTCCTTGGGCAAGGGTATTGCCGCAGCTTCATTGGGCGCTTTATTAGAAGCGCGTGGCCTTAAAGTCACCATGATAAAGCTGGATCCTTATATCAATGTGGATCCTGGCACCATGAGTCCATTCCAGCACGGCGAAGTCTTTGTGACGGCTGACGGCGCTGAAACCGATCTCGATCTCGGTCATTACGAACGCTTTATTCGTACCACCATGGGTAAATCGAATAACTTCACGACGGGTCAAATCTACGATCAGGTCATCCGTAAGGAACGTCGCGGTGAGTACTTAGGTGGTACCGTTCAGGTTATTCCGCATATCACCAATGAAATTAAAGATTCTGCAATTAAAGGTGCTGGCGATGCTGATGTCGCGCTAGTCGAAATCGGCGGTACGGTGGGTGACATTGAATCGTTACCGTTCCTTGAAGCGATCCGTCAGATGGGTGTAGAGATGGGGCGTGAAAATGCCATGTTTGTACATCTTACCTTGGTGCCGTACATCCCAACCTCGGGTGAGGTGAAAACTAAGCCGACTCAGCACTCAGTCAAAGAATTACGTTCGATTGGTATTCAGCCTGATATTTTGATCTGCCGTGCGGATCGTCCAGTCCCCGATGGTGAGCGCAAGAAGATTGCGTTGTTCACCAATGTGCCAGAGCGTGCGGTAATCTCTGCCATCGATGCGGATTCGATTTACCGTATTCCGTTGATGTTGCGTGAGCAATTCTTGGACGACATCGTTGTTGACCAGCTTCGCTTGGATGTGCCTCCAGCTGACCTAACAGAATGGCAAGCGGTTGTTGATGGTCTTGAAAATACCAGCGGCGATGTGAATATCGCTATGGTGGGTAAGTATGTTGAATTGACCGAATCGTATAAATCGCTCAACGAAGCATTGATTCACGCAGGTATCAAAGCACATCAGAAAGTCCGGATTCATTACTTTGATTCAGAGAATTTTGAGTCGGGAGATTTATCGGCTCTAGATTCGATGGACGCTATCTTGGTGCCAGGTGGCTTTGGTGAACGTGGCGTTGAAGGAAAGATTCAAGCGGTTCGTTATGCGCGTGAAAATAAGATTCCTTATTTGGGTATCTGTTTAGGTATGCAAGTAGCGGTTATCGAATATGCACGCAACATGGCGGGCATGAGCGATGCGCACAGTACCGAATTTAATAAGGCGACAGGTCATCCTGTTATCGCATTGATTACCGAATGGTTGAATGCCGATGGTTCGGTTGAGCAGCG
>CAZEWM010000017.1:0-15340 GCA_964516045.1 uncultured Gammaproteobacteria bacterium
TCTGAACGATTTGACGTGAGGTTGTACCGCGAACAATCGAGTCATCGACGAGTAACACGTTTTTACCTTTGAACTCGATATCAATGGGATTGAGCTTTTGACGCACCGACTTTTTACGCGTGGTTTGACCTGGCATGATGAAGGTGCGACCGATATAACGATTTTTGATGAAGCCTTCCGCATAACGAACGCCCAGCTCTTCAGCTAACGCCATCGCAGACGTACGACTGGTATCAGGAATCGGAATAATGGCATCGATCTGCTCATCCGCCATCTCACGCTGAATCTTCTTAGCTAACATCTGCCCCATACGCAAACGCGCTTTGTGTACAAAGATGTCATCAATTATTGAGTCAGGACGTGCGAAGTAAACAAATTCGAATAAGCAGGGTGAACGACGTGGGCTCTCAGCACATTGCTTATGGAACAAACGACCATCCATTGTGAAGATTACCGCTTCACCTGGCTCGATATCACGTACGCGAGTAAAACCAAGCGTATCGAGTGCCACACTCTCCGATGCCACCATCAATTCTGGCTGGCCATCAGCTGACTCACGAGTACCAAAAACAGCTGGACGAATCCCATTAGGATCACGGAACGCAATCACACCAAAACCAGGGATCATCGCCACAGCAGCGTAGCCGCCACGACAACGCTTGTGGACTTTCTCAACGGCACGGAAAACATCATCCGGCTCAATGGTCAGTGATTGCACTTGCTCATCAAGCTCGTGCGCGAACACATTCAACAAAATCTCTGAGTCAGAGTCGGTATTGATATGGCGACGGTCTTGAGCGAACAACTCTTTCTCAATCTCTTTAGAGTTGGTCAGATTGCCATTGTGCGCCAAGGTAATACCGTAAGGCGAATTCACATAAAACGGCTGTGCTTCGGCAGATGAGCTACTGCCCGCAGTTGGATAACGCACGTGTGCGATACCCATATTGCCGCGCAACTTAAGCATGTGCTTTGTATCAAATACATCACGCGCCAAGCCATTATCTTTACGTAAGTTAAGACGATCGCCTTCGCACGTCACGATACCGGCTGCATCTTGGCCTCGGTGCTGCAAAACAAGCAAGGCATCGTAGAGCTCTTGGTTAACGGGTTGGTTGCTAACAATGCCAACGATGCCACACATCTTAGGCGATCTCCCTCAAGGATGATTCAACGGCTGTGTATCGAAAATACTCCGCATACTCTTGCGGTAATAAGTCACGTAACCAAAAAGCGATTTCTTGGAAATAAGGAATCAACTGAGACTCCGTCCAAAAAGCTTCTTTAGGTAAGGTTGTCAAACCTGATAACAACACAAGAACGGAAATCACCAACACACCACGAGCAACCCCAAAGATCATGCCTATGAAGCGATCTGTGCCGCTCATGCCGGTTTTTTCGATGAGTTGGATTAGGAGGTAGTTAACCATACCGCCGATTAACAGCGCTGCGATCATCAATAGCGCAAACGACACACCTAAACGAACGGTTGGCGAATCGACATAAGATTCAAATTGAAATGCTAGCTCGCGGAAAAAAGTCCAAGCAATCCAAAATGCCACAATCCAGATAGCTAAAGAGAAAGCTTCGCGGACAAAGCCACGAGCAAGACTGATCAGAGTTGAAACGACCAAGATGGCGATCAGCGCGTAATCGAGCCAAGGCATCGAGCAGTTCCTAATGGTTCATGAAGAAAGGCGCAATCTTATCAGAGCTTGGCGCCGTGCGAAGGGCTAAATACCCTATTGAAAACTAGTGACAAATGCCTTGGTACCAGAGATTTTACGAATCTCTTCGACGAGACCTTCAGCACGCGTTTTCTTTAGGAATGGGCCCACGATCACGCGGTATGACGTCTTACCGGCAATGGTCTCTTCCTCGGGATCTGGCGTCTGCATATCAGCCTTTCGCAAGCTCGCGACAAGCTTCTGCGCATTCTCACGATTCGAGAACTTACCCACTTGCACTACCCATGCCTCAATACCTACTTTGGGGCGCTCCACAACGGGCTTTGTCTCGAGAGTAGGTGCTTTAGGTTCTGTCAGATCAACTTCGGCCGGCTTGATGCGCTCAGGGATCACCACTTCTTGAGATAACAGCTCAGAAGCAAACGGTTCGATTTTGGCAGGCTCTGCAATAACCGGTTTTTCAATGACATGCTCATCCGGATCACCGACCAACATCGGCACAAAAATAACCACCAGAGCAGCTAAAACTGCTGCACCGACAAGACGTTGTTTTAGTGTTTGATCCACAGTGATATACCCTTCTAATTGAAGTCCTCAGTATACCTAGATTAGGTGGGCATTTCGCCCAACCATGCCAGTGTTGCACCTACTGTCACGAAGGAGCCAAACACCACCACTAAATCTTCACTACTCAGCTCAGTATCAAGAGCATCTAAGGCATCTTTAGCTGATGCATAGCTCTGTTTTTGTGACTCTGCCGGTAAGCATTCCGCAAGACGTTCAGCTGTTGCGCCGCGAGGGTTATCACTCAGATCAAGCAAGTGCCATTGCTCTATCCGAGGCGCTATAACTGCCAGCGTCTCAGCAATCGATTTATCCTTCAGCATCCCAACGACAGCATGAACTTTACCGGGCACAAACAAATCACCAAGGTGTGAAGCCAAATGACCGACGGCTTCTGGGTTATGTCCCACATCCACCACAAAGCGAGCTTTGTGTTGATAGATATCAAAACGACCAAACACCTTGGCATCTATCAAACCACTTTTGGCAGCATTTTGATCCACTGGAAAAGTGTCTTCGAGCAACTCAATAACTTGTAACGCAGCTGCGGCGTTCTGAAGTTGAACACTACCGCGCATGCTTGGCAACGGCAGTGCACGACGCGTTCTGTTTTGACCTTGCCAACTCCAGCCGCCCGCAATTTGTTCAAAGTGATATTGCTCACCAAGCATAAACGTCTTAGCTTCAACCTTATCGGCATGCGCTTTAATACTCGGTGGTAAATCTTTTGCTGCTAGCACTGCAGGATGACCTTTGCGCATCACACCAGCCTTCTCAAATCCAATCTTGTCTATAGAATCGCCTAACCAGTCCATGTGGTCCAAGCCAATACTGGTGATCACTGCGACATCTGCATCGATGATGTTCACCGCATCTAAACGACCACCCAAACCCACCTCTAAGATGGCGATCTCCATCTTGCTTTGTGCCATCAGCCACAAAGCCGCCAAGGTGCCGAATTCAAAATAAGTTAAAGGAATCTCGCCACGTGCTTGATCAATCGCTTCAAAGGCAGAAACGACTTGTTCGTCACTAGCCAGTTGATGGTCTAAACGAATACGTTCGTTGTAACGCAGTAGGTGCGGCGAGGTATAACACCCAACGCGATAACCTGCTGCGTGATAAATCGCCTCACAAAAAGCGACGGTTGATCCTTTCCCATTAGTACCGGCAATCGTAATCACCTTATCGGCAATAGCGGGAGCTCCCATCGCTTGCCACACACGCGACACCCGGTCGAGGCCTAGATCAATTTCTTTGGTATGGAGTTCGAGTTGCCAATCGAGCCATTGCTCGAGCGACTTAGCAGACACTTTATGCCGACTTGTGCTTTTGCATCAGCATCATCAACACGTTGCTGAGACGATCACGCATCTCACGACGGTCGACGATCATGTCGATAGCACCTTTCTCAAGGAGGAATTCAGAACGCTGGAAGCCTTCAGGTAATTTTTCACGAACCGTTTGCTCAATAACGCGAGGACCTGCAAAACCAATCAATGCGTTCGGCTCTGCAACATTGAGATCACCCAACATTGCAAAACTTGCGGATACACCACCCATTGTTGGATCGGTCAAAACAGAAATAAACGGTAATCCACGTTTTGATAAGCGATTCAGAGCTGCTGAGGTTTTTGCCATCTGCATCAATGAGAACAGAGACTCTTGCATACGCGCACCACCCGAGGTCGCGAAACACACCAACGGACAATTATTTTCTAAGGCTGTATTCACTGCACGGACAAAACGCTCACCAACCACAGAGCCCATCGAACCACCCATGAAAGAAAATTCGAAAGCTGCAGCCACAACAGGATTGTTGTGTAAGGTGCCGCGCATTACGATTAAGGCATCTTTTTCGCCCGTCGCTTTTTGTGCTGAAACTACACGGTCGCGATATTTTTTGCTGTCTTTAAACTTCAGTGGGTCTGCTGACTCGAGATTCACAGCGATCTCAACACGCCCTTCCTCATCGAGGAATAAATCCAGACGACGACGAGCATTAATACGCATGTGATGATCACATTTAGGACACACATCACCATTACGCTCAAGCTCGTTACGGTAGAGGACCGCTTCACAGCTAGGACACTTGCTCCAAAGCCCCTCAGGAACACCCTTTTTACTCGCCACTTCGGTGCGAATACGGCTCGGCATTAACTTTTCAAACCAGCTCATGGTGATCTCGACGTGTTCGTGAAAGATGGCTGAATTATAGCAGCAGATCGATCCTAAATGGCATCAATCGCGGTACGCATCTCAGCAATCAACTCACCTACAGACGACTGAATTGCCGCGGTATCCCCGGCATTATCTTCAACCCGCTGAACAATCGCACTACCCACAACAACTGCATCTGCAATTGCCGCCATCGCCTTGGCAGTTGCCGCATCTTTGATACCAAAACCTACACCAACCGGCATTTCGGTGGTCTGACGAATGGCATCGAGCTTTGCCGACACAGCATCAACATCCAAATTCGCCGCACCGGTAACGCCTTTTAAGGAGACGTAATAAACGAAGCCACTGGCAGTAGAGGTGATTTTACGGATGCGCTCTTCGGTTGAGGTCGGTGCCAAGAGATAAATCGGATCAAGCTCATGCGCACGCATCGCATTGATTAAATCATTACCTTCTTCTGGCGGTATATCCACTGTCAGCACGCCATCAACACCCGCAGCTTGCGCAGCAGCAGCAAAGGCTTCGTAGCCCATGATTTCGATTGGGTTGAGATAACCCATCAAGACAACTGGCGTAGCCGAGTTGGTTTTACGAAATTCGGTAACGACTTCCAACACATCACGTAATGACATGTTGTTCTCAAGCGCACGCTCACTGGCACGCTGAATAACAGGGCCATCTGCCATTGGATCCGAGAAAGGCACGCCCAACTCGATGATATCTGCGCCCTGTTCTACCAAGGTGTGCATCAAAGGCACAGTCACATCACGTTGAGGGTCACCCGCAGTGATAAAAGGAATAAGTGCCGTTTTATTATTTTCTTTAAGAGCGGCAAAACAGCCCGCAATACGACTCATATCGTCAATCCTTCTTTCGCAGCAACCGTGTGCATATCTTTGTCGCCACGACCTGAAAGATTCACCAGAATGCTTTGGTCTTTACTCATGGTAGGCGCCATCTTGATCACCTGCGCAATGGCATGGCTTGTTTCAAGGGCAGGAATAATACCTTCTGTGCGCGTCAAACGGTGGAACGCATCTAACGCCTCAGCATCTGTCACGGCCACATACTCAGCACGACCAGTATCTTTTAACCACGCATGCTCAGGACCAACACCCGGATAATCCAAACCGGCTGAGATTGAATGAGTTTCAATAATCTGACCATTGGTGTCTTCCATCAGATAGGTACGGTTACCGTGCAGCACACCTGGCTTGCCTGCGCACAATGGCGCTGCGTGCATACCTGAATCAAGGCCGCTACCTGCAGCTTCAACACCTACAATGCCAACCTCAGCATCATCAATAAATGGATGGAATAAACCGATCGCATTGGAACCACCGCCAACACACGCAACAAGCTTGTCTGGTAGGCGACCGGTCATTTGCATCATCTGAGCGCGCGATTCGCGACCAATCACCGCTTGGAAATCACGCACCATCGCAGGATATGGATGAGGACCTGCGACGGTACCGATGATGTAGAAAGTGTTATCGACATTCGATACCCAATCACGCATCGCTTCATTCAAAGCATCTTTTAAGGTCTTAGAACCTGAAGATACTGCACGCACTTCTGCGCCCAATAACTTCATGCGATAAACATTTGCTTCTTGACGCGCGACATCCACCGCACCCATGTAAACCACACATTCCAATCCTAAACGTGCAGCGACTGTGGCACTTGCCACTCCGTGCTGACCCGCACCTGTCTCAGCGATAATGCGCGTCTTACCCATGCGCTTTGCCAATAAGGCTTGTCCGATGGTGTTATTCACCTTATGCGCACCGGTGTGATTTAAATCTTCACGCTTAAGGTAGATTTGCGCACCACCTAACTCACGGCTTAAACGCTCTGCGTGATAAATCGGTGAAGGGCGTCCGACGTAATGCTTAAGATCCACATCAAGCTCCGCGAGGAACTCTGGATCTTTCATGTACTTTTCATACGCATGACGAAGCTCATCAATCGGCTCCATCAAAGTTTCAGCAACGAATACGCCACCGTAAGGGCCAAAGTGTCCTGATGCATCAGGTAGATCGGTCAGTTTCATGATCTGCTCTCTTGACTACGCACCGCTTCAATAAAGCGGGCCATTTTTTCTGTATCTTTTTTACCTGGCGCAGATTCCACACCGCCGCTGACATCAACAGCATAAGGATGTACCTGCGCTACCGCGTCTTTCACATTCTCTGGGGTTAAACCACCTGCCAAGATAATCTTGTCAGCAAGATGTGCGGGAACGCGATCCCAATTAAATTGTTCGCCCGTGCCACCTGGCACACCGGCTTTATAAGTATCTAGCAACAAACCACGCGCTTGCGAGAAATCGTTGAGCTGTTTATCCAGATCAACATCATCACTCATGCGCACCGCCTTGATGTAAGGACGTTGGTGCAAGCCGCAGTAATCTTTGCATTCATTACCGTGGAACTGAATCAAATCAATACGCACACGCGAGACCACATCTGCAATGGTTTGCTCATCAGCATTCACAAACAAGCCCACCGTAGTCACAAACGGTGGCAAGGCTGCTGCAATCTCGGCTGCTTGCTCTACCTCGACATAACGCGGACTGGGCGGATAAAACACCAAGCCGATCGCATCTGCTCCCAAGCGAGCCGCCGCCAAGGCATCCTCAACCGAGGTGATTCCACAGATTTTGATTCGAGTTCGCATAAGAAGCTTATTATGAAGGAAAAGCACCCTGCTTGACGATGCAAAACTACCGTTATATCAGGGTGTGATCAGGTCAATTAAGGCTGAATGGGAAATCCGCTCGTTGATGCCGCAGGTAAATCATATTCCGCAGGATATTCGACCTGCTCAAAATACAAACCCTCCGGAGGTGATGTCACACCGCCCAAGGTCCGATCACGCAGTTCTAGAACCGTCTTCGCCCAATCGGCTGGCTTATCTTCACGTCCAATCGCCATCAACACACCGGCAATATTGCGCACCATGTGATGCAAGAATGCATTCGCATGCACAGTCATCACGATAAACTCATTTCGGCGCTCCACCGAAATGGAATGTAACGTTCTGATCGGACTTTTTGACTGGCAACCCAGGGCCCGATAACTCGAAAAGTCATGCTCTCCCACCAAAGCCTGAGCCGCTTGATGCATAAGATCTGCATTTAAGGGGCGATGAACCCAGGTAACTCGGCCTGCCAATGGCGCCGAGCGTGCGGTTCGATTCAAAATAAAATATCGATATTTGCGACTTATTGCAGAAAAGCGCGCACTGAAATCCTTATCGACCTCTTTCGCCCATGTCACGCTAACGTCATCAGGTAGATTGACGTTGCAACCGAGTACCCAGTTTCTTGGAGTACGTTGCGCATCGGTATCGAAGTGAATCACCTGACCTAAACCATGCACACCGGTATCCGTTCGACCTGCACAGACGACACGGACAGGATGGTTTGCGACTTTCGCTAGGGCTTGTTCAAGCGAGGTTTGAACTGTACGTACACCCTCTTCTTGCGCTTGCCAGCCATGAAAGAGACTCCCGTCATATTCAACGCCGAGCGCAATGCGCATCCTTACTCAAGCTCCTTCAATAAGCGACGAGCTTCATCACGCAACTCTTCAGGTGCTTCTTCAATCAGCTCGTGTAACAGCTGCAGCGCACCATCCTTGTCACCCATATCTAAATAGGTATCCACAAGGTTCCACTTAAGATCAAACTCATCTGCCACTTGGCGCTCTTGGCCATCGTTAAACAGACTATCGATAGCCGACTGGGTTTGAGTGTCAAAGTTTGCATCAGCCGCTTTTACATCATTGGATTGGATATCACTCTGACCAACAGCTTGGTTCAATTGATCTGCCGACTGGCCTTCGGGTAGCACCATCTCCAATGAACTCACATCCGATGATGACTCAGGCGACTGATCAACGGCATCCAAATCAGTGGTTAACGACTCAAGATCGGCACTGGAAGCACGCGGTGGATCAACAGGTTCAGGCTTATGACCAGCCACAAGAAATAGGTAATGATCAGGTCGTAATTGATGCCCCATCTCAACGACTTCTTCCCATTTCTCACGATCAGACAAGTCTTGTTGCAGACTCGCCATCTCTTCCGCCACGCGAATAAATTGATCGACTTGTTTCGACAAGAAGAAGACACGTAACAACGCATGACCAACTTGTAGACTGTCGTAGTCACTATCGAGGGCTGCATGAAGCGCTTTTTCAGCTTCTAGGTATTGCTTCTGCTCGATAAACAGATGAGCAATTTCCAACAAATCACCCTCTATTGGGATCTCGATGTCCTCTGATGCCTGGTCTGGCCCAACTGATGCTTCTTCTGTCTTTGGCTTTGATGATTCAGCCTTGGGTGAGCTTGAGAACAAGCGAACAAACACGCCCACAATGACAACCAAAATCGCTAGCAGAACGACATCCGCAAATTGACTAACCTTTTCAGGCAGGCTTTTAGATGTCCATTCGCGAGCCTTATCCCAAATAGCAGTCACAACCTTTTCACTGATCTCGAATTTCTCAGTAGGCGGCGCCACAGCCTCTTCTTTCAACTCTGTAGTAACAGGGCTCTTTACTTCTGTCTCTACACCACCATTAACCTGCATTCGAGCAAGTTCCTCGTCTTGCACAGAGAGTAGTTTCTGCATATCGGTCACCTGCTCTTTTAACAAGGTCACCTCTTCCTCTAAGCGCTCATTTGTCAGCTGCTTTGCGGCAACATCTTCCTGCAACAAACTGATCGCTTGAGACTCTTGATCAACCAACTCACCTTCTGTTTGAACGATACTCGCCTGACCTTCAGCATCCTGAGACTCTGGTGTAGCAATCTGTAGATAATCTGATTGCTGCACAACAGGCGCAATACCCACATCGGTTTGGGCTGATGGAACCGTTAAGCCACGAATCTCATCCCACTGTTGCATTTGCGCCGTGAAATGACGACCCGCCTCATCGCGTGTAATTAGACGCACTTGTTCAGCTTGTGGCAGTTGAAGCACCGCACCGGTTCGCATCAGATTGATATTGTCCTTGATGAAGGCTTCACGATTATTCATGTGCAACGCCATCATCATTTGCGTCATGCTGACATCACTTGCTTTATGCGCCATCGCAATCTGACTCAGCGTATCGTCTTTGCGTACGATCACGGTTGCTATAGATGTTTGCGCCAACTCAACCGCTACCGAAGAAGCCGCAGTCGTGTCAGGAAGTTTTAAGCTAATGGTGTATTCACTTTGCAGTTGACCCTGCGGCCACGCCATATCAACTAAGAATTGCAAGAAATCCGCACTAATCGGCTCTTTAGATGTCACACGCACAACCGCATCATGTTCAACCGATGACTGCACACGAAACGCTAGCTGAGATAAACCTGGCTCAAACGGAATCTGTGCAGCGGCATGAGCTTCTGCAGAAGCCAACCCAACTTGAATAGCGGTTAGCTCAACCTCACTCAGATTCACTAACACGATACGCGCATCAAGCGGCTCGCCCTGTTCAGACTTGAGTTCTAGCTCGCCAAAACCTAGCGACAATACGCTGTGTGAGATAAGCAAAGAGAGTGCTAATAAAAAACGCTTCATTTAACTTCCACGAAAAAACGACAGAAGGGCCGCTTCATATTATTGCTCAATCAAAATACGAAGCATGCGACGCAATGGTTCTGCTGCACCCCAAAGCAACTGGTCACCTACCGTAAAGGCGTTCAAAAACTCGGGGCCCATATTCAATTTACGCAAACGACCAACCGGCACTGTCAGCGTGCCAGTTACAGCTGCAGGACTAAGCTCCCTCATCGTGATCTGGCGATCATTAGGGACAACTTTTGACCATTGATTCGCCTCATCCAGCATTTGCTCGATCTCATCGATGGGCACATCTTTCTTCAATTTAATAGATAACGCTTGGCTGTGACAACGCATCGCACCAATACGCACACAGGTACCATCAATCGGAATTTGGCGGTCGCTACGCCCCAAAATCTTGTTGGTCTCAGCAACGGCCTTCCATTCTTCTTTAGACTGACCATTTTCAAGGGCAACATCGATCCAAGGAATTAAGCTACCTGCCAATGGCACACCAAAGTTTTCAGTTGGGAATGCTGATGAACGCATATCATCAGTGACCACACGATCAATATCCAAAATTGCAGATGATGGATCATCTAACAAGCTCGCCGAGGTATCACGCAGATGACCCATCTGGTTAAGCAGCTCGCGCATGTTGCGAGCGCCTGCACCTGACGCTGCCTGATAGGTCATGGCCGTCATCCATTCAACCAAGTCATGCTTAAACAAGCCACCTAAGCCCATCAACATCAAGCTCACGGTGCAGTTACCACCAATGAAGTCCTTCTTGCCGTTAGCCAAAGCTGAATCAATCACATCACGGTTTACTGGATCCAAAACGATGACGCTGTCATCCGCCATACGCAATGACGATGCCGCATCAATCCAATAGCCTTTCCAACCCGCTTTACGCAGATCTTCAAAAACTGATTTGGTGTAATCGCCACCCTGACAGGTCACGATCGCGTCCATAGCCATCAATTCATTGATGTCAGATGCATCTTTTAGTGGCGCTGAACCTTTACCCACATCAGGACCCGCCTCACCGACTTGCGAAGTCGTAAAGAATACTGGTTCTTCAATGTGTGCAAAGTCATTCTCTGCTTGCATGCGCTCCATCAACACGGAACCCACCATGCCACGCCAACCTACAAAACCTACACGCTTAATTGTCATTTCACTTTTCCTTACAGCGCAGCAACGACAGCATCACCCATCGCTTCACAATTCACTTCGGTCATGCCATCAGACATGATATCCGGCGTACGCAAACCTTGATCCAGAACTTTATTAACCGCCATTTCAATACGGTCTGCCATGACTTCTTCATTCAAGCTATAACGCAACATCATGGCGGTCGACAGAATGGTTGCCAATGGATTAGCAACCCCTTTACCCGCGATATCCGGTGCTGAACCATGGATTGGCTCATACATACCCTGACCTTTTTCATTCAGTGACGCAGAACCCAACATACCGATAGAACCGGTCAACATAGCGGCGCAGTCAGACAAGATGTCGCCAAACATATTAGTGGTCACCATCACGTCAAATTGCTTTGGCCACTTCACTAACTGCATCGCAGCGTTGTCCACATACATGTGGCTCAACTCGATCTCTGGATACTCGTTCTTAACGATACGCGTCGCCACTTCACGCCATAGCTCAGTCACTTCAAGTACGTTAGCTTTATCGACTGAACACAGCTTCTTGCCACGTTTCATTGCGATATCACACGCAGAACGCACAATGCGTTCGATCTCATGCTCTGCATATACCAAGGTGTTAAAACCTTGCTTCTCACCATTCTCAAGCTCACGAATACCGCGTGGTTGACCAAAGTAAATACCACCAGTCAATTCACGCACAATCATAATGTCCAAGCCCGCAACAATCTCAGGCTTGAGTGAAGACGCATCAGCTAACTGTGGTGCTAAAACCGCGGGACGCAGATTTGAGAACAAACCCAACTCTGAGCGCAAACCAAGTAAGCCTTTCTCAGGGCGAACTGAGATGTCTAATGACTCCCACTTATAACCGCCTACAGCACCAAGCAGAATGGCATCTGCTTCACGCGCCATATCCAAGGTAGCCTCTGGCAAAGGGGTACCGGTTGCATCATAAGCCGCACCGCCAACCAAGCCTTCGTCCAATTCAATATCCAGTCCTTCGCCAACCAACTTATCAAGAACCTTGACCGCCTCAGCAACAATCTCTGGACCAATGCCATCGCCTGGCAGTACCAATACACGTTTAGTCATAGTGATTCCTTAAATCAGTTAAATAGCCAAGGCGTATTTAGCTTCGCCTTTTCTTCATAGGTTTTGATGTCATCAACATGCTGCAAGGTCAGACCAATATCATCAAGACCTTCTAGCAAACAATGCTTACGGAATGGATCCACATCAAATGAAATCGTTTCATTGCCAACGCTAAGCGACTGAGAACCAAGATCGACTTCAATTTTGAGTGCTTCCGGATCATTTGCTTTAGCAAACAAACCATCAACTGTTTGCGCATCCAAAACTATCGGCAATAAACCATTTTTAAAGCTGTTGTTGAAAAAGATATCCGCAAAGCTTGGCGCGATAATCACTTTAAAGCCGTAATCCTCAAGTGCCCAAGGCGCATGCTCACGCGATGAGCCACAACCAAAGTTTTCACGAGCTAATAAAATCTGCGCACCCGCGTAGCGTGGATCATTGAGAACGAAGTCAGGATTTAGTGGACGCTTGCTGTTATCCATACCTGGCTCGCCATGATCAAGATAACGCCACTCATCAAATAGATTAGGACCAAAGCCTGTGCGTTTGATCGACTTTAAAAACTGCTTCGGAATGATCGCATCGGTATCAACATTCGAGCGATCCAAAGGACAAACAACCCCGTTAAAAACTGTGAACTTTTCCATGAAGACTCTCCTTATGCCAATGAGGCAACGTCAGTAAAGTGACCAGCAACTGCTGCTGCAGCTGCCATCGCAGGACTCACCAAGTGCGTACGACCACCCTGGCCCTGACGACCTTCAAAGTTACGGTTTGAGGTTGATGCACAACGCTCACCCGGCTCAAGGCGATCAGCATTCATCGCCAAGCACATCGAACAACCAGGCTCACGCCATTCGAAACCCGCTTCGGTAAAAATCTTATCCAAGCCTTCTGACTCAGCTTGCTGCTTAACCAAACCAGAACCTGGCACCACCAAAGCCAACTTCACGTTATCAGCAACTTTACGGCCTTTCGCCACTTCAGCAGCTGCACGTAAATCTTCAATTCGTGAGTTGGTACATGAACCGATAAAGACTTTATCGATAGGAATTTGATTGATTGGCGTATTCGCTTCCAAGCCCATGTATGTCAACGCGCGTGACATACCTTCAGCTTTTACCGCATCAGACTCTTTTGCTGGATCAGGTACGTTGGCATCAACTGATACCACCATCTCAGGTGATGTACCCCAAGTGACTTGCGGTTTGATACTTGAGCCTTCAATCGTGACCACTTTATCGAACTTCGCACCTTCATCTGAGTGCAAGGTGTTCCAATAAGCGACCGCTTGATCCCATTGCGCCTCAGTAGGTGCGTAAGGACGACCCTTAACGTAATCGATAGTCTTTTGATCAACCGCAACAAAGCCCGAGCGTGCACCGCCTTCAATAGCCATGTTGCACAAAGTCATACGACCTTCCATTGAAAGATCAGTAATACCCTGGCCTGCGAACTCAATGGCATAACCGGTACCGCCTGCGGTACCAATCTCACCAATGATCGCTAAAACGATATCTTTTGCTGTAATGCCAGGCGCGGTTGGACCAACGATCTCAACTTTCATCGCTTTTGATTTCTTTTGAATCAAACACTGCGTCGCTAAGACGTGCTCAACTTCTGAAGTGCCAATGCCGTGTGCCAAGGCACCAAAGGCACCATGCGTTGAGGTATGCGAGTCACCACACACAACTGTCATACCTGGCAAAGTTGCACCTTGCTCAGGACCAACAACGTGCACAACACCCTGACGAATATCATTCATCTTGAATTCGGTGATGCCAAAGTGATCACAGTTTTGATCCAAGGTCTCAACCTGAGTACGCGAAATAGGATCTTCGATACCTTTGGTGCGATCAGTGGTTGGAACGTTATGGTCTGGTGTAGCTAAGTTAGCCGACAAACGCCAAGGCTGACGATTTGCGATTCGCAGACCTTCGAAAGCTTGGGGTGAGGTCACCTCGTGAACCAAGTGACGATCGATATACAGCAAACAGGTGCCATCCTCGTCTTGGCGCACCACATGCGAATCCCATAATTTGTCGTAAAGCGTTTTTGCCATACAGCTAACTCCTTGAATTGATATGGGAACTTTACTGTTTGACAATTATCCCGTAAATTCATATTTTTTATGAATTACATTCCTTTTAGGAATAAACTATGGACCTGTCAGCTCTCCAAGCCTTTGTCGCTGTGGCACAGAATGCTTCCTTTTCTCAGGCAGCTGAGCAGCTGTTTGTCAGCCAATCCGCCATCAGTAAGCGCATCGCGCAACTTGAAACCTACATCAAAGCGCAGCTATTCGACCGAATCGGGCGAAAAGTCGCACTCACCGAAGCTGGGCATGCCCTGCTGCCTCGCGCGCAACGCCTATTGAATGACGCAAAAGAGCTGCAGCGTGTAGTTGCGGATCTGCAAGGTGATATTGCAGGCAAACTCACGATGGGTACTTCACACCATATAGGTCTTCACCGATTACCGGACCCTCTGCGTCAGTTCACACAGCTACACCCAAATGTTGAGCTGGATATTCAGTTCATGGATTCTGAAGAGGCATGTCATGCCGTCGAGGTCGGCGAATTGGAATTAGCGATCGTAACATTGCCACCTACGCCCCGTGAACGTCTGTCACTAACGACAATTTGGCACGACCCTCTAGTTTTCGTTGCTGCTAAAGATCATGCGCTGTGTCATCAAAAATCCAGCTTAGCTGATCTTGCTGAGCATCCTGCTGTACTACCCAGCACACATACCTACACTCGCGGCATCTTAGAGAGCTTATTACGTAATGAAGGACTCGCCCTGAACGTTGCGATGGAAACGAATTACCTAGAAACACTCCGCATGTTGGTTTCAACCGGATTAGGTTGGTCACTACTTCCCAAAACATTGATCGCTGATGACATCCACGAGATCAAGATTCCAAAGGTTCAACTCCAAAGGGAACTCGGTGTTGTGACACACGAAAAACGCAGCTTGTCGAATGCAGCACAAGCGATGATTCTCTTGTGTGAAGAATCTGCTTAAACGGTTTTTTCAGCAGGATAGAGACGGTATTCCATCGCGGATAACAAAGCAGGCAC
>CAZEWM010000018.1:0-14870 GCA_964516045.1 uncultured Gammaproteobacteria bacterium
TGCAATAAACGAATCGCATCTGACAAAGTGGGTAAATCAAACGATGACAATAAACCTGATGGAAGTAGTTCGTCTAAGGCACCTTCTTTACCTAAACGCTGTAGCGCTTGCGCAATCAAATCACGCCAACTGAGCTGATGAAAACCTTCAGTAGTTGGATAGATCGGTGTTAACGCTTGTTCAACATGAATCGACTCGTCATCCGCAACGTGCTGATATTCAGGATGCACCAACTCATAGTGCTGCGGCCCATTTCGCACTTCGCCAAAACAACGCAACCTTACACCGCGCGCGAGCGCAGACTTTTGCGCTGCGGTGAAATGAAAGAAACGCAGAATCATCGAGCCTGTGCCATCTGACACCTGCACAAGTAAAGAACGTCTTTTACCAAATCGAATGTCTGCATGATCGACTGTGACATCAATCACTGCTTGATCACCTGGGCGCAAAGAACCAACCGGCACAATCTTGGTACGATCTTGATATCGAAATGGCAGATGGAACAGCACATCTTGCACCGAATGCACACCCAGCTTAGCCAAACGCTCAGCACCCTTAGGTCCAACACCACGCAAGGCAGTGACAGGGATTCGCGCTAAGCTATCAGTTTGATCAGACATGCAGCGAGCATACGCAAGCACTTAACCAGCAACAAGAAAGAATCATATTGAATTGATATTGATCTTATGAAAAAGAAATCTCTTCAAGAAACAAACCCAGATCTTTCTGCTCAATGGCACCCATCTAAAAATGGTGCGCTTACCCCTTCATTAGTTACTAAAGGCTCTGGCAGAAAGGTTTGGTGGAAGTGCCCAGAAGGAGATGACCACGAATGGCCCGCAATAATTGCCAATCGAGTCAAAAGTAGCGGCTGTCCCATTTGTTCTCATCAGAGGGTGGCAAAGTCAACAAGCCTTGGGACAGTTAGGCCTGATCTTGCAGCTGAATGGCATCCAACAAAAAATGGGGGGTTAACGCCATTTGAAGTATTGCCCAGTTCAAACAGAAAAGTTTGGTGGCAATGCTCAATAGACTCAGGGCACGAATGGGAAGCTAAACTTAATAATCGCTTTCACGGGAAGGGCTGTCCAATATGCTCAAATCAGAAAATTATTAAGCAGAACTCTCTAGGCTCAATCAATCCACGCCTTGCAGCACAATGGCACCCAACAAAAAATGGCGATTTAACACCTTATGACGTTGCCCCATCTGGCACCAATAAAGTTTGGTGGAAATGCCCCAAAGGTGATGATCATGAATGGATCGCGACTATAAATCATCGCTCATCTGGCACCGGCTGCCCATTATGCAATCCCACCTGGTCTGTGGCAGAACTGCGTATATACACTGAACTAAAAACTATTTTTCCCTCTATCGAACACAGAGCAGTTGTTAATGGTATCGAAGTGGATATATATCTCGCGGAATTAAAATTTGGGATCGAATATGACGGGATCTACTGGCATAAAAACAAAACCAAAAAAGATAAAGAGAAAAATTCCAAGTTAGAGAATTTATTGTTTTTACTTCGAGTGAGAGAAAAAGATCTTCAGCTCATCGGACCTAAAGATATATCTATAACAAAAAATAAACTTTCCATTAAAACAATTAAGAAAATACTTAACGTTATTCAAGAAAAGTGCTCATTATCCAAAAAGCAACAGGATGCTATTGCAACTTATCAACAAACAAAGACATGGATTGCCACGGCCTCATTTAATCAAATCTTTTCTGAACGAAAAACGGTGAAACAAGAGAAGTCACTAGAATATCTATATCCAGAATTAGCCCGCGAGTGGCATCCAATTAAAAACCAACACCTCACTCCAAATCAGTTCTCGCCTGGCTCCGGGCGCAAGGTTTGGTGGCTAGGACAATGTAACCACGAATGGGAAGATTCCATACTCCACCGAACTAGAGGCAGGGGCTGCCCAAAATGCAGATATAAGAAAGCAAGTAGAACGCGTAGAAAAAATAAAACCAAAGACCAACTGAATTTATTTTAATGAGCCTAAAGATATAAAAAACATGTCATCATTTTTCCAAGAGAACCTAACAATCAAGACATCCGGCCGCGGCACGCAGAATATCTCTCAACAGATTGAAAACGTTGTTCGAAATAGCGGTATTCAAACCGGTCTATGCCATGTGTTTGTAAAACACACCTCGGCTTCATTGATCATTTGTGAGAATGCCGACCCTGATGTGCGTTCTGATCTGGAGGATTGGCTAGCCCGCGAAGTGAAAGATGGTGATCCACGTTATCGTCATAGCATGGAAGGCGCCGATGACATGGCAGCTCATATTCGCTCGATACTGACCAACATGGATCAAACCCTACCAGTTACCCAAGGACAATTAGCCTTAGGCATCTGGCAGGGTTTGTTTTTATATGAGCATCGCTATCACGGCCATCAACGCTCCCTCGTTGTGACCGTTAGCGGCAGTTAAGGTGCGATTGAGTTATAAGCGCGAGTAAAACCTTTAAGCGAAATAGGCAAAGGCAGAATCTTTTGATTCATCAAGGCAACACGCACTTGCGCTCGCTCACCTTTCTGCATCGCTTCAACGACATCAGTTTTTAATGGCTGACCTACAGTGGTACAACCTTGGCGACCACAGGCCAGATAAGGCAGCTTCACTGGCGCAATCTTTTCATCGACCAAAAGTGCGGCACCCGGCATCAATAGCGCACCCAACGGCACGGTGGCGATAAAGATTGGCTCTTTATTATCAGGCACAAAACCAACACGAACCTGCATCAGCATCTGGCCATTATCTTTACTGTTAACGTTTTGGAAGATGTAACACATCTCCTTGTCGCCATCTTTTTCACATTGCTTTGCCCAATCACCAAAGGTTGGGATCTCTTTCTTCGCATCTTCTGCAAAAGCACCCAATGGCAACAAACCAATAAGCAGTAGGCCGAGAAGTTTTTTCATTACACTATCCTTTTAATTCCTTTACTGAGGACCACTGCTGATTAAGCAAGTTCCATCACACCATCCATTTCGACGCCGGCATTGCGTGGCAACCCCGCCACCTCTACAGCCGCTCTTGCAGGGTAAGGTTGCTGAAAGTATTCCGCCATCACTTCATTCACTTTGGCAAAGTTGCCCAAATCCGTTAGGAAGATATTTAACTTTGCGATATCCGACAAACTTCCACCTGCCGCCGCTGCAACCGCAGACAAGTTGTCAAATACACGGCGAATTTGCGCTTCGATATCGCCTTCAATCATTTCCATAGTTTCTGGCACCAACGGGATCTGACCCGACAGATAAACGGTGTTACCTACCTTTACAGCCTGAGAATATGTACCAATCGCTGCCGGTGCTTGATCAGTCGAAATAATTTCACGCGCCATGTGCTACTCCCAAAGTGGCGTTACATCAGAAACGCACTGTACCCAATGGATCTCGTGAGTGCCATCTCAGCTGCAACCAAACCCATCCAAGCGCCAACAAGCTCATTAGCACTAGCGGCCAATCGCGTAATACCACATAAGGTGTTACCCCTTGATAACTGGGCACTTTTGCTTGCATCACATCTGCTTCGAATTGTGGAATTGTTTCCACCAATTTGCCGCGCTGATCAATCACAGCCGAGATACCCGTATTGGTTGCTCTGATCAGATAACGCCCCGCTTCGACAGCACGAGCACGCGCAATTTGCAGATGTTGATGTGGCGCGAGCGAATCGCCAAACCATGCATCATTGCTCGCATTGAGTAACCAATCAGCATCGGGCAGTGCTTTCAACACCTCACGAGCAAACGCATCTTCATAGCAAATATTCACACCCACTCGCTGACCCTTGAGCTCGAGCAACAACTGCTCAGCCGCACCAATTGAAAAATCGGAAACAGGAATGCGTAACCAGCTCATCACCGGCCCGATCAATTGCTTCAGCGGCATAAACTCACCAAATGGCACCAAGTGATGTTTGTAATACGCACCTTCAGCTTCATCACCACGCGTGATCATCGCGTTGTAATAATTGCCATGGCGATCACCCGCCACAATACCTGTAACAAAGCTTTGACCTTTTTGTTTGAACAGTACATCTAGGCTTTCTAATTCAGGTGATAACTCTTGTTCAAAACCAGAGATCGCAGTTTCGGGCCAAATCACCACCTGTGCTTCAGGGGCAGCAGCACTTAATGATTCGTAATGCGCGAGCCATTGATCAAAGAGGTTTGCTCGCCACTTCAATCGTTGCGGCACATTTCCTTGCACGACCGCAACAGTGGTCTCAACTCCTGTTGGCTGCGTCCATTCTTTAGGGATAAAACTTATAAACAACAGCATGCCAATTAAACTCAGCCACGCATACCAACGTTTAGCGGCAAACAAACAGGCCATCAAAAACATCACAACCCAGCTCACGCCATGCACACCCATCATAGGCATTAACGAGCTTAACGGTGAATCACTGTGCGCGTAGCCAAGTGATAACCACGGAAAACCGGTAAGCACCCAGCCACGTGCAAGCTCCAACAAAAACCATAAAGACGGTACGAGCAGCATCCAACTTAGCGGTGATGTGACGTGAATAAAGCGTCGCAAGAGCCATGCGAATAACGCGACATACAAAGCAATGAATGCAACAAATAAAAGCGTCGCGCCAATCGCCAAGCTCTCAGTCATCCCACCAAACTGACTGATGCTAATGCGTAGCCAAAAGACGCCTGTAACAAATAAGCCAAAGCCCCATGACCAACCGATCCAAGCTGCCTGCTTAGCTGATCGACTTTGCACGATCATCATCAGCAGAATCATTAATGCAGGGAATTGAACGAACCAGTAGCCAAAAGGCGCATATGACAGCACCAACGACGCACCTGCCGCTGCGGCAAACACATTCGTCAGTAACTGCATTAACATTAAAGAGCGTTAGGCGTTATCCGCCTTATCCTCTGTTGCTATCGCGGGATCCAGCTTACTGATCGCCAGCAGTCGAATCTTGCGTGAGTCTGCACCCAAAACCTCAAAGCGGAAACCTTCTGCTTCGACATGCTCACCGCGCACGGGCATATGACCTAGGGCATGCAGTACAAGACCACCAATGGTGTCGAAATCTTCATCATCAATCTCAATATTGAAGTACTCGTTAAAGTCTTCGATAGTAGTGTGCGCTTTGACGGTGTAGTTATTTTCTGCACGACGCATGATAAAGGCACCCTCATCAAAGTCATATTCGTCTTCGATCTCACCAACAATCTGCTCAAGCACATCCTCAATGGTCACCAGACCTGCAGCTGCGCCATATTCATCAACGACTATCGCCATATGATTTCGGCTCGCGCGGAACTCGCGCAACAACACGTCCAACCGCTTTGATTCAGGTACAAATACTGCTGAACGAATGATGTCACGCAATTTGAATTTCTTCGCACTATCCGCAAAGTACTGCAGCAAATCTTTTGCCAGTAAGGTACCAACGACCTCTGCGCGATCTTCACCAATCACTGGGTAGCGAGAATGTGAGCTGTCTACCAATACAGGCAAAATATCGCTTAGTGCATCATCACGACCGATAACTTCCATCTGCGCACGCGGGATCATGATGTCACGGACCTGCAGATCAGAAACCTGCAAGACTCCTTCCATCATGGTCAAGGCATCGGTATTAAATAAGGCACGGTTTTTAGCTTGGCGAAGGAGTTCGACAAGTTGTTGTTTATTTTCCGGCTCATTGCTTGAGTTTTGGAACAAGCGTTCCATTAAACGTGCGGCAAATGAGCCGCGACTAGATCGTCCGTCGTCGTTCATAAAATCTTATGCATAGTTAAACACGTGCGTTTTTCAGCCAGCATAGGGATCAGAGATACCTAAGCTATCCAGGATAACGCGCTCCCTTTCTTCCATGACGTCAGCGTCTACATCCTCAATGTGATCGAAACCACGAAGATGTAAAACACCATGTACCACCATATGCGCCCAGTGAGCAGCTAGGGGTTTCCCTTGCTCCTGAGCTTCTTTAGCAACTACTTCAGCACAAATTGCCAAATCACCCAAATGAGATTCTTCAATCTCAGGGGGTAAATCGAAAGGAAATGACAACACATTGGTAGGTTTGTCTTTGTCACGATAGGTGCGGTTAAGCTCTTGGCTTTCAGCCGCATCAACCACACGAATCGCTAGACTCGAGGTTTGGGCATCTTCTTCCATCGCTGCTTGCGCCCAAATACGAAACGCTGAAGCGGGCGGGATATCTTCGCCTTCGATACCAAATTGCACATCGACATCCAGACTCATGCGTCTTTCTTCTCTTGCTTACATTCAAACTTATCGTAAGCCTGTACGACCTTCTGCACCAGCGAGTGACGCACCACGTCTTTAGAGTTGAAGAAAGTAAAACTTAAGCCATCCACATCCTGCAGAATATCCATCGCTTGCTTGAGGCCTGAGCGCGTACCACGCGGCAAGTCGATCTGCGTTACGTCACCGGTAATCACCGCCGTAGATCCAAAACCCAAACGAGTAAGGAACATTTTCATTTGCTCTGGTGTCGTGTTCTGCGCTTCATCCAAAATAATGAACGCTTCATTCAAGGTACGTCCGCGCATATAGGCTAACGGCGCCACTTCAATCACATTACGCTCGATCAATTTATTCACGCGCTCAAAGCCAAGCATCTCGTACAAGGCGTCATACAAAGGCCGCAGATAGGGATCAATTTTTTGCGAAAGATCACCGGGCAAGAAACCCAAACGCTCACCTGCTTCAACTGCAGGTCTAACCAATAAAATTCGACGTATCTGATCACGCTCGAGTGCATCAACCGCACAAGCAACTGCCAAATACGTTTTACCAGTACCCGCAGGACCGATACCGAAGTTGATGTCATGTGTCATGACACGGTTCACATACACAGCCTGGGAGCCGCCACGAGGACGCACCATGCCGCGCCGTGTCTTTATCACCGTCTCTGGTACTTCTGGCTCATGCGCAGGCACATCATCCATACCCGACTCTTGCAGATGCAGATGTACGTTGGCCGGGGTGATCACTTCTTTTTCGCTGAGCTCGTAAAGATCACGCAAGATCTCAGCAACAGCATCCACTGAACCCGGGGCGCCTTCGACTTTAAAGAAGTTGCCACGATTACTAATTTCAACACCCATGCGACGCTCTATCTGCCGCAGATTCTCATCTAGCTGACCACAGACATTACGTAAGCGTTGGTTATCTTCTGGCTCAAGCAAAAACTCGACGGTTTGTTCTGCAGCACTCATTGGGCAGCAGCTACCTTTTCAGTCACCAGCTCTCCGCGTAATGAATTTGTAAAGGCTTCGGTAATCTGCACATCAACAAACTCACCAATCAAAGATGCAGGACCTTTGAAATTCACTACGCGATTATTTTCCGTGCGACCTGACATCTCAGACGCATCTTTACGCGATGGACGGTCAACCAAAATACGCTGCACGGTGCCCACCATCTCACGAGAGATCTGCTGTGTGCTGTTATTAATCACATGCTGCAGACGCGCCAAACGAGCTTGCTTTACATCATGCGGTACATCATCTGGTAGTTCAGCAGCAGGCGTACCTGGGCGACGGCTGTAAATAAAGCTGAATGAATGATCGAAACCAATCTCTTCAATCAAGCTCATGGTGTGTTCAAAATCCGCATCGGTTTCACCTGGGAAACCAATAATGAAGTCAGATGACATGCTGATATTCGGACGAATCTCGCGGAGCTTTTTGATTTTTTGTTTGTACTCAAACGCACTATGGCCACGCTTCATCTGCATCAAAATACGATCAGAGCCTGACTGCACAGGTAGATGCAAGTGATCAACCAGCTCAGGCACATCGGCATAAGCCTCGATCAAGGAATCAGAGAATTCCACGGGATGCGATGTGGTGTAACGAATACGTTCGATACCTTCGATTGCCGCAACATACCGAATCAATAAGGCAAGATCAGCAATCTCACCATCTTCCATTTGTCCGCGGTATGCATTCACGTTTTGACCAAGCAGATTCACTTCGCGCACACCTTGTGCCGCAAGCTGCGCGACTTCGGTAATCACATCATCGAATGGACGACTGATCTCGGTACCACGGGTATAAGGCACAACACAGAAAGTGCAGTACTTGGAACAACCTTCCATGATCGACACAAAGGCAGTTGGACCTTCTGAACGCGGCTCTGGCAATCGATCAAACTTTTCGATCTCGGGGAAGCTGATATCCACTACCGGCTCATTGGCTTTGGCAGCATTCAGCATCTCAGGCAAACGATGCAAGGTCTGCGGACCAAACACCAGATCGACATAAGGCGCACGCTGACGGATCGCATCGCCCTCTTGGCTTGCCACACAACCGCCAACACCGATGATCAGGTTCGGATTCTTTTCTTTCCAAGGGCGCCATTGGCCAAGTAGTGAGAAAACCTTTTCTTGGGCCTTTTCACGGATCGAGCAGGTGTTCAGCAGCAAG
The DNA here is from genome assembly GCA_964516045.1 of uncultured Gammaproteobacteria bacterium. Taxonomy (GTDB): domain Bacteria; phylum Pseudomonadota; class Gammaproteobacteria; order Chromatiales; family Chromatiaceae; genus VMDJ01. The sequence goes on from CAZEWM010000018.1 coordinate 8,453, forward strand.
ACATCAGCGTCTTCCGCTTGATCGGTCTCTTCAAGGCCATGTGACTCATGCAGCACATCACGCATCTTCTGCGAGTCGTACTCATTCATCTGACACCCGAAGGTCTTAATAAAAACTTTGCCTGCCATGCCCGTCCCGGCTTGATTTGTAAGGGGTCGCGATTCTACGCTGAGCCTATTCTAAATGCACGACCTTCTGCGAATTAAGCCCTTGTTTTAGGTGATATTTTTATAACAAGATCAAGAAGATACGTAGAAATGTTTTATCCGCATCTCACACCGCCTATAGTGGGGCGAAATCTAGCCAGAATTCTTTGATGCCAAGCACACTCCATCCCCGCCTTATCGCCCTTGTGCCCCTGCTGTTTGTGCTGCTATGGAGCACCGGCTTTATTGGCGCCAAATACGCCCTGCCCTATATCGAGCCCTTCAATGTGCTGTTTTATCGCATGCTGCTCAATCTGGCTGCATTCGCGCTACTTATTCGCCTATTCAACGCCAAACCGCTCACCCTCTCTCAGAAAGGACATCAGCTAGTCGTTGGTTTGTTGATTCATGCTGGCTACCTCGGCGGGGTCTTTGCCGCAATCAAACTCGACATGCCCGCCGGACTCACAGCACTCATCGTGGGGCTACAACCCCTACTGACTGCCCTGATCACTTGGGGCAGCGGAAAAGAGCAATTACGCCGCCTCCAGTGGCTTGGCCTTGTGCTCGGCATAGTGGGCATCACCATCGTGTTAGATGGTAATGGTCGACTTGGCTTTAGCACCATCGACCCTTGGGCCCTACTCGCCGTATTCGTTGCTTTATTCGCTATCTCACTTGGGACTCTTTATCAAAAACACTTTGGCGCCGGTACCGATTTACTCAGCGGCTCTTTTTATCAATATCTGGCAACTGCGGCAGTCATGGGCTTACTCACCTGGCAATTCGAAACCGGTGAGGTCGATTGGCAGATGCCGCTCATCTTGTCGCTGACTTGGTTGGTGCTTGGCTTATCCGTCAGCGCCATCTTGTTACTGCTATTCATGATTCGTGAAGGCGAATCATCGAAAGTCGCGAGCTACTTTTATCTCGTGCCACCTACAACAGCTCTCGAAGCTTGGCTGTTATTTAATGAGCAATTCACACTTGAAGCCCTATTGGGTGTTGGCATAACGGTGCTGGGTGTTTACCTAGTACTTAAACGTAAAAGCTAGTTGCTTCATAATAGCTATCCACTCTTAACGAAGAAATCTCAGTGTCTCATCGCGCCAAAAAACGCTTCGGCCAAAACTTTTTACATGACGCGAGCGTTATTCAGCGCATCGTTGATGTGATTGATCCACACGCAGACGACCACATCGTCGAGATTGGTCCCGGTCAAGCCGCGTTAACAATTCCATTATTACGTGTTGTTGGCGAGATGGATGCGATTGAGGTCGATCGTGATCTAATACCGATCGTAGAGCGAACCTGCTCTCCGGTAGGCAAAGTTAATCTCACTAATGCGGATGCGTTGAAGTTTGATTTTAGTACCCTGCGATCTGATGAACGCCGACTGCGATTAGTGGGCAACCTGCCCTACAACATCTCAACACCGATTCTATTTCACGTACTTGAATCACGCGCTGCGATTAAAGACATGCATTTTATGTTGCAGAAAGAAGTTGTTGATCGCATGGCTGCAGGTCCAGGCTCCAAAACCTATGGTCGCTTATCAGTGATGCTGCAAGCGTACTGTGATGTGACTCATCTGTTTGATATTGGACCAGGTGCTTTTGACCCACCCCCAAAGGTGGACTCAAGTATTGTTCGCTTAGTCCCTAAACCAAATGATCAGATAGTGATTACGCATCACGCGGCTTTTGCCAAGATCGTTAAACAGTGTTTCGAGCAACGCCGTAAAACACTGCGAAATAACCTGAAGGGAATTTTAGAAGGTGATGTAATCGAAGCATTGGGCATTAACCCATCTGCTCGAGCAGAAACATTATCTGTGGAAGATTTTCAAACCCTAGCGGAAGCAGCAGGAATTACTGAGTAACTAACTCACTCGATTCATTCAGCAAGGCATACAAGCGGCCACGTTGAATCGATTTTTGCGCCTGAGCAATGGTGCCGTTTCTTTCCCAAACACGTAAACGTTCACGCAAGATAGGCATCGCCTTCTGCAGGGTCATGCCTGCGTGCATTTCAGGAAGATAAAGCAAACGTAGCAGAACGTAATCCAGGCCTGTCAAAAACTCATCAGAGGTCCGATCACTAAACACAGTTGGATAAGCGAAATGTGAATCGTTAATCAACCCCAGCATCTGTGATAACTCTTCTACGATACAAGGCACAAAGCGACCTTTAGATTGAGCGCGCTCAACAGGGATAACAACGGTGCCACCGGTAATCTCTGACCATCGATTGAATCGGATACTGCCCATGCAGACAGCGTCATCCATATAGTTCAGACGCTCGGGCGAAAGCTCACGCGCAACCGTTGGATAAAGATCTTCATCACCCGAGAAGAAAATCTTCACGTTGGCTTGTTCTTTATTAGGAACAAAATGCACCGGCAGATTAGTGATCTCACTGAGATGATGGAAATGCATTGCGATCAACCAACGTTGCTCTTCTGCATCGCCAGATGTGCTGTTAACCCAAACGCGCAGTGGCTGGTGCCATTTACGAATCAATGGACGAACTTGCTCGTACTCACCTCGCATAGCGATATCGAGAAAAGCATGTTCGATGTATTTAGGGTTTTGCCAATGCGGTAGCTTCTTCTGAGTCGCGGCAAAAACACTCGCCGTCAGCAAACATGCCAATAGCAGTATCAGTGTTAGGTGATGCCAGCGAGATGACTTCATAATTGATTAGGGACTCAGTTATGACATTAAGTTGATATCGAATGTAGCCACCTAAATCCGTTAGTTCAACAAACAGTTGCATATCAATAAATACTAATAATCTGGTATGCCTTTAGCTTGTTTATTGTCTTGACGCTAACCCCTCTTTTACTTTGACCAACAGCAGATAAATAACATGCATAAAAAAGCCCGGCTTAGCCGGGCTTTTTTTCGATATCGTTTAATTAAAACGGAATATCTTCGTCGGTATAACCGTTATCCATAGAAGCTGGTGCGGGCGCTGATTGCGAGCCACCTTTTGATTGGCCACCGCCAAATTCTGCACTACCGCCACGACCACCGCCGCCTAACATCTGCATATTGTCCGCAATGATCTCAGTGGTATAGCGATCTTGGCCTTGTTGATCTTGCCACTTACGGGTTTGCAAACGGCCCTCAAGATACACCTGTGAACCTTTCTTAAGGTACTCACCCGCAATCTCAGCTAAGCGGCGAAAAAACACCACGCGGTGCCACTCGGTACGCTCTTGCATCTCACCGGAGTTTTTATCTTTCCATGACTCAGAAGTAGCAACCGTGATGTTGCACACGGCATTACCATTCGGCATGTATTTAACCTCTGGGTCTTGTCCCAAGTTACCTACCAAAATGACTTTGTTAATACCGCGACTCGCCATGTTTTCTCCCCTGATTGACGCAAAAACGTCGATAAATTGTTCTACGAAGTCTACGCCGTCGCGCCCACAATTGCATCCAATCTGGCGCTATCGAGACGCTGTTTATCGACCTTCAGATAAGCCACTCCATCGCTGTAGATGACCACAGCCTCTTCCACTCCAGCAACGCCCTCAAGCTGCGCTGCGAGCTCGCTAGCTGCTGCCTCAGAGGCCAGCTGAACAGTTCGCACCTGACTGGTGGTATGGCGCGGTTTACGCATGCCCGAGGCGACCACGAGCCAGATCAGGCAGATCACCGCTGCGAATTCAAATACTCCAGCATTACCCCACTGCTGATGCGCCCAGCCGCCAATCAGACCACCGAAAAACGCGCCCGCGAATTGCGAGGTCGAATACACACCCATTGCGGTCCCCTTGGCATCGGCTGGAGAGGTTTTCGACACGAGTGACGGAAGTGTCGCTTCGAGCAGATTAAAGGCGGTGAAGAAAACGATCAGCGTGATGAACCATGCATTCTCAGAGGCTGGCAGTTGCGCCATCACTAAATGTGTACCAATCAGAACGGTAATCGCCCCTAAGAAAATTGGTTTTAACTGACGTTTCTTCTCGGAAAGGATGATGAACGGCACCATCGACAAAATAGAAATGATCATCACCGGCAGATACACCCAGGTGTGTTCGGTCAGCGGCAAGCCTGCATCACGTAGCGCTAAGGGAATCACCAAAAATACGGCTGTCAAAACTAGGTGCAGCGAAAAGATGCCCACATCTAAACGCAAAAGATCAGAATTGCGTAGAACCTGACCGACCATTTGCGGCAAGGGCACCGCATCGCGGCGGGTGCGACTTGTTTGAGGAGATGGCACGACAAACAGAATGATGAACATACCGATCAGTGCCAATAAAGCTGTTAGCCAAAAGATACCACTGACACCAATCGTGCTACTGATCATCGGGCCAAAAATCATGGCCAGCAAAAATGCCGAGCCGATACTCATGCCAATCAGCGCCATTGATTTAGTTCGTTGTTCTTCACGCGTTAGGTCCGACGCCAACGCCATTACAGCTGCGGCAATCGCACCACTACCCTGCACAGCACGACCCACAATGATCCAAAAGATATCCGTCGACATCGCCGCGATCACACTACCGAGAGCAAACAGAATAAGTCCACCAATGATCACCGGCTTGCGACCAATTCGATCGGATAAGAATCCAAAAGGCAGTTGAAGTAAGGCTTGCGTCAATCCATAAATACCCACCGCAAGGCCCGCCAGCCATGGAGTCGCTCCTTCAAGGGTTTCGGCGAAAATCGCAAAGACCGGCAGAATCAGGAACAGACCCAACATGCGTGACCCATAAATACCGGCCAAGCCAATGACAGCACGCCGCTCGGCTGAGGTCATTTTGTTGTTCTGAAAACTGCTCAAGAAAAACTCCGCGAATAAACCTTTCAATAGTACCCAGATCAGCCCACAAAAGCTCTGATCAATTCACACCAATGAACATGGCAGCCCACACCCAGAAAAGGTGAATCGGACTCGTGTTAGCTACCCCTCTCGCCTAGAATATTGGGTTCGATTTTTTGACCGGCAGTCACTCATGGACACGATACATATTCGCGGCGCTCGCACTCACAACCTGAAAGACATCAGCGTTGATTTGCCACGCGACAAACTCATCGTGATCACCGGCCTGTCCGGCTCTGGAAAATCATCACTCGCCTTCGACACTATCTATGCCGAGGGCCAACGTCGTTATGTTGAGTCACTCTCGGCTTATGCGCGCCAATTCCTTTCGATGATGGAGAAACCCGATGTAGATCACATCGAAGGCCTTTCTCCCGCGATCTCAATTGAACAGAAAACCACTTCACATAACCCACGCTCAACCGTCGGCACCATTACAGAGATATACGACTACCTACGTTTGTTATTCGCCCGTGTTGGTACACCTCGTTGCCCTGAGCATGATGAACCATTAGAGGCACAAACTATCAGCCAGATGGTCGATCAGGTATTGAATCTTGAGGAAGGCAGCAAGCTAATGCTGCTCGCGCCGGTGATTACAGAGCGTAAAGGCGAATATAAAAAGTTACTTGGTGAGCTTTATGCTCAAGGTTATTTGCGCGCTCGGATTGATGGCGATATCTATGAGCTAGATCAGCCACCCGAACTCGAGCTGCATGAGAAGCACACCATTGAAGTAATAATTGACCGCTTTAAGGTGCGTGAAGATTTACGCCTGCGTCTCACCGAGTCTTTTGAAACTGCGCTGCGTCTAACTGAAGGGACTGCACGTATTGCTTGGATGGAGGAAGACAAACCAGAACTTTTATTCTCAGCAAATTTTGCGTGTCCTCACTGTGGCTACTCTATTGAAGAGCTTGAGCCACGCATGTTCTCGTTTAATAACCCAGCAGGTGCTTGCGAAACCTGTGATGGCCTAGGTGTTGAACAATTCTTTGACTCAAGCAAAGTGATCACTTCACCAGAGCTATCTCTGGCTGGTGGCGCAGTACGTGGCTGGGATCGTCGTAACGCCTACTACTTCGCAATTATTCGATCACTCGGCAAACATTATGGCTTTGACCCTGAAACCCCTTGGGAAGCGCTTGATAAGAAAACTCAAAAGATCATTCTGAACGGTAGCGGTCTTGAAGCGATTGAATTCGTACAGCTCGACCCACGCGGTAAGACAGTAAAAAAGCTGCAGCCATTTGAGGGGGTGCTAAACAATATGAAGCGCCGTTATCGGGAAACCGAATCGAATGCGGTACGTGAAGAGCTTTCACGTTACTTATCGCATCAGGCCTGTCCTGATTGCCAAGGCACACGTCTTAACGAAGCGGCACGTCATGTCTTCGTTGATCAACAACGTCTACCCGATGTGACCGGCA
>CAZEWM010000019.1:0-14639 GCA_964516045.1 uncultured Gammaproteobacteria bacterium
TAGAGAACACCATGGCTCAATATATTTACACCATGAACCGCGTTAGCAAGATCGTACCGCCGAAGCGTCAGATCCTGCGTGACATCTCCCTTTCCTTCTTCCCTGGCGCAAAGATCGGCGTTCTCGGTTTGAATGGTGCTGGTAAATCATCATTACTACGTATCATGGCAGGTGTGGATACAGACATCGAAGGCGAAGCTCGCCCACAAGCCGGTATTCGTGTTGGTTACTTACCGCAAGAGCCTCAGCTCGATCCAAATAAAGACGTCCGAGGCAACATCGAAGAAGCGCTTGGTGAAGTTAAAGAAGCCATGGATGAGCTAGAAAAAGTTTATGCCGCTTACGCTGAGCCAGATGCTGACTTTGATGCCTTAGCTGCCAAACAAGCTGAGCTTGAAAACATCATCCAAGCCTCTGATGGTCACAACATGGAGCGTCAGCTGGAAGTCGCTGCTGATGCGTTACGCCTTCCACCTTGGGACGCGGATGTCACCAAGCTTTCAGGCGGTGAGCGTCGTCGCGTTGCGTTATGTCGCTTGTTGTTATCAAAACCCGACATGTTGCTACTCGACGAGCCGACCAACCACTTGGACGCTGAATCGGTCGCCTGGCTTGAACGCTTCCTGCATGACTATCAAGGTACTGTTGTGGCCGTTACCCACGACCGTTACTTCCTCGATAATGTTGCTGGTTGGATTCTCGAACTCGACCGAGGTCACGGCATCCCTTATGAAGGCAACTACTCTTCTTGGCTAGAGCAAAAAGAGAAACGTCTCGAACAAGAAGAGAAAGCTGAAGCTGGCCGCATGAAAGCGATGAAAGAGGAATTGGAATGGGTTCGTTCTAATCCCAAAGGTCGTCAAGCGAAGAGTAAGGCACGCTTGGCACGCTTTGATGAGCTACAAAACTCTGACTTCCAAAAGCGTAATGAGACTAATGAAATCTATATTCCACCGGGTGAACGCTTAGGTGACTTGGTTATCGAAGCGAAAGGCTTACAGAAGTCGTTTGGTGACAAGCTGCTTTATAAAGATATGTCCTTCAATCTACCGAAAGGCGGCATCGTCGGCATCATCGGCCCTAACGGTGCCGGTAAGACCACCCTATTCCGCATGCTAACCGGTGGTGAAACACCTGATGCAGGTGAGTTACGTGTTGGTGACACCGTTCAGGTTGCATCCGTTGATCAAAGTCGTGATGCACTTAATGATAAAAACACTGTGTGGCAAGAGATCTCTGATGATCAAGATATCATCACCGTAGGTAACTACACCGTACAGTCGCGTGCTTACTGCTCACGCTTTAACTTTAAAGGTTCAGATCAACAGAAGAAGATCGGTGATCTATCCGGTGGTGAACGTAACCGTGTTCATCTAGCCAAGATGCTTAAGTCAGGTGGTAACGTTCTGTTACTCGACGAACCAACCAACGATCTTGACGTTGAAACATTACGTGCACTCGAAGAAGCCATCCTTGCCTTCCCAGGTTGTGCGGTAGTGATCTCGCACGACCGTTGGTTCCTTGACCGTATCGCAACGCATATTTTGGCGTTTGAGGGCGATTCTGAGGTAGTCTGGTTTGAAGGTAACTTTGCCGACTATGAAGAAGACAAGAAACGTCGCTTAGGTGACGATGCCGTCAATCCTCAACGTATCAAATACAAGAAGATTGACGCTTAAAAACAGCGCCCTACGGGGCGCTTTTTTTTAGATTTCAATCACTTATCACCCATAGAAAGCATTTGCCACACAAAGGTTAATGATTTTGTTTAGAATGTTTTTATGGAATTAGGGTGGCCAGAAGCTGTATGCCCCTTTGTATCGCACGATGCATTAACTAGATAACAGTTTTAAGGAAATCCATATGAAAAAAATCATCGCTCTAGGTTTAGTACTTTTCACTTCTGTTGCATTTGCTGCAATGGATTCAGGTAATGGCAGCGGCTCTGGCAGCAATGACGGCAAGGCTGATGTTGCAGGCAATGGTTCAGGTGAAGGTGAAGCTAACTTCTCAATGAACTTCTCTGGTAAAGGCAGAGGAGCTGGTGATGTCAAAGGTAATGGCAGCACTAATACTAACGCGCAAGGCCAAGGTTCAGATCAACCGGTCTATATTCAGCGCACCAACTAAGCACTACCGCTTAAACAAAGCCCCGCTTGTCGGGGCTTTTTTATTGCCTGTTACAATCAGAATATGTCGATACAAGTACGCAAGATTGACCTTTACGATCATCAACAACGTTTGGACTACATGACCATGCTGCGCGCGTATAGCGAAGATCCCTTAGGCCAAGACAAGCCACTTGAAGATGACGTGTTACATCAAACCGCCGCTGATCTTGCTAGGCTGCCGCATGCTATCGCCTTTGTTGCCTATGACTTAAAAACACCCATTGGTTTTGCTACTTGTTTTGCAGGCTACTCAACCTTTCGCGCCAAGCCACTGTGGAATATTCATGATATCGCGGTGATTAGTTCACATCGCCGACAAGGCATTGCGACACAACTGCTTAAGACAATCAGCGACTATGCCCAGGAAGAAGGCTGCTGCAAGCTCACACTTGAAGTTCGTGAAGACAATCCTCACGCAGATAAACTCTATCGCCAGTTTGGCTTTCAAGCTGTTCAACAAAACGGCGAGGAAGTCCCCTACCGTTTTTTAGCGCTTGAGCTATAAGTAAAAAAGCACATTCTGATCATTGGTGTTTTCAATATGACACCAATTTCCCTTTTGCTATTCTCGGTAAAAGCTTTGTAACTTGGGGGAGTTCATGGCGATTAAACTACCGTTCATCAAACAGCATGACAGAGTGATCCTTGCGCCTTGGGAAAAGCGCTTTGATAGGATACTCACTCCGTTTGAACAATTCGTTCAACGCGAAACAACGACCGGCTTTATCTTGATGGCATCGGCGCTAATTGCGCTACTGCTTGCCAATAGCTGGATTGCTGAAGATTACTTCCACCTTCAACACATCAGCTTTGGTTTTCACTTTGGTGATTGGGAGTTGAATAAATCATTACACCATTGGGTTAATGATGGATTGATGACCATATTCTTCTTGGTCGTTGGCTTAGAGCTAAAGCGTGAATTGCTAGTGGGTGAGCTCGCGGATATCAAACAAGCATCGCTACCTATCATTGCGGCAATTGGCGGCATGATTATTCCAGCACTGATTTTTTACAGCATGAACCCTGAAGGTGAGGCAGTGAAAGGCTGGGGCATACCCATGGCAACCGATATCGCTTTCGCTCTCGGTGTTATCGCCCTATTGGCCAAACGCGTTCCTAAATCTTTGATCACCTTCCTTGTTGCATTGGCGATTGTGGATGACTTAGGCGCTGTCTTAGTGATTGCGCTGTTCTATACCGAAGAACTCAAGATCTCTTACTTGATACTCGGAGCTGTTGTTACCGGCTTTATGATCATGATGAACCTTGCGGGTGTCCGTCGACCAGGCATGTATATTTTCGTTGGTTTGTTCTTGTGGCTCGCACTTCTGAAATCAGGTGTACATGCCACCTTAGCAGGCGTTATCACCGCGTTTTGCGTACCTACACTATCACGCTTTGATCCGCACACTTTTAGTCGTCGTATGCGCGACACATTGGTTCACTTTGACTCAACGATAAAGCCAGACAAAGGGTTACTCGGCAACAATGAAATGTGCGCCGTGGTGAGCACTCTTAAGAATGGTCTTAATGGCATTCAAACCCCGCTCAGCCGCTTAGAGACCACCATGCACACGCCCGTAGCTTTCTTTATTTTACCGATCTTTGCGATCTTCAATGCCGGTGTTGCGATCAACTTTTCTGAGTTCACCACCCTTTTTAACAACAGCATCACATTGGGTGTGAGTTCTGGTTTGATCATTGGTAAGTTCATTGGCATAGCAGGCTTTAGCTTTATTGCGATTAAGCTAGGTGTATCTGTTCTTCCAACGGGCGCCAATCATGCGCAGTTAGCTGGCACAGCTTTGTTGGGCGGCATTGGCTTTACCATGTCGATCTTTATCGCTGAACTCGCCTATATCGGAAATGCCGCACTGATTACTCAAGCGAAGATTGGTATTTTGAGTGCATCTCTAGTTGCCGGCTTAGTCGGATATGCGATCTTGTACAAGATGGGTGCAAAACACGCGGCTTCAACGAGCTTGTCGCATCCAAACGCGGAAGCCGAGCAGCACAGCTAAGATCACGCCATAAAGAATGGGCAGGCTAAAGTCCGCCTTCAGTGACATCGTGTAGTGCATGATGCCGAGCAACGGAATGATATACACAGCGCGATGCAGCTTACGCCATGAGGTTCCTAGCTTTTTGATCATGCCTTTTGTTGAGGTCGCAACTAACGGTAATAAAAGTAGCCATCCCATAAAGCCCAGTGTGATGTAGGGACGATCAAGCACATCCTCAAGCAACAAACGCCAATCCAACTGCTGATCGATAAATAGCCATAGCGCCATATGCGTTGTGGCGTAGAAAGCCGCAAATAAGCCAATCAAGCGACGGTAGAGAATCAAGCTCACCCAGCCGGTTAGTTGGCGCAAGGGCGTGATTAGCAATCCAAGCAATAGAAATCGCAGCGTCCATTGACCGGTGTGATCTGTCAGCGTTTCGAGTGGATTAGCCCCAAGATCATTACTCGCGATTAAATACAACGCATAAAGTGCAGGTGAGCCGAGCAACATCCATGCAATCGTTTTTCTGATCCACCAAGGCATTAATAGAACTTGGTTAGATCCATGCCGCGATATAAATCCGCCACTTCATCTGAATAACCGTTAAACATGAGTGTTTCATCACGCGAGGCAAACAAGCCCTCACCTATGTTGCGATGGAAGGCCTGTGTCCAACGCGGATGATCGACCATCGGGTTCACATTGGCATAAAAACCGTATTCATCTGCTGCCATGGTTTCCCAAGTTGTTGCAGGCTGCTTTTCAACAAACTTAATTTTGACAATCGATTTAATGCTCTTGAAGCCATACTTCCAGGGCACCATCAAGCGAAGTGGTGCACCATTTTGCGCGGGTAGCTCCTTGCCATACACACCGGTTACCAACATGCTCAACGGGTGCATTGCCTCATCGATACGCAATCCTTCTTGGTAGGGCCAATCAAGAATCTTACGGCGCGTTCCAGGCATCATCTCTTTATCAACAAGCGTTTCAAACACCACATACTTAGCTTTTGAGTTCGGCTTAAAACGCTTCAGTAGGCTAGATAGTGAAAAGCCCGCCCAAGGCACAACCATTGCCCATGCCTCAACACAACGAAAACGATAGACACGCTCTTCCTGATCAATCAGCTTAAAGATATCTTCAATCCCGATCTCACCCGGCGCATCACATTCGCCTTCGACACTGATCGTCCAAGGTCGTGATTTAAAAGCACCTGAGTTCTTCTTTGGATCATCCTTTCCTGTGCCAAACTCATAAAAGTTGTTGTAGCTGGTGACATGCTTGTACTCAGTGGGCGATAAGCCACCACCAATGCCGGAATCTTTTAAATTAGGTATCGAAGGAAGATCGCCTTGAGGCTCAACCAACGCATGCGCAGGCAGCTGCCATGCTGCCATGCTAGCCATCGCCGCCTTGATAATGGAACGACGTTGCTGAAAAAAGTGCTCTGGCGTGATCTCAGATGAACGCACATCTGAGGTTTTGCGTGTTTTGATGATCATGATGCCCCCTCGAATCTTAGAACATCATTATCGGACAAAGATTCCCGTTACAAAGCCTTAATAATGCGGTGGTGGCGTATCAATGATCTCGACACCGGCACTATTTTCCGCCAAAGACTGCAGTTGCTCTTGTAGTTTCTTCACGTGCTGAATTAATTCAGCGATCTTGCGCTCTTGTAGCAAGACCTGACGTGTCAGCTCATCGATAGAGGCTTCTTGATGAGCCACTTTCTCTTGCAGTGCAATCAGATCATCAGACATCAGTTGACCCAACGACGTGCATTTCGGAATAAACGCATCCATGGCGCCGACTCTTGCCAATCATCTGGATGCCATGAGTTAGTCACTGTACGAATTACGCGCTCAGGATGCGGCATCATGATTGTTACGCGACCATCAGCGTTACTCAGACCCGCAATACCCTCTGGCGAGCCATTAGGGTTTGCTGGATAACGAGCAGCAATCTCGCCATTGTTCTCAATGTAACGAATTGCGACCTCAGATGACGCTGCACTGATCGCATCAGCTGAAGCAAACTCAGCACGTCCCTCACCGTGTGCCACAGCGATAGGCATACGCGAACCAGCCATACCATCGAGCAAAACTGATGAGCTTTCTTGCACCTCAACCATGACAAAACGCGCCTCGAACTGCTCAGAGCGGTTACGTACAAAGTGCGGCCAATGGTCAGTGCCTGGAATTAATGACTTTAGGTTCGATAGCATCTGACAACCATTACAGATGCCGAGTGCGAAACTATCCTCGCGATTAAAGAAGTCTTCGAATTGATCACGTGCACGATCATTAAACAAAATAGATTTTGCCCAACCCTCACCCGCACCGAGTACATCACCGTAGCTAAAGCCGCCACAGGCCACTAATCCACGGAAGTCATTCAGCTTAACCCGACCCGACAAGATGTCAGACATGTGTACGTCAACCGCTTCGAAACCCGCCTTATCAAACGAAGCTGCCATCTCAACTTGGCCGTTAACACCCTGCTCACGCAGAATCGCCATGCGTGGCCTTGCACTATTGATGTAAGGCGCAGCAATATCGTCATTCTGATCAAAGCTCAGCTTTGCACTCAAACCTGGGTCGTCAGCGGCAATCCGAGCAAACTCTTCTGCCGCACAATCTGGGTTATCACGCAGCGCCTGCATCTCACGCGTCACCTCTGACCACACTTGCTGGAAGTGTGTACGCGATTGTTCTAGCAAGTTTTTGCCAGCTTGAGCGACACGAATTGTTTGATCGCCGTTAATGGCTGCAATTGTATGTACGTGGTCGGCAAGGTTGACCTCAGCAAATACAGCATTAACCGCACCCACATCACTTGAAGCCACTTGGATGACTGCGCCGAGCTCCTCATTAAATAACTGAGCTATTGCATCACCTTCGGGCAAATGGATATCTAAGCCACAACGACCCGCAAATGCCATCTCACACAAAGTTGTCCAGAGGCCGCCATCAGAACGGTCGTGATAAGCCATCAACTTACCATCCGCGTTAAGCGACTGGATCACATCAAAGAAGCCTTTAAGCGCACTACTGGATACCAGATCCGCACCGTGCTCACCAATCGCACGATAAACCTGTGCAAGTGCTGTGGCCCCTAAGCGGTTATGTCCTTCACCCAAGTCAATAAGTAGCAGCTGAGTGTCACCTTTATCGGTGCGTAGCTGAGGCGTGAGCGTATGACGGACATCACTGACTGGCGCAAAACCCGAAATAATCAATGACAGTGGTGCTGTCATCTCACGTGTTTGATTGTCTTGCTGCCAAACGGTCTTCATCGACATCGAGTCTTTACCGACGGGGATCGCAATCCCAAGCTCAGGACAAACATCCATGCCCACTGTTTTGACGGTGTCATATAAGCGCGCATCTTCACCGGTATGGCCTGCAGCCGCCATCCAGTTAGCAGATAACTTGATATCACTGATCTTATTAATTTTTGCTGCGGCTAAGTTAGTTATTGCCTCACCAATTGCCATTCGGCCCGATGCAGGTGCATCTAACAGTGCAAGCGGCGTACGCTCACCCATAGCCATCGCCTCGCCGGTATAACCATCGTAATCACTCACAGTGACTGCGACATCCGCGACAGGCACCTGCCAAGGACCAACCATTTGATCGCGATTAACCATGCCGGTAATTGAACGGTCACCAATGCTGATTAAGAACGTTTTATTCGCTACAGTGGGCAAACGCAAAACTCGCTCAGTCGCATCAGCAAGTGTAATTTGATCAGACGGCAATTGATTGGTTTGAGATGCTTTACGGGTGACATCACGCGACATTTTAGGCGGCTTACCCAACAAGAGTGACAAAGGCATATCAATCGGTTGATTACCGAAATGTTCATCACTTAATGTCAGCTTAAGCTCATCGGTTGCTTCACCGACTACAGCATAAGGACAACGCTCACGCTCACAGATGGCTTTAAATTCTTCCAGACGATTCGCATCAACCGCCATGACGTAACGCTCTTGGGACTCGTTACACCAGATTTCCATAGGTGACATACCCAGATCATCATTCGGCAGCTTGCGCAGCTCAAATGCACCACCTTTACCACCATCATTGACCAGCTCTGGTAACGCATTTGATACACCACCGGCACCAACGTCATGAATAAATAAAATCGGATTGTTATCACCACGCTGCCAACAGCGATCGATTACCTCTTGGCAACGACGCTCCATCTCAGGGTTCGCACGCTGCACAGAAGCAAAGTCGAGATCCTCCGCTGAGGCACCTGATGCCATTGAGGAAGCTGCACCACCCCCAAGACCAATCAGCATGGCAGGACCACCCAATACGATCAATGGCGTACCCGCAGGGAATGCACCTTTCTCAATGTGTTCCGCGCGAATGTTTCCAAGACCACCGGCCAACATGATTGGCTTGTGATAACCACGCAACTCATCGCCGACTTGTTCTTCGTAGGTGCGGAAGTAACCACACAGATTGGGACGACCAAACTCGTTATTAAATGCCGCTGCACCAATCGGACCTTCAAGCATGATGTCTAGCGCAGAGACAATACGCTCTGGCTTACCGAAATCTTCTTCCCATGGCTGCTCACTGCCAGGAATACGTAAATCAGACACTGAGAATCCGCACAAACCTGCTTTGGGCTTTGAGCCTTTACCGGTTGCGCCTTCATCACGAATCTCACCACCACTACCGGTTGCCGCACCAGGATCAGGCGAGATAGCTGTTGGATGGTTATGTGTTTCTACCTTCATCAAAATATGAATGTCTTCTTCGTTACCTTGATACACACCGCCATCCGCATTGGGGAAGAAACGCTTACCCTTATGACCTGTAATAACCGAGGCGTTGTCTTTGTAGGCTGACAACACATCCGCAGGCGAGGTGTTGGTCGTGTTACGAATCATGCCGAATAGGGAGTTCATCTGAACCTCACCATCAATAATCCAATCGGCATTAAAAATCTTGTGACGACAATGCTCTGAGTTGGCCTGTGCAAACATCATCAACTCAACGTCATGCGGATTACGACCCAACTGAGTGAAACTATTCACCAGATAGTCAATCTCATCATCCGAGAGCGCCAAGCCCCAGTCTGAATTAGCTGCAACTAAAGCGTCACGACCACCGGCCATCACATCAACACTACGTAGCTCAGCCGGTGATGCCTGCATAAAAAGTTGGGCGGCTTGATCAAATTCACGTAATACACGCTCGGTCATGCGATCGTGAATGAAGCTCAATACCGTCTCGGTTTCTTGCTCTGATAACTCAGCACCCTTAACGTAATACGCAATACCTCGCTCAACACGATTGATCACATCCAAGCCGCAGTTATGCGCAATATCGGTGGCTTTTGACGACCAAGGAGAGATAGTGCCCGGACGTGGCACAACCAAGAAAAGCTGACCATTTGGCTCATGACTTGGAATTGCAGGACCGTAACGTAAGATTTGATTGAGGGTCGACTTTTGCTGCTCAGTGAGCTCTTCATCAAGCTGCACGAAATGCATAAATTCAGCGTAGATCTGCAGTGATCGACCCATCACTAAAGAGACTTTTTCAGAGAGTTTTTGAGCGCGAAATTCAGACAGCGCCGGTGCGCCACGCAAGCTGAGCATGAGTGTCCCTCGGACAGAATTTTAAAAGGTGAATTGTACCGCAGGCGCCACCTTGATGGCGTCGGATTGAGGTGAAATCTCAGTGAATTTCAAACCACATACTAGGTTCATCTTGCTTCAGAATCCGCAAGCGATCACCAAGGTCTGGCACTACCGCCCTAAGCGCCTGCTCAGCTAACTCTGGGGCATTATTTTTTTCGCTCAAATGAGCAGCTACAACAAACTGCAGGTCTTCATGCATCACACGAGAGAGTATTTCACCCGCCTGTTCGTTTCGAAGATGGCCATAATCTCCACCCACTCGCGCTTGCAAGCTAGGCGGATAAGGTCCATCACGTAACATCTGAGGATCGTGATTACATTCGAGCAAGAAAGCATCAAGATTTTTGTAGCGCTCGATCACATGCGGCGTCGGACAACCTAAATCCGTTAAAACACCAAGGCGCTTTCCCTGATACTCAAAAACATATTGAGTTGGCTCACGCGCATCGTGCGGTACCGTTACAGGATCAACCCACAACTCACCTAATTGCAAAGCACCATAATGTGGATAGAAAAGCGTTACCTGATCTAACTTGCCGTAATCAGCACCTTTGTAAGTGCCATGGGTCATATACACCGGCACATCAAATTTACGCGCTAAGACACCTACGCCACGCGCGTGATCACCATGTTCATGGGTCACGCAGATAGCCGTTAACTTAGAAAGATCAATAGAGCAGTTTTCAGCACGTGTGACCAGCTCTTTTACAGTATATCCATTATCGATACACACAAGCTGGTCGCCGGCTTGGATCAACGTCGCGTTGCCACGACTACCGCTGCCTAATGAGGCAAATCGAAACATCTCTCGATAGCGTTATCGCAACTGTTGTTGCAGCAAGTTCAACATACGCTTAGCGGTATCGGTATTCAGCACAACACCTTTGTCATCATGGACAGACACACTGCTTACCGTATCTTCGGTCTTCACATGAATCTCGTATTTATTGTTCTGCTCTTCGTCACTCCAGAATTTGAGTGAGTCCAAGAAACCAGTCGCACTCTTACTAGCCGCAGGATCGTTGTAGGTCACGTAGTAGATACCAGCCTGACGGTTTCGATCTTCAACCGCAAAACCAATACGGTCTAACGCTAATCCTGTAAAACGCCATGCACGTTGGAACTCTTCAGAAATCAGCAGCTTCGCACCCTTCTCGTCTTGCATCAGCGTTGCACGAGGCTTTTTATACTTACTCGCTGCAGCTAGCTGAGCATTCGCACGATCTTCAGCAGCTCCCAAGAAGATCATCAAGCGACGCAGCATCACGATCTCAAGTTCGGGATCGCGGGCACGTGTTTCCCAGATAACACCACGGTTACGATCTGTCTCAGTACCCGAGTATTTCTCTTCCATACCGTAGTGGGTCATGAAGATCTCAGTTTGATCACCCGACCGTTCGAAACGCAATCGATAGGCATCACGGAAGCCGGTTTCATACATACCCTCTAGTACGCCACTTAATGTACGAGTAATGATGTCATCGCCAAGCAGCGCTCTGTTTTCTAACCAGCTCGTTAGCATGATGCCTGCCTCTGGATCCTGCTCTGTCAACAACACACCTTGGTCTTGCCAGAAATCGAGCACACGATCCCATAACGCGTCAGGATCTGCTTTTATGGTCAGCCAACGCACATCACCCTCACGCTCGATTCGCATATCTGGATTCGCTGGCAACACACTACCGCCAGTGCGCATCGCACCACCCTGACCACGTAAACTACGATCAACAACATACTCAGAGTAGTTGGTACCAACACCTGCAAAGTTATCAGGCACTGCCATACGGTCATTCACCCGTGACGAAGTCAGATCCGGAGGGAGCTCAAGATTCTTCTCAGCTTGTTGCTCGCGCTTATATTCAACCTGCTTATCAGGGATAAGACCGTCTGTATCTAAGCTGCTGCAGCCTGCTAATGAAATAGCTAAGCCTGCGATGATGTAACCGTACTTCATGAAAAACCTTTGTTGTTATTTCGTTTCAATGCCCGCTTGAGCCAACGCGTCACGCACTGGCGCTTCAGCGTGCGCTGACAAACGAGTGAGCGGTAGACGGATACCAAAACCCATCATACCCATCGCACCCAATGCCCACTTAACAGGAATTGGATTTGACTCAACGAATAGAGACTTATGCAAACCCGATAAGTTCGCATCAATGTTAGCTGCCGCATCTGCATCTTTATTCAGCGCCGCCAGACACATCTCATGCATCGCTTTTGGTGCAACGTTTGCGGTAACCGAAATATCACCATCTGCACCCAGTAAAATGGCTTCACGTGCTGTCGCATCATCACCACTGTAAATCGCAAAATCCGCAGGCACATCAGCACGTAACTTTTCAATACGTGCTAGATCACCAGTCGCTTCTTTAACACCAATGATGTTGGAGACGCTCGATAAGCGCACGATGGTTTCAGGCTGCATATCAACCGCTGTGCGACCCGGTACGTTGTAAAGAATTTGTGGGATATCGACAGCCTCAGCAATCGCTTTGTGGTGCTGATACAAACCTTCTTGCGTTGGTTTGTTGTAATAAGGGGTTACAAGCAAGCACGCATCTGCGCCTGCTGCTTTAGCACACTGGGTCAAACTGATCGCTTCAGAGGTACTGTTAGCACCAGTTCCCGCTATCACAGGAATTCGACCATTGACGATCTCAACGACACGACGGATCGTATGACAGTGTTCTTCTTCATCCAGCGTTGCTGACTCACCCGTCGTACCCACCGCCACAATTGCGTCGGTACCTTCTGCGATATGCCACTCAACCAAACGCTCAAGCGCCACCTGATCGACTGCGCCGTCATCGGTCATCGGGGTTACTAAGGCGACAAGACTGCCACGAATCATGTTGTGCTCCACCACTGATTAAGCCATAAATTCTAACGTATTCAAGGGTTCTGAGCGAAACTGTTTTCTCCTTTCAGACACAAAAAAGCCGGCACCCCAAACGAGACGCCGGCTGATTTTCCGTAGAATGCATTAGCTCATGTCAAGATCGTCTTGAACCTGTTCAACACCCTTCAGAGCACACATCTCATCAGTTTCACCACTTGGCGCACCAGAGACACCGACACCACCAATCAATGAGCCTGCCGCCTGAATAGGTACTCCACCTGGCGACATCACCACACCTGGCGCTCGACCGATCGGCGTATTTGCACGGTCATTCAAGCCCGAGGTAGCGACATTAAACATTACAGCAGCATAAGCCTTACCTTGGCTGATCGGTAAGGTAATGGTTGGAGCAATCGTGTCACGCATGACAACTTGTGCAATACCATCACGATCCACCACGGTAACACCAATCTGTATACCTTCTTTACGGCATGCCTCAATTGCACCTTGGGCAATCTTCTGCGCGGTCTCCAAAGACATACGCTTCACATTCACCATCATAGGCTCTTCCGCTAAAGCGACAGTGCTCAATGCCGCCATAGTAGTTGCTGCAATCAACTGCTTCACATTCATCTCTTTCCCCCTGGAATTAAATTAACTAAAACGTTTTTCAACGTATTCGTTGACCAACTGTTGAAACTCTTCGGCAATCTTGTCGCCTTTTAACGTCACTGCTTTTTCACCATCAATAAAAACGGGTGCCGCAGGTCGCTCACCTGTACCCGGCAAACTAATGCCTATATCAGCATGTTTGCTCTCACCTGGCCCGTTCACTACACAACCCATGACCGCAACATTCAACGCTTCAACACCAGGGTATTTCTGACGCCAAATCGGCATCTGATTTCTCAGATAAGACTGGATATCTTGCGCTAACTGTTGGAAATAGGTGCTGGTTGTGCGACCACAGCCGGGACACGCAATCACTTGCGGCATAAAGGCGCGTAAGCCCATCGACTGTAGAATTTCTTGACCCACACGCACTTCTTGAGTGCGATCACCTCCCGGCTCGGGTGTAAGTGAAATACGTATAGTATCGCCAATACCCTCTTGCAGAAGCACCGATAAAGCAGCCGTAGAAGCAACAATACCTTTCGAACCCATACCCGCTTCAGTAAGGCCTAAATGCAATGCGTAATCACAACGCTGTGCGAGTTTTTCATACACACGGATCAAATCTTGCACGCCACTCATCTTGCACGAGAGCACGATCTTATCTTTCGACAAACCAATCTCGACTGCCTTATCAGCGCTTTGCAGCGCAGAAGTCACCATGATTTCACTCATGATCGATTCGGCATTTAGTGGCGTGTCAGCTTTGGCATTCGCATCCATCATAGATGCCACTAAACCTTTATCAAGCGAGCCCCAGTTGACACCAATACGTACCGCTTTACCGTATTTAATCGCTGCTTCAATCATACTGGCAAACTGCGCATCACGCTTTTCACCGCTACCTACATTGCCCGGATTGATGCGGTATTTTGCGAGTGCCTGCGCACACTCTGGGTAATCTTCAAGTAAACGATGGCCGTTGAAATGAAAGTCACCCACCAAAGGCACATCACAACCTTGCGCATCGAGCTGCTGACGAATCTGCGCAACAGCAGCCGCGGACTCTTCATTGTTGACTGTGATCCGCACTAGCTCAGAGCCCGCTCGCGCCAAATCAATGATCTGCGCAACCGTACCGGCAATGTCTGCGGTATCGGTGTTGGTCATCGACTGAACCACCACAGGTGCATCTCCACCTACCCGGACATGCCCAACCTGTACACACTGCGTTTTATGACGTTGAATCGTTGTTTTCATGAAACTGCTTTGAAATTTAACCCATGGACGCAGTGTACCGGAGCAAAAAAAAACCCGATACCGCAATCACGATATCGGGTTGA
>CAZEWM010000020.1:0-3272 GCA_964516045.1 uncultured Gammaproteobacteria bacterium
TCATCGAGTAAATCTTTAAACGGCTGATCTATCTCATCACCGCGATAACCCAACTCAATTCTTGGATGCTCTCCTAAACGCGGCAAACTAAATAGTTTGTGCTTAGGGTATTTTTCCATCATGCGGTCCATGATCGGTACCAGCTTTGACTCAATCGCACCTTCAACCCACACTGCTTTTTGCTTTTCAGGATTCATCACAGGATAAAACTGCTCTAACACCCAATCGGTCATTGGATGCGCCATATCCGGAAAGCCCGGCATAAAGTAGTGCTGATTAATATAAAAGCCTGGAATGCGGTTGTACGGATTAGGTATCAACGCACTTCCCTTCGGTAGATCCGCCATACGCACACGTGTTGGATAAGCCTCATCACCGAACTTGTCGACCAAGATATCAATAAACTCTTTATGCGCTTCTATAGGCACGCCAGCCGCTTTAGCTGCACAAGCACGCGTGTGATCATCCGGTGTTGCGCCAATACCACCACAGCAAAATACAGGACGATCTTCTGACATGGTCCGACGCAGCTCAGCTTCAAGGTAAGCAGGATCATCAGATAAGATACGTAACCAGGCGATTCCATAGCCGCGCATACGAATGCGATCGCCAATCCCTTGAAAATGACGGTCTTTACGACGACCGTTTAATATCTCATCACCAATTACGATGATGCCAAAACGTTTATCAGACATTGTTTCGTAACTTCAATGATGAGGGATAAGGATTCAAATAATATTGATCACCGATATAAGGATCGGGGTGACAACGGAAGTAATGCGAAAGTAATTTCATAGGTACAACTAAAGGCACATCACCACGCTTGTAATCATCTAAGGCCTCTAAGATCTCTTTTTTATCATCCGAATCAACGGCTTTTTTAAGATAACCCGTGAGATGCTGCATTACATTGACATGCTGACGACGTTTCACACGTTGAGTTAACGCCCCCATGAGTTCACGACGGTACTCTAGATAAAACACATCCAGATCAATGCCTTTTAGGTTGGCAACTTTTTGCCCAAGTGACTGGTACGCGACCTGCGAGTGCGCCATGATCATGTACTTATGACGCGAGTGAAATTCAACAATCGCTTTTGCACTCAGCCCTTCATCTTTTATCTTCAACAAACGATGATAAACAAAGACTCGATTAACAAAATTCTCGCGCAGCATGTCATCACATAAACGACCCTCTTCTTCCATTGGAAGATCAGGCAACTCTTGCGCAAGCACTTCAGCATAGGCACCCGGCACTGGCGTATCACTTGGGTGACCATTTTCCATGTAGGCCTTAACTTTAAATAAGCCACAGCTAGGCGACTTACTTTTAAAGACATAACCCGACATACCTTCCAGCTTTGGCACGGTATCAAAGGCAAAGTTTCGTAGGCGATCCGTCACATCAATCGAAGGGTCACGCACATCAAGTACGCGCACATCGTCATCTTTATGCACCAATCGAATTGGCGTTCTTGGAATGGTTAGGCCAATGCCCACCTCTGGGCAGAAGTTTGCATAATCGACATACTCTGAAAATTCATTCATTAGCCAGCGATCACGTTTATGCGCGCTGTCATAACGCACTTTCTCGCCCGCTAAACAGCTACTCAGTGCAATCAATGGACGATCAGATATTGGCAAAACAAACCCCTTTCAAACTCCAGACATAATGAACCCCGCTGAAGCGGGGCTCAAGGGTTTATCGTCTATCTTGACTAAATCAGAAGGCGGCCGCTTCGATCTCAAGGTAGCTGGTATTAATGTGGCCACCGACGGTATCACCAAAACCATCCCAATCCTTCCAAGCTGACAGCTTAGGCATCAGGGTTGGGCGAACCTCGTAGTCGGGTTTACCTTCCTCAAATGCAGCTTCAACCTCTTTGTAGACTGTCTGCATATACTTTAAGTAATTCTCAGGCACTTCTCTTCCACCTGAACGACCATGTCCTGGTACAAAGGTTTTTGCAGGTAACTCAAGTAGCTTTGCAATCGCATCCATATTGCCTTTGAAGCTACCTTGGTCGATACGCAGAATACGACTATTACCGACGTTATCGCCTGTAAATACGGTTTCAAGCTCTGGGATGTACAACATCAAGTCACTATCAGTATGCGACTTATCCACGTGCATCACTTCAAACGTTAAGCCCGCTAAGCTCAAGCGATCGCCATCTTTGATCTCCTTTTCAGGAGGAATCGCAACGGTACCTTCTGATGCCTTATGCGTTAGCTCATGCATCAAGCTCAACCATTCAACATCCGCGCCGGCTTTCACACGCGACACTAAGCGTGGATGACCGTAAATAGGCACTTCTGGATAGGCTTCGCGAACCGCCTGATTGCCCAACCAGTGATCGCCGTGAATATGCGTATCAATAACCGCTACGACAGGCTTATCCGTTGTCGCCTTTAGGTGCTTCATTAGCAGATGACCTGTTTGCACTGTGCCGCCTGGATCAATCACAACCACACCTTCAGGCCCAACCACGAAGGCAGGATTATTCATAAAGCCTTGGTTTTCAGGTGAAGGATTACCTAAAGGACCATGAATAACATAAACATTCTTTGTGACTTGCTCTGCAGTCCAATCACCACGAATCGGTGGTGCGATTTGTGCCGCAATCGCTGCCGTAGCAACGATACCTAATAACCAAAACGCTAAGCTTTTACTTTTCATATCAATCTCACTTCTTACGGCGAGCACCAACACGTAAACGCAATGCATTCAGCTTAATAAAGCCTGCAGCATCTTTTTGGTCGTAGGCACCACCATCATCTTCAAAGGTCGCAATCGTTGCATCGAACAAGCTATCAGACTCAGAACGACGACCTTCAACAATCACATTACCTTTATATAGCTTAATTCTCACATCACCGTTAACGGTTTCTTGTGTTTTATCGATCAAAGCTTGTAGCGCTTCACGCTCTGGGCTCCACCAATAACCGTTGTAGATCATTTCTGCATATTTAGGCATCAACTCATCCTTAAGATGAGCGGCATTTCGGTCTAATGTTAGAGACTCAATCGCGCGGTGTGCTTTTAGCATCACAGTACCCGCTGGGGTTTCGTAACAACCACGAGATTTCATACCCACGTAACGATTTTCAACAATGTCATCACGACCTACGCCATTCGCACCAGCGACTTTATTAAGATGCTCCATCACCGTTGCTGGACTCATCGCTTTACCATCAATCGCTACGATATCGCCACGCTCGAAGGTCAACGTCAGAATGGTTGGCTCATCAGGTGCTTGCTCTGGAGAAAC
>CAZEWM010000020.1:3372-7785 GCA_964516045.1 uncultured Gammaproteobacteria bacterium
CCATAGAATAAGGTGATTTTTTACCTTGCTTCGCGTAATCAATCTCGATGCCATTTTCTTCGGCATACTTCATCAACTTCTCACGCGACAGCAGATCCCACTCACGCCACGGCGCGATAACCTTTACATCCGGCTTAAGCGCATAAGCACCTAACTCGAAACGCACCTGGTCGTTACCTTTGCCGGTTGCCCCGTGAGAAATAGCATCTGCACCGGTTTCATTCGCAATCTCGATCAAACGCTTTGCAATCAAAGGACGTGCAATCGAGGTACCCAGTAAGTATTCGCCCTCGTAAATCGCATTGGCACGGAACATAGGGAAGACGAAGTCACGCGCATATTCTTCGCGCAGGTCATCGATGTAGATCTCTTTGATACCCATCGCTTTCGCTTTAGCGCGCGCAGGCTCTACCTCTTCGCCCTGACCAATGTCAGCGGTGAAGGTGACCACTTCACAGTTATACACATCTTGTAGCCACTTCAGAATGATGGAGGTATCCAAACCACCTGAGTAAGCCAAAACAACCTTTTTTACGCCAGAAGACATAATGCGCCCCTAAAAATCACGCTAATAATGAGGAAAGGCGCGCATTA
This sequence comes from uncultured Gammaproteobacteria bacterium, assembly GCA_964516045.1. Lineage (GTDB taxonomy): Bacteria > Pseudomonadota > Gammaproteobacteria > Chromatiales > Chromatiaceae > VMDJ01. The sequence goes on from CAZEWM010000020.1 coordinate 3,967, forward strand.
TAGCGCAGCCGATGGGTCTGCGAGGGTTTGCTTAATCGTCGAGTGATTGTAGGAATTGATGCAGACAACGCATGAACTCTTGGGGCTTATCGGCATAAACCCAATGGCCCGCACCTTCAACCACACATCGGCTCGCTCGCGGGAAATGCTGCTGAATAATCGGCCAATTCTGCTCAGTCACATAATGCGACTCGCTGCCAGGAATAAAGACTGCATCTTCTTCGAACTTACCCTGCGGCTGATCAAAACCGGTGATCGACGAAACGGCAGCACGCAGATGCTCGAGTCCCAGCTCCCACTGATATCCCTGCTGATCTCGTTGCAGGTTTTGCAATAAAAAACCTCGCAATGCCGCAGACGAAATCACCTGTGACATCTGTTGATCGGCCTCTTTGCGCGATTGCACCGCTGACAAATCAACTGCATCAAATCCAGCCAAAACGTCATCGAAATTATGCGTATAAGTTACCGGCGCCATATCCACCACAGCCAGTGCTCGCACTCGTGAGGGATCTTTCAACGCTGCCGTCATAGCTACTTTGCCGCCCATGCTATGCCCGACCCAAATCGCATCATTGATCCCTAAACGATTAAGTAAAGAGATCACATCTGCCGCCATGCTTTCATAGCGCATATCAGGATCATGAGGTGATGCACCATGATTGCGTAAATCAGGCACGATCACGGTGTAGTCGGTCGCGAGTTGTTTCGCTATCGCTCCCCAGTTAGCAGCTCGACCAAATAGACCGTGTAATAACAATAACGCCGGCCCTGGGCCGGCGTATTCACGATAGTTAAGGTGTAATGCCATTAACGCTTTCGTGGTGGCATGAGGTCGGTAATCGTGCCCTCTGCCATCTCGGCCGCCATACCAATCGACTCATTCAAGGTTGGGTGCGGATGAATGGTCAATGCAATATCTTCAGCATCCGCCCCCATCTCGAGACCTAACACGGTTTCACCAATCAGCTCACCCGCATTGCGACCCACAATACCTGCGCCTAACAAACGTTTCGTTTTAGCATCAAAGATCAGCTTGGTCATACCTTCTTCACGATGGATACCCAATGCACGACCTGAAGCAGCCCATGGGAAAACACCCTTCTCAATTTCGATACCTTTTTCAATGGCTTCAGTTTCAGTCAAACCCATCCAAGCGACTTCCGGATCGGTATAGGCAACGGATGGAATTGTCATTGGATCGAACAGTGCTTTGTGGCCTGCAATCACTTCAGCTGCAACGTGACCTTCATGAACCGCTTTGTGTGCCAACATAGGATTACCCACAATGTCACCGATTGCATAGATGTTCGGCACGTTAGTTCGCATGTGCTGATCGACCGCGATAAAGCCGCGCTCGTCTACCGAGATTCCAGCATTTTCCGCACCGATCAATTTACCGTTAGGCACACGACCCACTGACACCAACACACGATCGTAGGTTTGTGGCTCAGGTGCTTTGTCGCCATCAAAAGTGACTTTCAAGCCTGACTTAAGTGCTTGGATATCTGACACTTTGGTCTTTAACCAAATGTTCTCAACTTGCTTACTCAAACGTTTTTGCAACGGACGAACTAAGTCACGGTCACAACCCGGAATCAGCCCATCTTGTAATTCGACGATATCGACCTTCGCACCTAGCGTTGCATAAACGGTCGCCATCTCTAAACCAATGATGCCGCCACCAATAATCAGCATGCGCTTTGGTATATCTTGCAATGCCAACGCACCGGTTGAATCCATCAAACGTGGATCATCATTTGGAAAACCAGGAATCTGCACTGGACGAGAGCCCGCAGCGATAATGCATTGCTCAAACTCGATGCGCTTCAAGCCATCATCTGTTTGTACAGTTAAGGTACGAGGTGATTCAAATTGACCCACACCATTAACCACTTGGACTTTGCGCTGCTTTGCGAGTGCGGCAAGACCACCGGTAAGCTTTGCAACGACCTTATCTTTGCCGATGCGCATCTTGTCGAGATCAATCTTTGGCTGGGTATAACGCACACCCATCACTTCAAGCTCAGCAACCTCATTGATCACCTCAGCGGTATGCAGCAATGCCTTAGAAGGGATACAGCCGACATTCAAACAAACACCACCTAAGGTTGAGTAGCGCTCTACCAAAACGGTATCCATGCCTAAGTCCGCTGAGCGGAATGCAGCACTGTAACCACCCGGCCCAGCACCTAAGACCAACACCTTGGTATGAATATCAATCTTGCTCATCTTTAAACCCCTTTGGCCTGCCTGTTCGCACGCATCGCGCAACTCCCCAAGCCTTATTCAAGGACACAATCACCCTGAAAAACAATCGGAAACGTTAATGCTTACAACACCAAACGACGAATATCGCTCAACAAGCTCGATAAACGCTGGGTAAAGCGCACACCCTCAGCCCCGTCAATCACCCGGTGATCGTAAGAAAGGCTGAATGGCATCATCAAACGCGGCACAAAATCGCTACCGTTCCACTTCGGCTGCATCTCCGCTTTTGAGACACCCAAAATAGCAACCTCAGGTGAATTCACGATTGGCGTGAACTGGGTTCCACCAATACCACCTAAGCTTGAGATCGAGATACAGCCGCCGGATAAATCACTCGGCGACAGCTTGCCATCACGTGCACGCTGACTGACATCCATCAGGTCAGCAGCCAATTCAAAAACGCCTTTTTTATCGACATCTTTGATCACTGGCACCATCAATCCATCTGGCGTATCAACCGCGACACCAATATGCAGGTACTTCTTGTAGATCAGGCTTTCCAAGTCAGGTGCTAAGGAGGCATTGAATTGCGGGTACTCGCGCAACGCCATCGCTAAGGCCTTCATCAAAAACGGCATGAAGGTTACTTTGACACCGGCTGTTTCTGCCGCTGCTTTTTGTGACTTACGGAAATCTTCCAATTCAGTGATATCCGCTTCATCAAACTGAGTGACATGTGGGATGCCTAACCACGCATTGTGCAGATGCTTACCGCTGATCTTTTTAATCCGACCGAGTGGCTTCTGCTCAATCTCACCAAACTTACTAAAATCAACTGTAGGTTGCGCTGGCAAGCTAAAGCCACCTGAACTGGTGACCTGCGGTGCGCCTTCACGCAAGGTGCGCTTAACAAAGGCTTGAACGTCTTCTTTAGAAATACGCCCTTTCTGTCCAGACCCTGGCACATGATAAAGATCAACACCCAACTCTCGCGCAAAACGACGTACTGCAGGACTTGCGTGTGCTTTACCTGCAGGTGCATCGGAAGGTTTAGCGATTACCGGACGACGCTGCGTTTCTTTTTCACCATGAGCACGATCATCAACTTCATCTGCAACAACGGTAGCAACCTCCGGAGTTGGTGCTTGCCCCACTTCGGGCTCCGCAGTAGCTTCAGCCACACTGGCTTTCATTTGCCCAATTACATCGCCTTGATTAACGCGATCGCCTACCTTGACAGTCAAAGCAGTAATCTTGCCCGCAAAAACCGAGGGGATTTCCATCGTGGCTTTTTCGGTTTCAAGCGTTACCAATGAGGCTTCTTTCGCCACCTCATCACCAACTTGTGCGATGACCTCAACCACTTCAACATCCTTGAAGTCACCAATATCCGGTATCACGATATCAATCATGCGTTCTGTCACTGAGGATGATTGCGTTGCAGCTGCAGGGGCTGGCTCAACAGGTGCGGCCTCCGCTTGTACCGTTGGCTCTTCAACCACTTCATCAGGAACGACCGATTCTTCAACGGCATCAGCTGAATCGATTACAAGGATCACATCACCCTTGTTTATTTTGTCGCCAATCGCAATACGCACTTCGCTGACC
>CAZEWM010000020.1:7885-14426 GCA_964516045.1 uncultured Gammaproteobacteria bacterium
GATGGAATCTCCATCGTTGCCTTATCCGACTCGAGCGTCATCAATGAGTCTTCAACCGCAACGGTGTCGCCTACCGCAACTAAGATCTCTATCACTTCCACATCGTGGAAATCACCAATATCGGGTAATGCTATGTCTGTCATCTTGCCCATCTTTTCTTCTCCCAATCAGTTCTCACCACATTCACTTAAGCTGTGATGGGGTTGGGTTTTTCAGGGTCAAGCTTGTAAAGCTTTATCGCATCAGACACGACCTTGCTATCAACTTCGCCAAGGTCAGCCATCGCTTTCAGTGCCGCCACAACAACGTAGTAACGATTCACTTCGAAATGCGCACGCAAGTTGGCACGCAAGTCAGATCGACCGAAGCCATCTGTACCTAGCGTAACGTATTTATGATCACCCACGAATGGACGGATCTGCTCAGCAAAGGCGCGCATGTAATCGGTTGCGGCAATCACCGGACCCTTAGCGTCAGCTAATTGCTGTGTGACATACGGCACACGTGGCTTATCCATTGGGTGCAACATATTCCAACGCTCAACATCCTGACCTTCACGACCAAGCTCATTGAAGCTAGTTGCACTCCAGATATCCGCCGCGATATTCCAGTCATCTTCAAGCAAAGCGCCCGCGGCAATCACTTCACGCAAGATAGTGCCGGAACCCATTAACTGAACACGCTTCTTTTTACGCGAACCTGTTTTGTAGGTGTAAAGGCCTTTCACAATGCCATCTTCAACACCTTCAGGCATTGCCGGCTGGTGATAGTTCTCATTCATCACGGTGATGTAGTAGAAGACGTTCTGTTGTTCTTCATACATGGCTTTCATGCCCTGTTGCATGATGACGACCAACTCATATGCAAAGGTTGGGTCGTAAGCACGACAGTTTGGAATCGTGTTTGCTACCAGATGACTGTGGCCATCTTGGTGCTGCAAACCCTCACCCGCCAGCGTGGTTCGACCTGCAGTACCACCAAGCAAGAACCCACGTGCCTGCATATCACCTGCAGCCCACGCCAAGTCACCGATACGCTGGAAGCCAAACATCGAGTAATAGATATAGAAAGGAATCATGCTAACGCCGTGATTACTGTACGACGTTGCCGCAGCAATCCAAGACGACATTGCGCCTGCTTCGTTAATACCTTCTTGAAGAATCTGACCCTTCTTATCTTCGCGGTAGTACATCACCTGCTCAGAGTCTTGTGGGGTATAAAGCTGACCCACCGATGAGTAGATACCCAACTGACGGAACATACCTTCCATACCAAAGGTGCGCGCTTCATCAGGCACGATCGGCACAACAAACTTACCTACGTTCTTATCGCGAATTAGCGTGGTTAAGAAACGTACGAATGCCATCGTTGTCGACATTTCACGATCACCACTACCTTCGAGTAATGCCTTAAAAGTATCAACTGAAGGAATGGTCAAGCTATTCGCTTTGCTACGACGTGAGGGCACATAACCACCCAGCTCATCACGACGCGCATGCATGTATTTCATCTCTGGACTATCAGCTGGCGGCTTAAAGTAAGGCGCCGAACCAATCTGATCATCTGGAATAGGAATATTGAATCGATCACGGAAGTGCTTAAGCGCTTCTTCACCCATCTTCTTTTGAGAGTGAGTGATGTTCTGACCTTCACCAGCTTCACCCATACCGTAACCTTTAACGGTTTTTGCCAAGATAACAGTCGGCTGACCTTTATGGCGATTTGCTGCGGCATAAGCAGAGAAAATCTTTAGTGGGTCATGACCACCACGATTCAAACGCCAGATATCCTCATCAGACATATTGGCAACCATCGCTTTAAGCTCTGGATACTTACCAAAGAAGTGTTCACGCACAAAGGCACCATCGTTAGCTTTATAAGCTTGGTAGTCACCATCAACGACTTCTTCCATACGCTTAAGCAATAAACCGCTCTTGTCACGTGCAATGAGTGGATCCCAATAACCACCCCAAATTACTTTGACAACATTCCAGCCTGCGCCACGGTAAACCGCTTCGAGCTCTTGAATGATCTTGCCATTACCACGCACCGGACCATCTAAACGCTGCAAGTTACAGTTAACAACGTGCACCAGGTTATCGAGACGCTCTCGACCTGCAAGCGAAATAGCACCCAAAGATTCTGGCTCATCCATCTCACCATCACCCATGAAGGCCCAGACTTTACGATCACTCTGAGGTGCAAGCTCACGGTCTTGCAGATACTTCATAAAGCGCGCTTGATAAATCGACATCAAAGGACCTAAGCCCATCGATACGGTTGGGAACTGCCAGAAGTTCGGCATCAACCAAGGATGCGGATAAGAAGACAGGCCATGACCATCGGCTTCTTGACGGAAGCTATTCAAATCGTCTTCACTCAAACGACCTTCAAGGAAAGCACGCGCATAAATACCAGGAGCTGAGTGACCCTGGAAAAACACCAAGTCCCCTTCCTGCGAGTCATTGGTCGCGCGGAAGAAATGATTGAAACCCACGTCAAACAACGTTGCTGCTGAGGCAAAGCTGGCAATGTGGCCACCGAGCTCAGTCGACTTACGGTTTGCATGTACCACCATCGCCATCGCGTTCCATCGAATGAACGAACGAATACGACTCTCCAACGCCTGATCACCCGGATAAGGCTCCTGCTTGGTCAGCGGGATGGTATTCAAATACGCCGTGTGTGCGTTGTAAGGAACCGACACACCTGAACGGCGAGCCTTATCGATCATTTTATCGATCAGATAGTGCGCTCTATCAACGCCCTCGAATTCGAGAACCGCTTCTAAAGCGTCTAGCCATTCTTGTGTTTCTTGTGGATCTGTATCCGGTCTATCTGCCATGAGTGTTATCCGCCATGTTTGCAGTGGGTCAACGCGCTTGTGGCGCTTTAATGGCGGCAAGTTAAGCAAAAAAAACAGATATTTTCCAACTTAATTTTAAATAATTAATAAAAACATACACTTATAACTAATAAAATATAAGATAATTATACTAAAAAATAGACGTTATTTGAACCAAGCCCCGATAAGCTAGCGTACAAATAAACTTTTAAATCAACAGGTTAGATAATTATAGGCACAAAAAAGCCCGCCTGAAGCGGGCTTCTAAAGCTTTTAACCGTTATTCCGGTGGATTACCGTCGAATACCTGGTTTTGACGACGTTGCAGATAAGCGTCACGAACAAAGGCATAAGGATCAATGGCTGCCTGTTCTACAACATTGCTCGCTGTTAACAAATCAGCTCGTTTATCTACAATCTTGGTCGCGCGCATGATCAGACGTGTTTCATCATCTTCGATGTAGTAAAGCGGATCGATAAACCAATCAACAACCGTACCAACTGCATCACGACTCGAGGACGGACCCAGTAACGGCAAAACAATGTACGGGCCAGACTCAGCCCCCCATGCACCTAAGGTTTGACCAAAATCTTCGTCAGTACGCGGGAGATCCATGTTACTTGCCACGTCCATGAAGCCCAAAATACCAATGGTACTGTTAATAGCGACACGGCTAACGTCGTTAAATGCACGATTCACTTTCAACTGAAGAAGGTTGTTAACCGCTGAGGTTAAATCCTCTAAATTATTGAAAAAGTTAGTTATTCCACGATTTACTGGCGCAGGAACAATCGCGTTATAACCCTTACCAATTGGCTTCAAAATCGCTGAATCTAAGGCGTCGTTAAAGGCATACATAGAGCGGTTGTAGCTCTCATACGGGTCACGTGGGTCCGCAAACTGCGGATCAACCGATGCACAACCGGTAACCAAGAGAGACAATCCCAAGACTGAACTTTTCAAAAACTTCGTGTTCATAAAATCAACTAAATCGTATTTTGTTAGTTGCGCGCCCACCCAGCGCAAGAATTTGTGAATTCTACCAGAATAAACCTCTGAATCATCCAAAATTTCGCGTATTGTCTAGCTATCCCGTATCCTTAGCGGAATGAATGATTCTCTCTACAATCCAGCCATTTCCCAACGGTTTAGGGGCTACCTGCCGGTTGTTGTGGATGTCGAAACTGCCGGTTTTGAGGCAAAAACTGATGCCCTCCTTGAAATAGCGGCAGTTACTATAAAGCTTGATGAGAAAGGATATCTACATCCTGCCGAAACCTTTCATCAGCATATTTTGCCGTTCGAGGGCGCAAACCTCGACGAAGCCGCGCTTTCATTCAATGGTATAGATCCAACCAATCCACTTCGCGGGGCCGTCGAAGAAAAACAAGCCATCGTCGATTTATTCACTCCGATCCGTTCTGCCGTGAAAGCCTCTGGCTGCAAGCGAGCCATTTTGGTGGGACACAATGCTTTTTTCGATCTTGCGTTCATCAATGCAGCCGTTGAGCGCCTGAGCTACAAGCGAAATCCTTTCCACCCTTTCAGCACACTCGACACCGTTACCCTATCTGCTATGGCCTATGGGCAAACCGTTCTAGCCAAAACAGCTATGGCAGCAGGTATGGATTGGGATGGTAATCAAGCCCACGGCGCACTCTATGACACGGAAAAAACAGCCGAACTTTTCTGTCGCATCATGAACCAATGGACAGAACTTGGCGCCCCAACACCTTGGCTAGAAAACACTGAGACCGAGGCATAAAAAAACCGGGCTAAGCCCGGTTCTTTACATCCGAAAGAATCAATCTTCGGCTGGCCATTTAGCCGCAGCCTCATCAACCGCTTTCTTAAGATCGCCACTGGCGTGCATTTCCAAGGTGATATCACAACCACCAATCAACTCACCATCGACATAAACTTGTGGGAAGGTGGGCCAATCCGCAAAGCGTGGCAGATTTTCAAAGATCTCAGGATCTGACAGCACGTTTACATACGCGAACTTTTGACCACAATCTTGCAATGCTGCAGCTGCGCGTGATGAGAAACCACACTGTGGAAATTGCGGGGTGCCTTTCATATAAATGATGACAGGGTTTGATTCGACCTGTTCTTTGATGCGATCAAGAACGTCCATAGTGATACCTCATAAATTCGATACTTATCAGATAGTGTCACTGACAAGTTTTTCAAGAGTGCAGTCTAGTGAAGTCTGCAGATAAGGAAAACCTTATTCGCGTATTGGTTTAAGCCGCATCGACATTTCGTTGTAGCCAAAATTCGAGCAAGGCCAAGTGCCACAACTTGCTACCCATAATGCGCGTGTGATGCATTTCAGGCGCATCAAGCAACATATCGATATAATCGCGTTGAAAAACGCCCCGCTCACGACATGCTTGTGAATTCAAAATATCACGCATGAATTCGAGAAAATCACCGCGTACATACTTAAGTGCTGGCATCGGGAAGTAACCCTTAGGCCGATCAATCACCGCATCCGGAACAATCCCGCGAGAGATCGCTTTCAACAGATATTTAGGTTCTCGCAATTTAAGATCCGCAGGGCATCGCGCTGCGACTTCAACAAGCTGATGATCCAAGAAAGGCACCCGTGCCTCTAAACCCCACGCCATCGTCATGTTGTCGACGCGCTTCACTGGGTCATCAACTATCAAAGTGGTTGTATCGAGCTTCAAAATGGCGTCGATAAACTCATCGCTCAACCCATCGTGCAAGCGATCTGCAATGTAATCGCCTGTTACATCACCGACCTGATAAGCCGCTGTCAACATCCTAGCCATCTCAGCATGATCACGATCGAAATAATGTTTTCTGAAACGTTCTAAACGTGAGCCCTTGGTTTCCGCGCGCATACGCGGGTACCAAAAATAACCGCCGAACACTTCATCCGCACCCTGGCCTGACTGCACCACCTTGATATGTTGACTCACTTGTTCTGACAACAAATAAAAAGCCACAGCATCTTGGCCAAACATCGGTTCAGCCATGGCATCAACAGCCTCTGGTAATCGCTTCAATACATCTTCATTAGGCACTAAAAACTTGTGGTGAATCGGTTGATAACGATCGACAACTAAATCGGAATACTCAAACTCACTGCCTTTCTCTTCGGGCTGATCTTCAAAACCTACCGAGAAGGTATGAAAGTTTTGCACCCCAATCTCAGCCAGTAATGCCACGAGTAAACTTGAGTCCAAGCCACCCGAGAGCAAAACACCGACAGGCACATCAGCAACATCGTTACGTTTACGCACAGCAGACACAAGCTGCTCACGGACACGCTCTATCCACTCTTGGTCTGAATATGACTCTTCTTCACGTGTTGCATCGAGCTCCCAGTATCGTTGCTGACGAACCTTGCCATCCGCTGTAACCACCATGCTGTGAGCCGGATCTAACTTACGAATACCCTTGAGCACTGTACGAGGTGCAGGAATGACCGCATGCAAGGTGTACTGAAAGTGCAATGCTTCAGCATCGAGACTCTTATCGATATCACCAGCAGCTAGAAGCGCTTGGGTATTAGACGCAAAACGGAACCCATCACTGAGCATCGAAAAATAAAACGGTTTAATACCAAAACGGTCACGTGCAGCAAAAAGCTGTTGATTATTCGCATCCCAAATCGCAAAGGCAAACATGCCATGTAAGTAGCGCGGACAGTCCTCACCCCA
>CAZEWM010000021.1:0-14008 GCA_964516045.1 uncultured Gammaproteobacteria bacterium
ACTAAAGGTGAACGCTTGGTGGCATTAACCTGGGTGCAGAGTTTTGTGCGTGATGCTGCTCAGCGTGAGCTGCTGTTTGAATTAGATAGCGCGCGTGAACATCTCTTAAAGACTGAGCCAGATAGTGATCATGCGAAGTCGGTTGATCGCAGTTATTCGAATCTATTACGGATGTGGGCTGACGTTTAAACGCGTTTGATATGCAGTACTTATTTCTGGCTTTTATTGCATTGTTGATATCGGGTGTGAGTGCGCAACCGCAGCAGCCATTGCAACCTTTACCACCTTATATGCCAGCCCCATATGTAGATATGTCACCTCGTTATTACGTGCCCTACAATCGGTTTGAGCAACCACCGCCAGAGCGATTAAATCGCTACTTAAAAAGACAATGGCGAGAAATACGGACGTTTAATTTTGGGGATACCGAATGTGTAGTGATCTCTGAAAATAACATTCAGTGCGGTAAGCGTTTTTGGTGACTGGCGCTTAACCTGAGTTGGTTATGACTTAATGGTACTCGCCGGGGATGTCATTTTTTCTGACGGTAACTTGGCCAACTTTTTGCCCAGAGAATCGAAGTAATTCATCACCCGAGAATTCATAACCTAAACGCATAGCAATGCGTGCAACATCATCTGCGGTCGAAGCGGAAAGCACTTCATTTTTCAGATCCTGATCGGCTTGCATCTTTTGCAAAAATTCTTTGATGTGATCGAGTGACATCTTTAGTTCCTAACGATGTTGAGGGTGGTGAAGCGGAGATAAAAAAGCCCCGCAGTGCGGGGCTTTTTACCATCAATCGGATGATTGATTAGTAGCCGCCTTTACGTGCAACGTATGGCAAGCCTGCAATGCGGTTACCTTGCTTAGAAGGTGCACCTGGGAACAATTGATACAGGTCTTTGCTGCTCAACTTCTTGCCCCAAATCTTTGACATGCCTTTGTTGATAACGCGCTCCATTGGCTGCTCGTTTTCATCAAAGTACTGCGCACGAAGGTAGTTGATAACGTCCATGTGCTCTTGAGTGAGCTCACCCATGGTGTCGTCAGCCGCTGCTAAAGCGTGTGCAACTTCTTCTGACCAGTCAGCGGTGTTAACCAAGTTGCCGTGATCATCGAGTTCGATAGTCTTGCCATTCACTTCTAGTGACATTGTCTTACTCCTTACTACAGGGTTTTATCGTTAAGATCAGTGCTGTGCGGCTTATCGCTGCAAGTCAGTGCTGCTCTCTTTAGAAAATTCATATGCTTCGTTGGGAAGCGAGTATCCAAGTATATTGGACTATTCTGATTTAATCATCTTCGGATTTCTTCACCGCCTCTATACCTTTATGAGGGATGAAAATGCCGCAGCCGAGGTGCATATGCTCACCAATGCCGGTTTGCTGCACGCGGACTGATTGTTCAGGCTTAAGACCATCTAACATGATGCTGCGTGTCGCAATATCTCCATTGGGAGTATGGATATGCTGAATCGTACCGCAGAGCGCTTTTTTTACCCGAACATCGAGATTCTTCATGTGTGAGATAACGCGCATCAGGAATTTGTTCTCATCTTCATCTTCGCCGGCTTCTAGCGCGATATGACGAGCAAATATGGTGCTTTGCTTAGAGAGAAGCTTGCGCTTGGCTTTACCGATGGTGAGTGGATGGCCGTCGATATCCAAGGTCAGCCCGTCGAGCTTTTCCTGAATGCTTTGCTCCAGAGCGGCAGGTACACGCAAAGTGAGTTTAGTGCGCTTTGATAGGATAAGTTTTTGGCCAAGTGAGGGGTCAGGGCGTTCCCAGCCATTTTGAGAGCCAGCCAAGTGGATACTATGGATAGCGCAGCCAGACGTCGCATCTGCAAACTCTGGGACTGCATCAATCAACGCTTGGCCTAAAGCGTGCGAGTGATCAACAGGGAGTTCTTTGCAGCTCAGTGAAAATACCAAGTCCACAATGTCATCGTTGACTTGAAACTCTTTGCGGTTGTCGTCTTCTTCCCAATACATGCGGAATCCTTATTCTGGCAAGCTGGCTTGAATCGCATCGCGATCAATCCACCAGTTTTCTTGAACCAAGACATCTACGACGTTACGCAAACGTACAAAGAATTTATCCGGCTCGTTAAGTTCAAGCTTTTCAATCCAGAATTGGAACTGTTCTTGAGAATCGATGTTGCTATGGCGACGTGCCACTTTGCCGAGTAGTTGTTGTGCAAAGAAGCTCAAGCGTTCCTGCTCAGGGCCAGGTTCAGCACGTACATCAGCTAAAAAACACGCAGCGGCCGCTGCTACAGCAGCGCCGTCTGAATCATCGGGTGTGTCATCGATGACATGACTTAAAAGATGTACGGTGATCTCAGGATCAATCGGGAAGGTCACGCCAATCCAAATGCCATGACCTAAGGCAATAAGCGCATCTTCATGATTTGTTTGATAAGCAACATCGCAAGCATCAGCGGCAGATTGCCAATTACCTATTTGACTAAAGATGCCAAATGCCGTCATTGCCAATGGCCAGGCTTCTTCACCGCGCTCAATGATTTGTAGGACACGAGCAATCTCTAACTGGAGTTTTGCACGATCAGCTTCTGGCGCAGCTTCTGGCAAGCTTTCCAGTTGTTTTTGTAATTCAACAAGCTCGCCTTCAAGTTCAGCTTGTTGGCCAAGGTCTTTACGCAGTGATGCCGCTGCGGTGTCGACAAGTTTTTCGGGGTCGAAGTAATCCACCATGATGCGTTCCTAATAAAGACTGCTAAAGGCAGCTTCGAGTTGATCTTCCCAGTCGTTTGGTGTGTCAGGGAATTGGGGTTTTACGTCGAAGCGCAAATGCATTTCACCGCGAGCTGCAAACTCTTTGATGATTGCTTTTAGCTCATCAAAATCTTGCAAGTCTTGGTTGGCGATAATAACTTGGCTAAGCAATAACATAGTGGCCTCTGTGTTAGTCGTTTTAATCAAACGACGCGATTATGGTAGCGCGCTCGGTAAATGACACGTCGTTGTGACGGATCATCAGAATCAGTAAAGCTTGAGCGATTATGCAGCACGTTGTTGCTGATAATGCCTTGGCCTTGCTTAAGGGTTAAATACAAGATGTGGTCATCATCGCTATTTAACAAGTCCAAGATGGCAGATGCTGCAGCTTGAGTGTTGGCATCCTCTTTCCATTGCACATTTCGTTGACGGGCCGAGTAACGCATATGCAGCGAGTGTCCGTCGGGATTGATACTGAAGACAGGACCCACGGAATCACCGCGTATGACGTTGCCCCCCTCAACATTGCCGGGGATGGTAAAGGCATCGCTGGCCATTAATGCCGCGATCCACTCGGGGTTTTGATCACGCAACTTAATATAAAGAAGCTCGTGATCAATCAGTCCATTGATGCCGCCTTGCATTGCTGGGTGACCGCAATACAGTAACCAACCGTGTATCTGTTGATTTGGCATGTTGTAGTAGCCATCGGTATGCCAGCCGAGGGGGCGGTTGGTGTAAGGGATGTAGACGTTATCAGTTGAGGTTTCCTTAACGCGGATCTCGGTAATGCCTGAATCTTCTGCGCAGAGGTTGCTGTCGATATCGCTGAGTCCTAGTGCGAGTCCGAGCTGTTGAATCGCTGTTTCGGTACGCTCAGGAGTGCGCGCGAACTTAAAAAGTGAAAAATTTTGTTCACGACAGTTCTTTTTTAATTCCTCAATCTCTGATTCCTTGGTGAATAAAGGATCTAGGGTCACTTCGGAGGTGTTTGAGGCACTCTTCAGCTTTTGCTCACGCCATCGCTTGTAGGCATCTGAATTGTCAAGAGAAAAGGGGTTTTGCGAGCTCATTTTGCTATCCGGGATGCCATTAGCATTTCCAATAGTACGTGTTGACGATACGGAAATGTGTCACTAGTATCCCCTACCACTATTGGTTTATTCGTATGATCTAACATACTGATAAAAAAGACAATCTCTTTTTGTATCAATTAGTTAGATCTAATCGAGTGACTCGAAAGCTGTAAAAGTATCTCTTTAGGGATAGGAATTTGTAAGCCATATCCCCCGTTGGTGGAGTATGTGAGTATTGCAAAAGACTCTAATATTCGTCGCCATTGGTAGAAGTCCAAGCTCTGGCTCGGGCTGCTGGGGGGAGCCCGCTACCGAGTCAATGAGCACAGATTTTGCTGCACGGATTACCCGGGCCGCGAATGTAAATTTTAAAGCTAAGAACGATTAGTCAGGAGAGAAAGCGACATGGCAATCGATAAGTATCCAACTCCCATGCTGGACCAACTGGAATCAGGCCCATGGCCTAGTTTCATCACAGGTATCAAGCGTCTGCGTGACGAACACCCAGATGAAGGTATCAACAAAGTAACTAACTCATTGTTGGGTCAGTTGGAGCACTCATACGAAACCCGTAAGGGTTACTGGAAAGGCGGCACTGTATCTGTATACGGTTACGGCGGCGGTATCATTCCTCGCTTCTCTGAAGTAGGTCACGCTTTCCCTGAGTCGAAAGAATTCCACACCTTGCGTGTTCAACCACCTGCAGGTAACCACTACTCAACCGCTATGCTTCGCCAAATGGCTGACAGCTGGGAAAAGTACGGTTCAGGTTTGGTAACTTTCCACGGTCAGACCGGTAACATCATGTTCATCGGTACCGACACTAAGCGCACTCAGCACTTCTTTGACGAGATCAACGACTACGGTTGGGACCTCGGTGGTGCAGGCCCTTGTGTACGTACTGCGATGTCTTGTGTTGGTGCAGCACGTTGTGAAATGTCTTGTACTAACGAGCAGAAAGCACACCGTTTGTTGGTAAACAACTTCACTGACGACGTTCACCGTCCAGCGTTGCCATACAAATTCAAGTTCAAGGTTTCAGGTTGTCCTAACGACTGTCAAAACGCGGTAGAGCGTGCTGACTTCGCTGTGATTGGTACTTGGCGTGATGACATGAAAGTCAACCAAGATGAAGTTAAGAATTACATCGCTGACAAAGGTCGCCAGTACTACATCGATAACGTTGTAACTCGTTGTCCTACTAACGCAGTTTCTTTGAATGACGATGACACTATCGCAATCAATAACCGTGACTGTGTGCGTTGTATGCATTGTCTGAATGTAATGCCAAAAGCATTGCAGGTTGGTGATGACAAAGGTGTAACCATCCTTATTGGTGGTAAGCGTACGCTGAAGATCGGTGACTTGATGGGTACCGTAGTTGTTCCATTCAAGAAGCTTGAAACTGAAGACGATTGGGAATCACTCGTAGAGTTGGCTGAAGAAATCATTGATTTCTGGGCTGAGAACGCACTCGAGCACGAGCGCTGCGGTGAGATGATCGAGCGTATCGGTTTGGTTAACTTCCTTGAAGGTATCGGCGTTGAAGTTGATCCAAACATGGTTAACCACCCACGTGAGTGTTCATACGTACGTATGGATGGCTGGGACGACGAAGCTGTTAAGTGGTTCGATCGTCAAGCTGAAGCTTCTTAATCAAGCTTTAACCAACTCTTTATTTAGTATTTGTCGCGCGGCATAGCGCCGCGCGGTCAGAAAATTTACCCGGTTTTTGGAGGTAAAAATGGCAAAAGAAATGCGTGAACCGATTGAGACAGGCTGTCCTGATCCGTTCCAGTATATGCACCCATCTATGCGTCGTAACTTTGGTCAGTGGGCTTATCACGAGCATCCAGCACCAGGCGTTCTGCTACACGTAGCGAAGAACGGCGATAAGCTTTGGACTATCAAAGCGGGTACCCAGCGTATCCTTGATGTTTTCACTCTGCGTAATCTTTGTGATATCGCTGATGAATACTCAGATGGCCATATCCGTTTCACTATTCGTTCTAATCCAGAGTTCTTCGTAACTGATGAGTCTCGTGTTCAGCCATTGGTTGATAAGTTAGAAGCTGAAGGTTTCCCTGTTGGTGGTACTCAGAACTCTGTAACCACTTTGTCGCACACTCAAGGTTGGTTGCACTGTGACATCCCTGGTACTGACGCATCAGGTGTTGTTAAGTCAATGATGGACGAGTTGATCGATGAGTTCCGTAAGGCTGATATGCCTAACCGTGTTCACATCACAACTTCATGCTGTCAGATCAACTGTGGTGGTCAAGGCGACATCGCGATCAACGTTCAACACACTAAGCCACCTAAGATCAATCACGATCTCGTAGCTAACGTTTGTGAGCGTCCATCAGTTGTTGCACGTTGCCCAGTTGCTGCGATTCGTCCTGCAATGGTTAACGGTAAGCCTTCATTGGAAGTTGATGAGAAGAAGTGTATCTGTTGTGGTGCATGTTTCCCTCCTTGTCCTCCAATGCAGATCAACGATGCTGAGCACTCTAAGTTGTCTATTTGGGTTGGTGGTAACCACTCAAACGCACGTGGCAAGCCTACCTTCCAGAAGTTGGTTGCATCAGGTATTCCTAATAACCCACCTCGCTGGCCAGAAGCTACCGCTATCGTTAAGCGTATCTTGAAGGCTTACAAAGAAGGCGCGAAAGACTGGGAGCGTATCAACGAGTGGGTTGAGCGTATCGGTTGGCCTCGTTTCTTCGAAGAAGTTGAACTGCCATTCACCAAGTATCACATCGATAACTGGCGTGGCGCTCGTAAGAGCTTGAACTCTTCTACTTACATCCGCTTCTAAGCGGTCTGTAAAGACGAGGTAGTTGCAGTATGAAACTGTCAGTACAGATTAACGAAGGTCCTTATCAGCACCAAGCGACTGATACTGCGTATCACTTCACCAAAGCTGCTTTGGAGAATGGTCACGAAGTAATGCGTGTCTTCTTCTACCACGATGGTGTGTTGAACGGCACTCGCTTGACGACTCCACCTCAAGACGATCGTCACATTGTGAATCGTTGGGTTGAGTTGGCTGAGAAGTACAACCTAGATCTCGTTCTCTGCGTAGCTGCGGCACAACGTCGCGGCCTCGTGGATGACGGCGAAGCTGAGCGTAATAAAAAGAACGCAACCAATATCCAAGAGCCTTTCCGCATCTCGGGTTTGGGTCAGCTTATTGAAGCCGCTATCCAGAGCGATCGTTTGGTTGTCTTTGGCGATTAAGGAGAAATACGATGTCTGATATTAAGAAGTTTATGTATCTGAACCGTCGTGCTCCTTACGGCACCATCTATGCATGGGAATCGCTGGAAGTTGTACTGATCGGTGCGGCATTCGACCAAGAAGTTAGCTTGATGTTCGTTGATGACGGTGTTTACCAACTGGTTAAAGGTTGTGACACATCTGAGTCTGACATGAAGAACTTCATGCCTACGTACCGTACTTTGGGTGATTACGGCGTACGTCATATGTACGTTGATCAAGCATCACTTGAAGCACGTGGCCTAACCACTGATGACCTTATTGAGGTTGCGTGGGAAGACTGGGAAACTGAAGAAGAAGTCGACAACATCGTTGAAGCTGTTGACTCTGCAAAAGTGACCGAGTTGATGGCTGAATCTGACGTAGTGTTTAGCTTCTAAGGGTACGAACATGGCTGATTTATTCACTGTTAACAAGTCACCGTTTGAAAAGAACTCACTTGAGAATGCAATTAACTTCTCAACTGAGGGTGCGTCAATTCTTCTTATCGAAGATGGCGTTTACGGTGCATCAAAGGGCACTGCTTGTGAATCAATGATCACAGGTGCTGCTGGTAAGAAATTCTACGCACTCAAGTCTGACTTGAAGGCGCGTGGCATCGCTGACGATCGTTTGATCGATGGTGTTGAGGTTGTTGATTACGCGGGTTTCGTTGAGCTGGTTTGTTCCACTGACAAAACTCAAGCTTGGCTGTAATCCCTGCCTGTATTTAACGAAACTACTTATTAAGGAGATAGCTATGTCAGATACTATCAATGTAGACGGTAAAGAGTTTGCAGTAGACGAAGAAGGCTACTTGGCAAACATCAATGATTGGGTACCAGGTGTTGCTGACGTAATGTCTAAGCAAGACGAGCTCGAGCTAACTGACGAGCACTGGGACATTATCAAGTTCTTGCGTGAGTACTATGAAGAGTACCAAATCGCTCCAGCAATCCGCGTTTTGACCAAAGCGGTAGCAAAGAACTTGGGTAAAGACAAAGGTAACTCAAAGTACCTTTACGGTCTGTTCCCATACGGTCCTGGTAAGCAAGCTTGCCGCTACGCTGGTCTGCCAAAGCCTACCGGCTGCGTATAAGTTACGCTCCCAAAGCTGCGGAGCCTTGCTCCGCAGCTTTACCTAACCCTTATCTTTTAGGCTGAAAGAGGTTTTCGGAAACATGTCGTTTCTGACTATCGCATTTGTTGCGTTGTTTTATATCGCTACCTTAATTTTGGTAGTCGGTTTAGCGCGTCGTATCCGTTTATTCTGGAAAACGCCTGCGCCTTTGAAAATCCCAACTACACCAGCGCCAACCACTCAATCGGGTGTTGCGTTGCGAATGTTCCGTGAGGTTGTGTTTTTCGAAAGCCTTTTCAAGTCAACCAAGTGGACTTGGTTGTTTGGTTGGGTATTTCACATGGCGCTTTTCGCTGTGTTGTTCCGCCACTTACGTTATTTCCAGGAGCCAGTATGGGCGCCGGTTGCGTTTGTGTCGCCACTATTTAAATACTTAGCGTTCGCTATGGTGATTGGCTTGTTGGGTCTGTTGGCTCGTCGCATGCTAGTCGATCGCGTGCGCTACATTACTGCGCCATCTGACATTTTGATGTTGTTGCTGTTGTTGGGTATCGGTGTGACCGGTGCCTTAACAACCTTTGTTGCACATACAGATGTCGTTGCAGTGAAGTCATTCTTCCGTCATTTAATGACCTTCAATTTTGAAACCATGCCAAACGTGCCTACTGATCCTTTGATGGTGGTGCACTTATTGTTGGTTGGTATCTTGATGATCATTTTCCCGATTTCTAAGTTGTTACATGCGCCGGGTGTTTTCTTCAGTCCTTCGCGTAACCAAGTGGATAACCCTCGCGAGCAACGTCATGTCTCGGATTGGGCTAAGAAGCTGGAAAACTAAGTAAAGGTTATTGCAAGCATGGCAAAAGCAGAATTTGAAGTACCAGAGTTAACCGAGTACACCGAAGTTCCTAAGCTTGAAGTCGGCGCGATGGCTCATGCGAAGTCATTTGTTGCGGCTCCAGAGTTCCAACAGGCACTTAACTTTAAAGGTGAGTTGCAAGACGGTTGGGAACAAGAAGTTATTGATCACATGGGTGACCTGCTCGGTAAGTACCGTTCGCTACAGGTTTACTTAGACTCATGTGTTAAGTGTGGTGCTTGTACTGATAAGTGTCATTACTACTTAGGTACTAAAGATCCAAAGAACATGCCAGTGGCGCGTCAGGATCTTTTACGTAAGGTTTACCGTCGTTACTTTACCTTTGCGGGTAAGTATTTCCCTAAGTTGGTTGGTGCAACCGATCTAACGCGTGAAGTATTGGACGATTGGTACAGCTACTTCCACCAGTGTTCACAATGTCGTCGTTGTTCAGTGTTCTGCCCGTATGGCATCGATACCGCTGAAATCTCTATGGCGGCGCGCGAGATCATGGACCGCATTGGTCTGGGTCAAAAATACTGTAACGAAATCATCGGTAAGGTATTCCGTATTGGTAACAACTTAGGTCTTCCTGGTCCTGCGTTGGAAGATACCTTGGAAGGTCTTGAAGAGGACGTCTTTGACGAAACCGGTGTTGAAGTTAAATATCCAATCGATCAGAAGGGTGCTGAGATTCTGTTGGTGACTCCATCAGCTGACTTCTTTGCAGAGCCGCACGTTGATGGTTTGATCGGTTACGGCAAAGTTTTCCACGAGGCGGGTGTTTCTTGGACCTTGAGTTCCAAAGCATCTGAAGCAGCTAACTTCGGTATGTTCATCGGTTCATACGAAAACATGCGTCGCATCTCGATGCGTATTCGCGAAGCAGCTCTTGAGTTAGGCGTTAAGCGCATCGTGTTTGGTGAGTGTGGTCACGCATGGCGTGTTGCATACAGTTTCCTGAACACCTTGGCTGGTCCGTTCGACTTCTTGGATCCAAAATATCCAGTACCTCAGCATATCCTTGAGTTCACTTGGGGTGAGATGCAGAAAGGTACCTTAAATATCGATAAGTCACGTAATGACGACTTGGTATTGACCTATCACGACTCATGTAACGTTGCGCGTGGTTCGCGTATGGGTACAGAGCCAGGCGGTCAATTCACGATTCCTCGTAATGTGATTAAAGCGGTATGTAATAACTTTGTGGACATGGCCCCTGAGACCATCCACGAGAAGACTTTCTGCTGCGGTGGCGGTGGTGGTCTATTGACTGACGACTTGATGGAACTCCGTGTAAAAGGCGCTAAGCCTCGTATGGATGCTCTACAAAATGTTATCGAAGAGCATGGCGTTACCAATATGGCAGCGATCTGTGCGATTTGTAAGGCGCAATTCACCAAGGTGTTGCCTTACTACGGTATGGGTATGGACATGATCATGAGTGTGCACCAGTTAGTGTCTAACGCGATCATCTTGACCGGCCAGGTTACCGAAGACGATGACGACGAATCAGCTGAGGATGCTGCGTAAAGCAGACGCTTCGGCAAAAAATTAAACATAAATTCGAACCGACAGGTTCATGGCTTAGAGGTAAGGAGCTTTACGATGGCTACTCCTAATGACGAAATGACAAATCTCACGTGGCGCCGCTTTGAAGACGGTAACGACGATTGGGGTGGTTGGACTAACAAGATTTTTGTCGCTGACGAATCTTATAAGTGCCCAACTTACATTCACAAAACGCCACCTTGCCAAGGTTCTTGTCCTTCTGGTGAGGATATCCGTGGCTGGTTGGCAATCGTTCGTGGTCAAGAGAAGCCAGTAGGCGACATGAGCATGGGTGAGTACGCATTCCGTCGTTCGACTGATGCAAATCCATTCCCATCAATGATGGGTCGTGTATGTCCAGCGCCTTGCCAGGATGGTTGTAACCGCAACGAAGTGGAAGACTTTGTTGGTATCAACTCAGTTGAGCAGTGGATTGGTGATAATGCACTTGAGAATGGCTTCGGCTTTGAAGCAGGCCCAAGCACTGGTAAGAAGATTGCAATCGTTGGTGGTGGTCCTGCAGGTATGTCTGGTGCTTACCAGTTGCGCCGCAAAGGTCACGCAGTCACTATTTTTGAATCACAGCCAGAGCTTGGCGGCATGATGCGTTACGGTATTCCTAACTACCGTATTCCACGTGACAAGTTGGCTGGCGAGATTCAGCGTATTGTTGATATGGGCGATGTTGACGTTAAGTGTGGCGTTCGCGTTGGTAAAGACGTATCAGTTGCTGATCTCGAAAAAGATTTTGATGCAATCCTTTGGACTGTTGGTTGTTGGACTGGTCGTGGCTTGTTCCTTGACGAGTGGGAAGGCACACCTAACTGTGTATCTGGTGTTGCATTCTTGAAGGCGTTCAACGAAGGCCGCATGAAAGTCACCGCAGACAAAGTTGTTTGTGTAGGTGGTGGTGATACCTCTATCGACGTTGTATCTGTAGCGCGTCGTTTGGGCCATATTGAACACACCAACCCAACAGATCGTCCTGAGTTGGTTGTTAACGATGGTTTCATCGCACATGACAGCGCAATTACTGCTGCTGCTCAAGGCGCACAAGTAACGCTGACTTCATTGTTCCCTAAAGACAACATGACTGCAGCAGAGCACGAGGTTCATGATGCGCTACACGAAGGTGTAACCATTCTTGACGAAGTAATGCCTGTTGGTATTGAAAAGGGTGACGATGGTCGTGCAACTGCATTGATCGTAGCGAAATGTACTATGGAAGGCGGTCGTCCGACTCCAGTAGAAGGTACTGAGCAACGTATCGAAGCTGATTTGATTGTTTCTGCAATCGGTCAGGGCGGTGATATGACTGGCATAGAAGAATTCGATAACGGTCGTGGTTTGATGGACTCTGATGGGTTCTATCAGGTACCTAACAAGCCAGGTCACTTTGTTGCTGGCGACATCATTCGTCCGCACCTATTGACGACTGCAATTGGTCAAGCGGCTATCGCAGCTGAAACCATTGACGAGTACGTTAACCAGAAAGAGCACAAGAAGCGTCCTAAGGTCGATGTACACCACTTTAATTTAGATAAAAAGCTGGTTGAAACTGGCCATGCTCCTGATCAGTACGATGCTTCAGGCGATCAGCGTGGTTCTTGTGATGCAAACTACGCAGTGCACAACTACGAAGACCGTTCTTTTGCAGAAATCATCCCTCACGATGAGCTCTTCTTGGGTCACTTTGAATTCACTCCACGTGTTGTTCGTAATGAAGAAGTCCCAAGTGCAAATGACGTACTAGGTCACTTCCATGAGCGTTTGATTGGTTTGACTGAAGAGCAGGCGGCAGAAGAGTCGGGTCGTTGCATGAGCTGTGGCTTGTGTTTCGAGTGTGACAACTGCGTTATCTTCTGT
Source organism: uncultured Gammaproteobacteria bacterium (assembly GCA_964516045.1). Classification (GTDB taxonomy): domain Bacteria; phylum Pseudomonadota; class Gammaproteobacteria; order Chromatiales; family Chromatiaceae; genus VMDJ01. The sequence continues at coordinate 12,436 of CAZEWM010000021.1, forward strand.
CCTCAAGACGCGGTATTCCGTGTAAACAAGTCAGACGCGACCACTGGTCGTTACGTGGATACCAACTACGATCGTTGTATCGGTTGTCACATCTGTTCAGATGTATGTCCTACCGGTTACATCAAAATGGGCTTAGGTGAGTAATTACCTAAGACGGTTGAGCCACCTACGGGTGGCTTGATATTTTTGTTCTCTGTAAACGCTTAGCGCAGATAAAGACATGAAGAAAATTGGCACCAGCCTGATCTTATTTGCTGTAGCAGTTTTGCTCAGCTTTGGCGTGACTGCTCATGCAAAAAATGATGGTCATTCTTTGGGTTACAAAGCAGAAAAGAGTGACTCGTGCGTTGCACCAACCTCTTTCATGCGCCGCAATCACTTCGAATTGATTAAGCACCAGCGAAAAATCACGGTACGTGAAGGCATTCGCCACACGGACAATGATTTAGCGGGTTGTGTTGATTGCCACGCAAACAAAGATGATGCCGGTAAATTCATTCCTGTGAATGCTGAAGGTCAGTTTTGTGCTGATTGTCACCAGTACACCGGAACAACGATGAGTTGCTTTAGCTGTCACTCGACTGTTCCGCAGGCGGAGAAATAATCATGTCGGAAATGATTGATCAAAAACGTCGTGAATTCTTATCCGTTGCTTCTAAAGCAGCGGCAGCCACAGTGGTTGCACCAGGTGTTTTCTTGCACAGCATGGCTGATGCTGCTCCTCGTAAAGAGGCGGTAACTGATGCAGTTCGCTATGGCATGTTGATTGACACAAGTAAGTGCGCCGATGGTTGTACCGATTGTGTGAATGCCTGTGATTCAGAGAATGGTCTGGATATGCTGGTTAAGCCAGAAGGCGCATCAGATGAGGCGTGGGATAAGCAACGTCCACGTTGGATGCGTTCTGTAAAGATTCAAGACAACCTCACTGGCAAAGTCTCTAACTTGCCGATGATGTGTCAGCACTGTGAACATCCGCCTTGCGTCGATGTTTGCCCAACGACCGCTTCATTCCGTCGCGCTGACGGTATCGTGATGGTTGACCGTCACGCGTGTATCGGTTGTCGCTATTGCATGATGGCGTGCCCATACAAAGCACGTTCATTTATTCACGAAAATGTTCAGTTCAAGCCAACTGCTGCACCTCGCGGTAAGGGTTGTGTTGAGAGCTGTAATTTCTGTGTCCATCGTTTGGATAACGGCGGTACAACTACCGCATGTCAGGATGCCTGTAAGCACGAAGCTATCGTGTTTGGTGATCTGAAAGATCCAAATAGTGCAGTGTCACAAGCGTTGGCGAAAGCACAAACAACGCAGCTGCGCGCAGATTTGAAATTGAACACTGGTGTTCGCTACAGCGGCATCTAAGCACTGGGGTTACTAGACACATGAAGAAAATGACTTTTACCGAGTGGGGCATCAGCAGTACGCGTTACTGGGGTATCTTGGCGGTTATCGGTGCCATTATTGGTGTAGCTGGTTTGGCAACTCTCTACATGGAGCATGAAGGTCACTGGGTGACTGGCATGAATAACCAAGTGGTTTGGGGTCTGCCTCACGTATTTGCGATCTT
>CAZEWM010000022.1:0-13766 GCA_964516045.1 uncultured Gammaproteobacteria bacterium
CAACGACTCAAAAAGATGTTGCTGGCATGATCATCGAGTTCATCGAGAAAAACGCTAAGCCACACAAAACACAAACACGCGGCAAAGGCTGAGGTTATTGATAGCGTTGAAGATCTAACGCTTTTGATGCATTTGAAGTGGTACTAAATAAAACCACTCCCCCTGATGGTGCGTAGATACCCGTTACTGCGCTAATCACAACCTGATGCGTAACCAATAACACCAATTCGTCCTGCTTAAGTGAACCAAGGTAACGCTTTAATTTCCTCAAGGTTTGCTCACGATCTGCATGTTCTTCAAAGAATGAGTTCAAACCTGTAAATGACACCACCTTGCCAACATTCAATAAACGCGCTGTTTCTTGGCAACGACACCACTGGCTCGATTTAATTTCAGTAAAGTTAATCTGATGCTTCCTTAACACCCTCCCCAGGGACTCTGCTTGAGCACGACCTGTCGCATCAAGGTTTCGTTGAGTAGAACAATCATTTACATCAAAATGACTCGGGTCACCATAACCAGGCGCTAAGGCATGGCGCATAAACATCACATTAGCGTCGGTTTCAGCGATGACCTTGGCTAGAGCTGATTCAGCCTGAACAAATGGCGCATTAAGCAACAGCGCTATCGTAATGAGCCATTTCATTTTTTCACCTCGTAAATTCGATACAAGCCGCCATCAGCTTGATCATTAAGGGCCAAGATTGAACCGTCTTTCATAACTGCAATGTCACGTATACGACCTAATTCCTTATCAAGCCATATTGATTCACTGATCGGTCGTTGTTTCTCATTCAACTCCACTGAATAGATTCGACGAAACTTAAGCGAACCTACGAGCAGAGAATCTTTGATTTCTGGAAACATGTCGCCTGAGTAAAAACTCATGCCGGAGGGTGCTATGCTTGGAATCCAGGTCCATATTGGATCGGTATAACCTTTAGGCGAGTAATCCAGGCCAATCTCTCCACCCCCATATTCTTCACCATACGAGACTACTGGCCAACCGTAATTGCGCCCACGCTGAATAACATTTATTTCATCTCCACCTTGTGGCCCATGTTCATGAGCCCATAGTTCACCATTTGGCATTAGTGACATTCCTTGTGGGTTTCTATGGCCAATAGAATGAATTTCAGGCGACCAATCATCTTGTACACTGTTTATAGCAGTACCAGTCAGTGAGATTCTGATAATTGACCCCGCATGATTCTCTGGCTTTTGAGCATTTAACCGATCACCACGATCACCCAACGATGCGTAAAGCTCATCATTATGAATAACTAAACGACAGCCAAAGTGATATCCGGCAGATGAACTGTGGTTAGAAACAAAGAGATCCTCTCCATTGCTTAAGCGATTATTCGCAAGATACGCTTTGAATATTGCTGTTGTATAACGATTTGGCGCCACTTGCTTGGTGTAACACAAATAAACGTTGCTATTTCGGACGACAACATCCAAAAGCCCTCCCTGACCAATGGCGACACTATCCGGAACACCTTTGACTTCATCTGTTTGACTCGACGGGATGTCAATTTTAAAAAGCGCACCTTGTCGACTGGTTACTAATACCCTTCTCTCATCAATAAAATCCATTCCCCATGGATATGTGATCGTATCGCCTACTCTTTCAATAAACCGCTCTGCCAAAACAACATGGCTGACAAATAGCCCACAAAGCAACAGGCAAAATCTATACAAAGCGAAACCCTATTTCGGTATAAAGGTATTACTGAGTTTAGTCGGTTTTTTATTTTGAGTAGCCAACCATCCATCCTATTCGTCTATAACGCCGATAGCGGCTTATTTAACCTAGTAGCAGATATTGGGCATAAGATTTTTTCACCCAGTACTTACTCGTGCGACTTATGTCAGCTGACGCACGGCGTTTTCAAAGAACGTGGAGCGTGGAAAAGCTTCATTGAGACGCTTAACATCCCAGTTGAATTTTTACACCGAGATGAGTTCATTAAATCCGGTTTATTTAGCGATACGTTGCCCGGTATTTTTTATCGTAAAGAAGATGAACTGAATACTATTTTTGATCGCGACAAGCTCGCTAGCTTTAGTGATGTTGATGATTTGGTTGCCGCACTCAGGGATGAATTAACTCGACGAGAGTTGCTCTAATACCTCTGGCGTATTCACATTAATGACGAATTGATCAGAAGGAATAGTGGCATAGCTATCTTGCCAAGGCGCCACAAACTCCATAACACGGCGTTCACCTTGATCTAGATACTCGCTAATCATCGGTAGCAACTGCCGAGACCACAAGCCAACTAAAGGCTGAAGACGATCGTGAATATGCGTACCCACCCATAAGGCTTTTGTTTGGTGTTGCTTCTCGATTAAGTGATCAAGCCAGTCTGTTGAAAGTCCCACGACATCAACTGAAACAACATAAAACCATTCTGCATAGGATGCGTTCATTGCACTCTCAATGCCACTGAGCGGTCCAATAAAATCAGCACGTCTATCTTTAACAACGAGCGCATCAAGTTCTTGGTAGTCATGTATCGAGCGATTGGCGCTGATCAAATGCGTGTCACATTCCGAGATAGCATCCATAGCGTAGCGAATGAGTGGGCGATTGTTATAACGCAGCCACCCCTTATCTAAATTACCGAACCGCTGACCTCGGCCTCCGGCTAATATGAGTCCAGCGATATCGCTATGTGAAATCATTGCTCCCAACGCTCTGCTGCTTTGGCATCACATTCACGTGAATCCACCCAACGACTCGAGCCATCAGGCAAAACCTCTTTCTTCCAGAAAGGCGCATCGGTCTTCAGACGGTCCATTACATACTGACAACTATCAAACGCATCTCCACGATGCTTCGATGATGTCATCACCAAAACGATGGGGTCTGTTGGTTTTAATTCACCAATGCGATGAATAATGGTGATGCCATTGAGTGACCAGCGCTGAAGTGCTTGGTTAGCAAGATCAGTGAGTACTTGCTCTGTCATACCCGGGTAGTGTTCAAGCGTTAGTGTTGCGACATCGGTCTTATCACTCTGGCCAACCGCATTCGTATCTCTTACCAACCCCACAAAACTTGCTACCGCACCAACAGTTGCGTCAGCGACGGTTAATTGCGCTTGTTCCTGTGCCACATCAAAGGGTTCGATCTGTACGGAGACTTTAAGCATCAGCCACCTGTGACCGGAGGAAAGATACCGACTTCGTCACCATCTTTAAGTGGCGTTAAACCTTTTGTCATCACTTGGTTAACTGCGCATAAAACATTGCTATCTAGCACTCTCGACCAGGGCTCACCTCTATCACGCAGCATGGTTAACAAAGCTTCTGTATCTGATATCTGCTCAGTAAATGTTTCTTCTGCTGTTTTTAACTCTTCACGATATCGCGCAAAAAAATACACTTTAATCATCCGAGTAACCTCTCAAAAGACCAGTAACGCAAATTGCTATTAGCTGGCAAATCTTGATCCTCTGGGATCTCTAACACACCGTCAGCCCATACTGTACTTGTCAGCACATCTGAACCTTGTCGAGGGAATGGCTCTGCAACAGGCAAACCTTCTGCGTTGTGATGCAGCTTAACGCGAATGTACTCACGTCGATCAACCGGCTTGTTTATACCATTTTCTAGACAGGCAAAATGCGGCTCAGGGAATGCGGTATGACAGCCCTGCATAACGCGCAGATGAGGAAAAGCAAACAAACAAAAAGTGACAAATACCGATACTGGATTACCTGGCAATCCGATAAACGGCGTGCCTTTAATATTCCCAAAGGCAACCGGCTTACCAGGCTTTATGCGCACCTTCCAGAGTGACAGTTCACCCTCTGCTTCAACGGCCGCTTTGATGTGATCCTCTTCTCCAACAGAGACACCACCACTGGTGATAATAAGATCAGCCTCGTTAGCCGCTTGAAGCATAGCCGCGCGGGTTGCATCGAGCGTATCTTCAATTTGACCTAAATCGACGATCTCACAACCTACAGTTTCTAAAACACCTCTTAAGGTATACCGGTTGGAGTTATAGATCTGGCCATCGGCTAAAGGATGTCCGGGTTCGATAATTTCATCGCCAGTATTCAGTAAGGCAACCTTCACTTTTCGAAAGACCGAGAGTGTTGCAACACCTAGTGAGGCCAACATGCCCATTGATTGGGCATTGAGCCGCGACCCTTTGGCTAAGACCAACGCACCTTTAGCAATATCATTTGCGCAAGGACGTATATTTTCGTTCTGCTTAAGTTTACGAGTTACACGGACGGCGTCACCGACGATCTCGCACTCCTCTTGCATATATACCGCGTCAGCACCTTCTGGCATGCGTGCGCCCGTGAAAATCCGTGCCGCTGTTCCTGCGGCTAACGCTTCACCCGGGTGACCTGCCGCAATACGTTGCGCAATCGGTAGCTCTGCACCATCGTCAGCAATGTCGGCTAAACGCACCGCATAACCATCCATTGCACTGTTGTCATAAGAAGGAACGTCTAATGGAGAAATAATATCTTCCGCAAGCACTCGACCTAGCGAGTCACTCAACTTAATGCGCTCGGTTTGCTCAATCGGCTTAGCCGCTGAGATCAACGCATCGCGCAGCTCATCGCCGGAGAGCATCTGACCACTAAAACAGGAAGTCATTTTTCAGTAAGCCTTGGCATCAATTCAACGAGGTTGCATGGGCGATGACTGAGATCGAGTTGATATTTCAGAATACCTTTCCATGCATCTTTGCAGGCTCCAGTTGAACCTGGCAACGAAAAGATAAATGTGCCATTTGCAACGCCACCCACTGCTCGAGACGCAATGGTGGACGTTTTAACCGTTTGATATGACAACTGACGGAACAGCTCGCCAAATCCTTCAATAGTGCGATCGAATAACGGCAACACCGCTTCTGGAGTGCCATCACGGCCAGTCAAACCGGTACCACCCGTGGCAATCACTGCCTCAACATTATGATCAATAATCCAACGTGAGACCTCGTAACGAATACGATAAATATCGTCCGGCACAATTACCCGCTCTACAACCTGATGACCATCATCTGTCGCCAATTTCTGCAACATATCGCCAGACTTATCGTCTTTGAGCGTACGTGTATCGGATACCGTCAAAATCGCAATATTGACCGGACGAAATTGAGCTTCTGCCATTTTGCTTATCTCTGAGAACAGGAAAAGTTTAACTGTAGCAGACAGCCCGCAGCTAATCCCCTATAGCCATTGCCAAAAGTGCCCCACCCCCCTAAGCTTCGCGACATGAATACCAAGCCCCATCGCGACACCATTTTGGTGGAAGACGCCAAAATCCTTTCTCATGAAGCTTTCGACGGTGATCAGTACGTTATGCGCGTGCATGCGCCTGGCTGTGCTGCTCGAACCAAAGCAGGTCAGTTCGCACATTTGACCGTACATCCACAACGCCCAATGCGTCGTCCGATTTCGATCATGCGTGTTTCGGCTGACGAGGGCTGGGTCGATTTTCTTTATAAAGCACTCGGTGAAGGTACTGAGCTATTGGCACAGCGCCAGGTTGGCGAGACTCTGAGCATGATGGGCCCCATCGGCGTACCTTTTACCGTTGAAGCTAAGCGTCCCTTATTAATTGGCGGCGGCGTTGGTATGCCTCCGATGATTGCGATTGCTGAGCAAATCAAAAAGACCGATCAAAAGCCCTTTGTCATTTTAGGCTCAGAGGTGCCCTTCCCGTTTACCGTGAAGCCATCTCAAATCATGGTTGATGGCTTACCTGAAGGCGTAATCGGTTCTATGCCTCTGCTTGAAGATTGGAATATCCCAAGCCGTTTGGCGAGTCTCCAAGGCTATGCCGGTTGTCATGAGGGCTATGTGACAGATCTTGCGCGTCACTGGTTGAGATCACTGGATGATCAAGCGCGAAGCGAGGTCGAGCTCTACGCTTGCGGGCCTCACGTCATGCTTGAAGCAGTTGTGAATTTGGCACGTGAATTTGACTTGCCTGTGCAGGTTTCACTCGAAGAATTCATGGCATGTGCCGTTGGTGGCTGCGCGGGCTGTGTTGTCGAAGTTGAAACCGATGACGGCCCAGCGATGAAACGCGTTTGCGTTGATGGCCCTATCTTCGACGGCTACAAGGTCTTTTAAGCATTCGCGAATGTCTCGCGGTTAACCGCTTTCCTGCGCGCGTCAGACGGCGTAATCCAGCCACGATCCAATAAGTCCTTAAGCGATTGATCGAGTGTTTGCATGCCGTGCGAACCGCCGGTCTGAATCGCTGAATACATCTGTGCGACTTTATCTTCACGAATCAAATTACGGATCGCTGGTGTACCTAGCAATATTTCGTGAGCCGCAATACGACCGCCACCCGTTTTCTTTAATAAGGTCTGACAGATAACGGCACGTAGTGATTCAGACAACATTGAACGAACCATCGATTTTTCACCCGCAGGAAAAACGTCGATGATGCGGTCGACGGTTTTAGCCGCCGAACTGGTATGCAAGGTGCCAAAAACTAAGTGACCGGTTTCTGCCGCCGTGAGCGCCAAACCAATAGTTTCCGCATCTCGCATCTCACCCACCAAAATAATATCCGGGTCTTCACGTAAAGCTGAGCGTAATGCCGCAGCAAAGCTTTTCGTATCGCGATGCACCTCACGCTGATTGATCAAACACTTCTTTGGTTTATGGACAAACTCGATCGGATCTTCGATGGTCAGAATATGACCGTGATTGGATTCGTTCACGTAGTCCATCATGCCGGCCAAGGTGGTCGATTTACCGGAGCCGGTTGGGCCGGTCACTAGAATCAATCCACGCGGGGTATCGCAGATATCTTGGAAAATGGCTGGCGCGCCGAGCTCAGCCAGCGACATGATGGTGCTTGGAATCGTACGAAACACCGCACCTGGGCCTCGGCTTTGATTGAACGCATTTACGCGGAAACGTGCCAGATCGGGAATCTCGAAGGAAAAGTCGGCTTCGTACGTTTGCTCAAAATCCTTACGCTGCAAGTCGTTCATGATGTCGTAGATCATGGTGTGGACTTGTTTCTCATCCATCACCGGAAGATTGATGCGGCGCATATCGCCATCAACCCGAATCATCGGCTCAACGCCAGCCGATAAATGCAGGTCTGATGCACCCTGCTCTACACCAAAGGTCAATAATTCTGAGATATCCATAGCCGTTCCTTGTTTGCCGCACACAACCGAAGGCTGCGATACTGAGGGCATAAATGTGGAACGAGTCATCGGTATCCGTTGACCAATCTTTACACGAAGACCTTATGACAGATATTGCGAACAATTTAGTTCAAATCAAACAGCGCATTGCTTTAGCTGCAGAAAATGCCCAACGGAATCCTGCGTCTATTGCGCTGCTTGCAGTCAGCAAAACCAAACCAATTGAAATGATCGAAGTAGCCTATGCTGCTGGTCAGCGCAGTTTTGGCGAAAATTACCTGCAAGATGCTTTACCTAAAATCGAAGCACTTGCTGGACTCGATATTGAATGGCATTACATCGGCAGGATCCAAAGCAACAAGACGCGTCCAATCGCAGAGAATTTTTCTTGGGTACACGCGATCGACTCGATCAAACATGCTCAACGATTAAATGACCAACGGCCTGATGGGCTTCCCGCATTGAATTGCTGCATTCAACTCAATCTATCGGGTGAAGACAGCAAAGGCGGCATCCATCCTGATGCCCTGATCGAAACCGCTACAACTTTTAATGATCTATCCCATTGTCGTCTGCGCGGTTTGATGACCATGCCAGATCCGGATTCGAGTGCAGCACAACAACAAGCAGTCTTTCATCAACTTGCTAGCTGTCTTAATAAATTAAAACAACAAGGTTTTGATGTTGATACGCTTTCTATGGGGATGAGTGGTGATCTTGAACTAGCGATTGCAGAAGGCAGCACCATGGTCCGCATTGGCACCGACATTTTCGGCGCACGCAGCTATCCCTGATACCATGGCAAACATATCTAGCGACTGGACAAATTCATGAGTCAAACACGAATTGCATTTATTGGCGCCGGCAACATGGCAAGCGCATTGATCGGCGGGCTGATTGCTGATGGCACTGCAAAAGACTCAATCATTGCGAGTGACCCAAATACCGATCAACGGTCTCACCTACATGACAGCTACGGCATCTGCACAGTCGACAACAATGCTGAAGCAATTAGTGATGCTGATGTTGTTGTTTTAGCGGTTAAGCCTCAATTACTGCAACAAGTCTGCAATGAGCTTAGCTCGCACCTTAAAGGTAAAAGCTGCTTAATCGTTTCGATAGCTGCCGGCATTCGCTGTAGCACCATGAGCAAATGGTTGAACAGTGACCTACCCATCGTTCGCTGCATGCCAAATACGCCCGCTATGCTGCAGGTCGGTGCTACCGGACTTTTTGCCACAAGCAATGTCAGTAATGAACAACGTGATCAAGCTGAGCGGATTTTGCGCGCAGTTGGCATAACACTTTGGGTTAATGAAGAATCTGATATTGATAGCGTGACTGCCGTTTCAGGTAGTGGCCCTGCTTATTTCTTCTTGGTGATGGAAGCGATGCAAGCTGCTGCTGAAAAACTTGGCTTACCCGCCGAAACGGCAAAGCTGCTCACCTTGCAAACTGCTTTGGGTGCTGCTCGTATGGCTTTAGAAAGCCAAGATAACCCAGCGACTTTGCGGCTAAAAGTCACCTCACCCGGCGGTACTACAGAGCAAGCGATACTCAGTTTTGAAGAGAATGGATTACGCGATGCATTTGAGAAGGCAATGACTGCCGCTCGAGATCGATCAATCAGTCTGTCAGAGCAACTCGATAAGGATTAAAACATGGGCGAAAACTATCTCACCAATCCTGCAAGCTTTTTGATTGAAGTCATTGTCGGTCTTTATGCATTGATCGTCATGCTACGTTTTATGTTGCAGTGGGTTCGTGCTGATTTCTATAACCCCGTTTCTCAATTCATTGTTAAAGCAACCGCACCTGTACTGAATCCAGTTCGTCGCATCATCCCCGGCCTAGGTGGCATTGATGTTGCTGCTCTATTCCTAGTCTGGGCAATCCTTACCATTAAATTAATCTTGTTGTTCAGCTTGCAAGGTGGCGCATCCATTACAGCTGCAATGCTATTGGCGATCCCTGAAATGATTGAGATGGTCTTCAATATTTTTATCTACAGTATTTTAGTTTTAGTGATCTTGAGCTGGGTAAATCCAAATGGTTACAACCCTGCGATTGGTTTAATCCATAGCCTCACTTCACCTGTGATGAATCCACTGCGTCGCATCATCCCTTCAGCTGGTGGAATTGATTTCACGCCAATGATCGCAATGGTCGCTTTGTATCTAGCTCAGATGCTCATCCTGCCCCCGATCAAGCACTTGATCATCACCATGCTCTGATGAGTTGGTATAGCTGGGAAGGTGAAAGCTTAATTCTGCGCATCAAAGTGCAACCCAAAGCTAGTAGCAATGCATTTGCTGAAGTGATGGGAGATGCCATCAAGCTACGTACCACCGCCCCGCCAATTGATGGCAAAGCCAATGAACAGATCATTGCGTGGCTCGCTAAAGGGTTTGGCCTTGCAAAATCTAACGTACAGTTGAGCAGTGGTGATGTTGCTCGGTTCAAAACCTTTCGCATTGCCGCACCCAAAAAACTACTCGCTGATATTCAACACCCTTAAAGGTTACTGATCATGTCCCGCAACATTCTTATTTTAGTTTTATTGGCATTAAGCTCTTTAGCGAATGCTGAAAATGCCACGATTGCAGGCAATTACAAAATTCACCACAACGCCATTACCACCGATTTTTTAAGTGCCGCCGTTGCTAAGGCTTACAAGATTCCACGCAGCACGGAACGTGCCTTACTAAATATTGCCATCACCGAAACGCGAGATGATCAAATGGACAAACCTGTAGGCGCGCGCCTAAAGGTTGTTCGTCGCAACCTGTTAGGTTACCGCGAGGAATTAGAGATGCAGGAAGTGCGCGAAGGGAATGCGGTTTATTACATCACTGATTTTGCGATTAGCCATAAGGATCAATGGATCTTTGATATCGAAGCGCTTGTAGATGGTCAGGTTTACCCACTCAAAGCACAATATCGCGAAACCTTTATCACTGAATAAGTTGCGCTAACTGAATAAGCGCAAACGCAATCAGTAGCACACCTGCTGATTGTCTTACCCAGCTTTTATGCATCCACTGCTTTAGCTGCTGTGCTGCAACCCCCATCGCAAGCAAGTTGGGCAAGGTTCCCAAACCAAAGCCCAACATTAGCCACATACCCTGGGCGGCACTGCCAGCCGATAACGACCAAATCAAAACGCTATACACCAAACCACAGGGCAACCACCCCCAGACCATGCCCAGCCACAGCGCATGATCTGTTTGCTTAACCGGCAAGAAACGTCGGCCAAACGGCTCAAGTTGACGCCATACAACACCACCGACTTTCTCTACTTTAGAGAGCAGGCTCGACCAGCCTGCAATATACAAACCCATAAAGAGCATGAAGCCTGCTGCAATCATCGACAGCCCGAGCTGAACTGAGTGAAGCGATGCGTTTACTGCTAATAAAGCACCTAAACCTCCGGCAATTGCGCCGGCGATAACATACGAGAATATTCGACCTGTGTTGTAGGCCAACAGAAAGCGCAGTGGTGGTGTTTTAGACTGCTCAATACTCAGTGATAACGCACTGACAATACCGCCACACATACCCACACAATGAGTGCCGCCAAGAAAACCGACCGCTATCGCAGCAAAGAATGTGAATTCCGTCACGCCCTAGCCTCTTTTGAATAACGACCCGCCAACCAAACCAAAATCAATACCGGCACACCGGCCATTGATGCCGCGAAGAAGAAGTTTTGATAACCCAATGCATCAACGATAGAACCTGAATAACCGCCGAATAATTTAGGGAATAAGGTCATTAGCGAGCTAAAGATCGCATACTGAACTGCAGTGAACGATAAGCTCGTCAAACTTGAGAGGTAAGCAATAAAAGCTGCACTTGCCAAACCTGCGGTCAGGTTATCAGCACCAATCACAACATAAAGCAGAGCAAGATCACCAGGGTTATTCGCTACTGGAATAAACAATAGATTGGTGACGACCGTCATTACTGCACCCAACATCAAAACACGAATAACGCCATATTGAATGGTTAGGAACCCACCCAAGAAGCCACCTATGATTGTCATCCAAATACCAAATACTTTCGTCACTGTAGCTATCTGTTCTTTGCTAAATCCCATGTCTTGGTAAAACACATTCGAGATAACACCCAACACAATATCTGAGACACGATAAAAACCGACGAGCATTAAAATCAAAAATGCAGTTTTGCCATAGCGACGGAAGAAATCAGCTACCGGATCCACATAGGTATCGTGCAACATATGCTTATCAGCGACATGTAAACGCACCAACAACCATGCCACACCGAGCGCCATCAGAATCGCACTGAGTAAACGAGCACCTTCTGCGACAAAAGCGGCCAATTCATTAGCAGCACCAAGCGCAAGCAACCACGATTTAGTAGCAACGACGACATCTGTAAACGATAAATAAGAGAACACAATCGCGGCAACAAAACCGGCAAACAATACCAAAAAGCGAATGTAGTCTGATGTGGTGTGCAGATAACTGGATTCGCGAGTAAGTTCCGGCTCATCTATCAACAAGGTCGTTATAACACCAACCAACATAGCGCCAGCCATGGCCACATAGGTCATCTGCCAAGAGGCATAGACATACGCTTCTTTGGTTGTGCCTAGCCATGCAGCTAAATACAATGCCCCCGCCCCCGCGACAATCATGCCGATTCGGTAACCTGCCACATAAGCAGCAGACATCAACGCCTGTAACTTTTCATTAACCGCTTCGATACGGTAAGCGTCAATCACAATATCCTGAGTCGCAGCAGAAAAGCCGAGCAGAACCGCAGCGAATGCCATCACCTGCAAGCCTTCGACACTGGCGGGATCGCTCATTGCCATCCATAACATCGCCGCGATAACCATCGCTTGTGAAAACAGCAACCAACTACGTCGCTTCCCCAGCCATCCTTGCAGAAACGGTAATGGCAACTTATCCACCAAGGGCGCCCAAACAAACTTAAACGAATAACCTAAAGCCGCCCAGCTAAAATACGTCACCGCACTACGATCAACACCCGCCTCACGCAACCAGATGGATAAGGTTGAGAAGATCAGCAATAGCGGCAAGCCCGCTGAGAAACCCAAAAACAACATCGCCAAGACGCGAGGACTTTTATATGCAGCGATGGAGGCAAGCCAACTTTGCATATCAATCGCCCAAGTCGAATTCGTAATCCATGATCAAAGGTGCATGATCAGAAAAGCGTTTATCTTTATAGATACGAGCCGATTTCACAGTTTGAGCCAACTTAGGTGTTGCGACCTGATAATCAATACGCCAACCCACATTTTTATCCCAAGCCTGTCCACGATTCGACCACCAAGTAAATTGATCTTCTCGCGGATCAATGGCACGAAACGTATCAACAAAACCGGCAGGACCATACAGCTCATCTAACCATGCACGCTCTTCAGGTAAAAAACCTGAGTTCTTCAGATTGCCGCGCCAATTTTTAATGTCCATATTCTGATGCGCAATATTCCAATCGCCGCAGACTAATAACTCCCGGCCCTGCTTCTTCAGCTTTTTCATGTGTGGCAGCAGCCGATCGAGCACCTCGTATTTTACCGCTTGTCGCTCATCTCCAGAAGAACCACTTGGCAGATACAAGGACACCACACTGAGCTTGCCATAGCGGGCCTCAACCCAACGGGCCTCGCTATCGAATGACTGCCAACCCAAGCCTTCAATCACTCGATCAGGCTTCTTGCGGCAGTACAAACCCACGCCGCTGTAGCCTTTTTTTTCAGCACAGTGATAGTAGGTATGGAACGATTTAGGCCAATAGAGCTTATCCTCGAGCTGGTCGACTTGAGCTTTAAGCTCTTGCAAACAAACCACATCCGCTCGTTGTCGGCTGAGCCACTGAAAAAAACCTTTTCGTCCTGCAGATCGAATGCCGTTTAGATTGACGGTGATAACACGCATATCAGGCATTATACTTGCCGACCTATTCAATGAGAGGTGCGATATGCAGGATTACCAGACCGAGTTTCTTAACTTTGCTTTAGAGAAAGGCGTACTTCGTTTTGGCGAGTTCACTCTGAAATCTGGTCGTATCAGCCCATACTTCTTTAATGCTGGTCTGTTCAATAGCGGCTCCGCACTTGCTCGCCTTGGCCGCTTCTACGCGCAAGCCATTGTCGACTCAGGTATCAAGTTCGACGTGCTTTATGGCCCTGCATACAAAGGTATTCCTTTGGCAGCAGTTACTGCAGCTGCACTTTACGATCATCATCAGATCGATATTCCTTATGCGTTTAATCGCAAAGAAGCTAAATCGCATGGTGAAGGTGGCAGCATTGTCGGTCACGCGCTGGAAGGCCAGATTCTGATCATCGACGATGTGATCACAGCCGGCACTGCGATTCGCGAATCGATGGACATCATCGAAGCTGAAGACGCCAAACCTGCAGGCGTGGTAATTGCACTGGATCGCCAAGAGAAAGGCAAAGGTGACAAATCGGCAATCCAAGAGGTTGAGCAGGACTACGGCATTCCGGTCGCGTCGATTGCCAAGCTTGCGAACGTTATAGGCTTTCTAGAGCAGCAAGGTGATGCAGACCATTTGGCGAATATTCGCGCCTATCGTGATCAATACGGCATCT
>CAZEWM010000023.1:0-13731 GCA_964516045.1 uncultured Gammaproteobacteria bacterium
CGCCAAGTCTAATGGCAAAAAAAAGCCGGGCATAGCCCGGCTCTTTAACTTTTTTGAAGCGAATCTTATTCTGCTTCTACAGCCTCTTCGACTTCCTCGACTTCTGGACGGTCAACCATCTCAACGTAAGCCATAGGTGCTTTGTCGCCTGGGCGGTAGCCACACTTCAAAATGCGCAGGTAACCACCTGAACGCTCTTTGTAGCGAGGGCCAATCTCAGAGAACAACTTTGCTACCACTGCATCATCACGCAAACGTGAGAATGCTAAGCGACGGTTAGCAACGCTATCTTCTTTAGCCAAAGTGACGAGTGGCTCAACCACACGACGCAATTCTTTAGCCTTAGGCAAAGTGGTCTTGATCAATTCATGATCGAACATCGATACAGCCATGTTACGGAACATAGCCTTACGGTGTGAGCTGTTACGGTTTAACTGCCGTCCTGATTTGCGGTGACGCATGGGTCGACTTCCTACAATATAGTTACATCAACACGGAACGCTTCAATCAGCGTGCCATCAATTCTTCTAAGTTTTCTGGTGGCCAGTTCTCAAGACGAGCACCCAACGACAAGCCACGAGTAGCCAATACGTCTTTGATCTCGGTGAGAGACTTTTTACCCAAGTTCGGGGTCTTCAACAGCTCAACCTCAGTGCGCTGAATCAGATCGCCGATCAAGAAGATGTTCTCAGCCTTCAAGCAGTTCGCAGAACGAACAGTCAGCTCAAGATCATCAACTGGGCGTACCAGAATTGGATCAATCTCAGGTGCCGAAGGCTCATTGCTCTTAGGCTCTGGAGTTTGATCCAGATCGACAAACGCTACCAACTGGTGCTGCAGAATGGTTGCTGCACGGCGGATTGAATCCTCCGCATCCAGGGTACCGTTAGTTTCAATATCGATAACCAAACGGTCCAAGTCAGTACGCTGCTCAACACGCGCGTTTTCAACTGAGTACGCAACACGACGTACTGGGCTGAAGCTCGCATCTAACTGCAAACGGCCGATTGGACGGTCATCACCTGCTGCGCTTTCACGATTGCTCGCTGGCTCGTAGCCGCGACCACGCTCTACACGCAGGGTCATGTTCAAGTGACCTTTATCGGTCAAGTGCGCAATCACCAACTCTGGGTTAGCGATCTCAACGCCGTGAGTCAACTGGATATCAGCTGCAGTCACAGTCGCAGGACCTTTAACATCACAGGTCAATGTTGCTTCGTCACGATCTTCCATTTGGATCGCAACTTCTTTCAAGTTCAACAGGATCTCAAGAACGTCCTCTTGTACGCCCTCGATTGCACTGTACTCATGCACAACGCCTTCGATCTCTGCTTCAGTAATTGCACAGCCTGGCATCGAAGACAACAGAATGCGACGCAATGCGTTACCTAAAGTGTGGCCAAAACCACGCTCTAAAGGCTCAAGTGCAACTTTAGCGTGGGTACGCTCTTTAACAGTCTCAACATTAACGATGTTAGGACTTAAGAACTCAGTGACGGAACCCGCCATACTCACCCCTCTTTAGTGTTCGTTTAAACGTTAAACAGATTACTTCGAATACAATTCGACGATCAGCTGCTCATTAATTTCTGCTGGCAACTCAGTGCGATCTGGATTGCGCTTGAAAGTACCTTTCATAGCGTTCGCATCAATCTCAATCCACTCAGGAGCACCGTACTGCTCAGCCAATGCCAATGAGCTCTTGATGCGCTCTTGACCCTTAGACTTCTCACGAATGGTGATCACGTCTTCTGGCTTAACGTTGTATGAAGGGATGTTGACACCCTTACCGTTAACTTCTACTGCTTTATGGCTTACCAACTGACGCGCTTCTGCACGAGTTGCACCAAAGCCCATACGGTAAACAACGTTATCTAAACGTGCTTCCAACAAACGCAGCAGGTTTTCACCTGTTGGCCCTTTTACGCGATCAGCTTCTGCATAGTAGTTGCGGAACTGACGCTCAAGTACGCCGTAAAGACGACGAACTTTCTGTTTTTCACGAAGCTGGAGACCGTAATCTGACAAACGACCACGGCGATCACCGCCCTGACCAGGCTTCTTCTCCATGTTGCATTTTGTGTCTACAGAACGCATGCGGCTCTTCAGGAAGAGGTCAGTTCCCTCACGACGCATTAATTTACATTTTGGACCTAAGTAACGTGCCATTTTCTAACTCCAGTTATACGCGGCGCTTTTTAGGCGGGCGACAGCCGTTATGAGGAATAGGGGTAACGTCGTTGATGCTAGTGATCTTGAAACCACAGTTATTCAAACCACGTACAGCAGATTCACGACCAGGACCTGGGCCCTTTACGTTTACGTCTAAATTCTTCAGTCCGTATTCTTTAGCCATCTCACCTGCGCGGTCAGCTGCGACCTGTGCTGCGAAAGGCGTGCTCTTACGAGAACCACGGAAACCTGAACCACCCGCAGTTGCCCATGCTAGCGCATTGCCCTGACGGTCGGTGATTGTAACGATAGTGTTGTTAAAAGATGCGTGGATGTGTGCCACACCATCGGTAACAACCTTTTTAACTTTTTTACGGGTCGACTTAGCCATCTGCTGTTCCTATAAATAAGCCGAATTAACGCTTGATTGGTTTACGAGGACCTTTGCGAGTACGCGCATTGGTCTTAGTACGTTGGCCGCGTAGCGGTAAGCCACGACGGTGACGGATACCGCGGTTACAACCGAGGTCCATCAAACGCTTAATGTTCATTGAAACTTCACGACGCAAGTCACCCTCTACAGAGAACTTGGCAATCTCAGTACGCAGGGTCTCGAGCTCTTCTTCGCTCAAATCCATAACCTTACGGTCACCCGCAATTCCTGCAACAGAAAGTATTTCCTTTGCACGAGTTGCGCCGATACCGAAGATCGACTGCAATCCGATCACAATATGCTTGCGATCAGGAATGTTGACACCAGCAATACGAGCCATGAATGAATCTCCTAAATTCGTTCGGCGGCGGCCACGCGAAAGCGCGCGACTTTAACAAAACCTAATTGAGTTTTCAACGCCGAAACTGCGCTTAACCCTGACGCTGCTTATGGCGTGGGTCTGAGCAAATTACGCGCACAACACCGTTGCGCTTGATAACTTTGCAGTTTCGACACATTTTTTTAACTGAAGCTCTAACTTTCATCTTAGTTCTCCACTAAGTGGTTGAATCAACGAATTGATCCCATGCCACCTGTATTTTTCAAATTCGCTTTCTTCATTAAGCCTTCGTACTGATGCGACATCACATGCGCCTGTACTTGAGCCATGAAGTCCATCACTACGACCACAACGATCAACAGCGAAGTACCACCAAAGTAGAACGGTACGTTCCAACCTACGATCAACAGCTCTGGAATCAAACAAACCAAAGTAATGTAGATCGCACCTACCAGGGTCAGTCGAGACATCACCTGATCGATGTAGCGAGCAGTTTGGTCACCAGGACGAATGCCTGGGATGAACGCACCTGAACGCTTCAAATTGTCTGCAGTTTCCTGCGAGTTAAATACCAACGCGGTATAAAAGAAGCAGAAAAACATAATCGCGGCAGCATACAGAGCCATATAGATTGGTTCGCCTGGAGACACCATCGCAATGATGTCTTGCAACCAACGCATATCGTCTGTGTTACCCGCCCACTGCGCTAGCGTGGTTGGGAACAAAATTATGCTCGACGCAAAAATCGGTGGGATTACACCCGCCATGTTCAGCTTTAGCGGCAAGTGACTGCTTTGAGCAGCGAACATCTTGCGACCTTGCTGACGCTTTGCGTAATTCACCGTGATGCGGCGTTGTCCGCGCTCCACGAAAACCACAAAGCCTGTTACAGCAATTGCCATAACAAAAAGGAACAATGCAAACAGCGCATTCATCTCGCCGTTGCTTACCAGTTCAACAATCGCACCGAAGGCAGATGGCAAACCAGCAATGATGCCCGCAAAGATGATTAGAGAGATACCGTTACCTAAGCCACGCTCAGTAATTTGCTCACCTAACCACATCAAGAACATCGTTCCAGTGACTAGCGACACAGTTGCAGTGAAGACAAAACCAGGGCCTTCAGTTACAACCAAACCTTCGCCAAATTGACCTTGCAAAGCCATCGAAATACCGATCGCTTGAAAAGTCGCTAGGCCTAAGGTGCCGTAGCGGGTGTATTGAGTAATCTTACGACGACCCGACTCACCCTCTTTTTTCAGTTGCTCTAACTGCGGTATCACTGCGGTCATCAGCTGCACGATAATCGATGCAGAGATGTACGGCATGATGCCCAGTGCGAACAAACTCGCTCGGCTCAATGCACCACCTGAGAACATGTTAAACATGTCAAGGATGGTGCCTTGCTGCTGCTCAAACAAAGCAGCTAACGCAGCTGGATCGATGCCAGGAACCGGTATAAATGTACCGATTCGGTAAACGATCAGTGCCCCAAGTACGAACAGCAAACGCTGACGCAATTCGGACAAGTTCCCCATTGATGCTCCAGGGGCCTGGCCGCGTGCCATATAAATTCCTTAGTCTTCTACCTTGCCGCCAGCTGCCTCGATAGCTGCTTTAGCGCCTTTGGTAACACGGATACCTTTAACAGTAACCGCACGAGTTACTTCACCCGACAACATAATCTTTGCGCGAGTCATTGAACGAGGTAGTACGTTGGCGTTCCACAACGCTTCCATATCTACAACGTCACCTTCAACCTTTGCCAGTTCGCTTAAACGAACTTCTGCAGTCGAACGACCAATTACTGACTTAAAGCCAACTTTTGGAAGACGACGTTGCAAAGGCATTTGACCGCCTTCAAAGCCAATTGAGCCCCAGCTGTTAGAGCGAGACTTTTGACCTTTGTGACCACGTCCACAAGTCTTACCCAAGCCGCTACCGATACCACGACCGACGCGCTTGCGAGATGGCTTAGAACCTTCTGCTGGTTTAATAGAGTTCAGACGCATCTTAAGCTTCCTCAACTACTTGAACCATGTAGTAGACCTTGTTCACCATGCCGCGAGTGGCTGGCGTGTCTTCTACTTCAACTACCTGGTGCATGCGACGCAGACCCAAACCGTGAACACAGTCGATATGA
This sequence comes from uncultured Gammaproteobacteria bacterium, assembly GCA_964516045.1. Lineage (GTDB taxonomy): Bacteria > Pseudomonadota > Gammaproteobacteria > Chromatiales > Chromatiaceae > VMDJ01. The sequence continues at coordinate 5,089 of CAZEWM010000023.1, forward strand.
CCTTTCACGCGACCGAATTTGCTGCGCACCAACTTAACTTTCATCATCTTCTTATCAGACATGATGATTACTCCAGAATCTCTTCAACAGTCTTGCCGCGCTTCGCTGCAACTTGCTCTGCATCGTTCATCTGCTTAAGACCATTGATGGTTGCACGGACAACGTTCATTGGGTTGTTAGTGCCCATAACTTTCGCCAGTACGTTATGTACGCCAACTGCTTCGAACAATGCACGCATTGCACCGCCGGCGATGATACCGGTACCTTCAGAAGCTGGCTGCATGTAAACGCGAGCTGCGCCATGACGACCGTAAAGTGGGTATTGAACGGTACCGTTCTTCAACTTCACAGAAACCATGTTGCGACGAGCTTGCTCCATCGCTTTTTGTACTGCCAAAGGAACTTCCTTTGATTTACCAGTACCGTAACCTACGCGGCCATTACCATCGCCAACAACAACCATTGCTGCGAAACTGAATACACGACCACCTTTAACAACTTTAGCTACACGGTTTACACCGATCAGCTTTTCAATCATGTCGTCGCCAGCTGGCTTGTTTTCATAATTTGCCATTATTCGACTCCTTAGAACTCAAGACCGGCTTCACGCGCTGCATCAGCCAAAGCTTTTACGCGACCGTGATAACGGAAACCAGAACGATCAAACGCAACGCGCTCGATACCTTTTGCTTTTGCACGCTCAGCAATTGCTTTACCCACAACGGTAGCCGCTGCAATGTTGCCATTGTGACCGGTGATCTCAGCTGCTAGAGCCTTATCAACCGTTGATGCTGTTGCAATCACTTCAGCACCATTAGGCGCAATGATTTGAGCATAGATGTGACGAGGGGTGCGATGAACCGTCAAACGGTTTTCACCCAACTCACGGATTTTTGCACGTGCACGAGTTGCACGACGTAAACGAGATGTTTTCTTATCCATCGTACTAACCCTTATTTCTTCTTAGCTTCTTTACGGACAACATGCTCATCAGCGTAACGAACACCCTTACCTTTATAAGGCTCTGGTGGACGGTAAGCGCGGATTTCAGATGCCACCTGACCAACAACCTGCTTATCGCTGCCAGTTACAACAATCTCAGTTTGAGACGGTGTTTCAACAGTGATGCCTGCAGGCACTGGATAATCAACTGGATGTGAGAAACCAAGGTTCAGGCTAAGGGTGCTACCTTTTGCTTGCGCACGGTAACCAACACCGATCAGCTGCAGCTTCTTAGTGAAGCCTTCAGAACAGCCAACCACCATGTTGTTAACCAAAGAACGCATGGTGCCAGCCATAGCCCAAGCTTCCTTAGACTCTTCTGCTGGAGTTACTGTGACAACATCGCCGTCAACAGAAACTTTTGCTAACTCATGTACATTCAATTCCAAAGAACCTTTACCACCTTTAACAGCAACGTGTTGGCCGTTGATAGTGATATCAGTGCCCTTTGGCAAATTAATAGGCGCTTTTGCGATACGTGACATTTCGATACTCCTTATGCAACGTACGCGATGACTTCGCCGCCGTGACCTTGCTTGCGCGCTTCACGGTCTGTCATTACGCCTTTAGAAGTAGAAACAATAGCGATACCCAAACCACCACGTACACGAGGAAGATCATCGCGACCTTTATAGATACGTAGACCTGGGCGGCTAACACGCTTGATAAAGTCAATAACAGGTGCGCCCTGGAAATATTTCAGCGCAACTTCAATGGCAGGCTTGCCATCCATTTCGACTTCAGTGAAATCAATAATATAGCCTTCGTCTTTCAAGACCTTGGCAATAGCCGACTTCTTTTTAGAAGCTGGCATACGCACAGACGACTTATTTGCCGCCTGGCCGTTGCGGATGCGAGTCAACATGTCCGCAATCGGATCCGACATACTCATTTTCGAGTCTCCTTTAGGTCAGCCACTATCTAAGTAGTGCGATACCCGGATGAATAAAACACGGCCCCCAATTTAGGGAGCCGCGAATTCTATACAAGTCAGGCCAGTAAATCTAGCCTTTTTTTGCAGCTAACTGGCTTACCAGCTTGCCTTTTTTAGGCCTGGAACTTCGCCGCGCATCGCTGCTTCACGCAACTTATTACGGCAAAGGCCAAATTTGCGGTAAACCGCGTGTGGACGACCTGAAACACGGCAGCGACGTTGCTGACGGCTTGGGCTCGCATCACGAGGCAGTTTCTGCAGTGCTGCTACAGCAACATCAATCTCTTCAGGTGATTTGCTGCGGTCATTAATGATTGCTTTCAACTCAGCGCGCTTGTCAGCGAACTTGTTGGCTGCTTTTGAACGCTTGGCCTCACGGGCCCACATGCTCTTCTTTGCCATAATCCTGTCCGATTATTTGAACGGGAAGTTGAAGCTGTCGAGTAAGGCACGGCCTTCTTCGTCAGTACGCGCAGATGTGGTGATGGTGATATCCATACCGCGAATTGCGTCAACTTTATCGTATTCAATTTCTGGGAAGATAATCTGCTCTTTCACGCCCATGCTGTAGTTGCCACGGCCGTCGAAAGATTTCGCTGATACACCGCGGAAGTCACGTACACGTGGCAATGCGATAGAAACCAGACGATCCAAGAATTCGTACATGCGCTCACGACGCAAAGTTACTTTACAACCGATAGGCCAACCGTCACGGATCTTAAAGCCAGCAACTGATTTACGAGCTTTAGTCACGATCGCTTTTTGACCTGCAATCGCTTGCATATCGTTAACTGCGAATTCCATATTCTTTTTGTCGCCTACCGCTTCACCGACACCCATGTTCAGAGTGATCTTTTCAATGCGCGGTACTTCCATAACGCTCTTGTAGCCAAACTTCTCGACTAGCGCTGGTACGACTGTATTTTTGTAGTGATCTTGTAAACGAGACATCGATCCAACCTCAAACGTCAACGACTTCGCCGTTAGACTTAAATACGCGAACCTTACGACCATCGTCTAGGATCTTAAAACCTACGCGATCGCCTTTATCGGTTGCAGGGTTAAACAAGGCTACGTTAGAAATATCCATCGGCATTTCTTTATCAACGATGCCACCAGGCTCACCCGCATTTGGGTTTGGCTTGGTATGCTTTTTAGCCAAGTTAATGTTTTCTACGACTACTCGGTCATCTGCCACTGATAAAACAGTGCCGCGCTTGCCTTTGTCTTTACCAGCAAGAACGATGACATCGTCGCCTTTACGAATACGTGCTGCCATGTCAATTACCTCACAGTACTTCTGGAGCCAGTGACACGATCTTCATGAAACGCTCACCACGAAGCTCACGAGTCACAGGGCCGAAGATACGCGTACCAATAGGCGCCAAGTTGCTATTCAACAACACTGCCGCATTACCGTCGAAACGGATCAAAGAACCGTCTGCACGACGAACACCTTTACGTGTACGAACAACAACTGCGTTGTACACATCACCTTTTTTGACCTTGCCGCGCGGAAGAGCATCTTTAATAGATACTTTGATGACATCACCAATTCCGGCGTAACGACGGTGCGAGCCACCCAGTACTTTGATGCACTGAACGCGTTTCGCTCCGCTGTTGTCAGCAACATCCAGCATTGATTGCATCTGGATCATGACACTACCCCAATATAAATCTTAAATTCGTTAACTTAGTTTGGACGCTCAACCAATTTGGTGAACTTCCAAGTTTTAGTTTTTGACAGTGGACGACACTGCTCAACAACCACTACGTCACCGATTTGGCATTCGTTGTTCGCATCGTGCGCGTGCACTTTGGTTGAACGACGAACGAACTTACCGTAGATCGGGTGCTTAACACGACGCTCGATAAGAACGGTGATGGTCTTGTCCATCTTGTCACTAACAACGCGACCCTGCAGGGTGCGGTTATCTACAGTTTCCTGCTTACTCATGCTTCACCTGCCTGACGCTGTGCGTTAATTTGAGTTTTAACGCGTGCAATGTTACGGCGAACCTCTTTTACCAGGTGTGGACGAGCCAACTGACCGGTACCAGACTGCATGCGCAGATTAAATTGCTCTTTGAGCAACCCTTCTAATGTCTCACGCAATTCAGCTTGAGACTTACCTACTAGTTCACTTGCTTTCATCAGAGAACCATCCGTTTAACAAATGTGGTGCTGAATGGAAGCTTTGCTGATGCCAAGCCAAATGCTTGACGCGCCAGCTCTTCAGAAACGCCTTCGATCTCATAAATCATGCGACCTGGCTGAATCTGCGCTACCCAGTATTCAACGTTACCCTTACCTTTACCCATACGAACCTCAAGAGGCTTCTTGGTGATCGGCTTGTCTGGGAATACACGAATCCACAGCTTACCGCCACGCTTTACCGTACGAGTGATGGTACGACGACCCGCTTCAATCTGACGTGCAGTCATGCGACCACGCGCAGTTGCTTTCAGACCGAACTCACCAAAGCTAACTTTGTTGCCGCTTTGTGCAAGACCGCGGTTACGACCTTTGTGTTGTTTACGAAACTTTGTACGTTTTGGCTGCAGCATGTCTTAACCCTTCTTACCCGCAGCTTTGCCTTCTTTCGCATCCGCTTCAGCAGCGTTGTTGCGATTGTCGCCGTAAACCTCACCCTTGAAGATCCAGGTCTTGATACCAATGATCCCGTAGGTGGTTAGCGCTTCAGCAAAACCGTAATCAATGTCAGCACGCAATGTGTGAAGAGGCACACGGCCTTCACGGTACCACTCGCTACGAGCGATCTCAGCACCGTTCAAACGACCTGCGATATTTACCTTCACACCTTCAGCACCAAGGCGCATGGCATTTTGTACCGCGCGCTTCATCGCACGACGGAACATGATGCGGCGCTCAAGCTGCTGAGCGATTCCTTCTGATACCAACTGCGCATCAAGCTCAGGCTTACGGATCTCTTCAATGCTGATATGCACTGGGATACCCATGCGACCTGACACTTCTTTACGCAAAGCGTCGATATCTTCACCTTTCTTACCGATCACCAAACCAGGGCGAGCAGTGTGAATAGTGATGTGAGCATTCTTCGCTGGACGGTCGATCTGAATACGGCTAACTGACGCCTGCTTCAGCTTCTCTTTCAAGAAGTCACGAACTTCCAAGTCGGTGTTCAACAAATCAGCATAGTCTTTGCTGTCTGCGTACCACTTTGAAGTCCAGTCCGACACGATGCCGAGACGAATACCATTTGGATGTACTTTCTGGCCCATAACTATTCCGCTTACTCATCCGCCACAGTGACGGTAATGTGACTGGTGCGCTTAAGGATGCGAGTACCGCGGCCTTTAGCACGTGCACGAAGACGCTTCATTGTTGGGCCTTCGTCTACACAGACAGTCTTAACTTTCAATTCATCGATGTCAGCACCTTCATTGTTTTCTGCGTTAGCAATTGCAGAATCCAGTACTTTCTTCATCAATGCAGCGCCCTTCTTCTTGCTAAAAAGAAGTGTATTTAGCGCCTGCTCTACAGGAAGACCGCGAATTTGGTCAGCAACCAAACGGCCTTTCTGTGCAGAGAGACGCGCGAAGCGCAGTTTTGCTACAGCTTGCATTTCTCTCTCCTATTACTTCTTGGTCTTCTTATCCGCATCGTGACCACGGTAGTTACGTGTCAATGCGAATTCACCAAGCTTGTGGCCAACCATCTGTTCGTTCACAAGAACTGGAACATGCTGTTTGCCGTTATGTACAGCGATCGTCAGACCAACCATATCTGGGCTGATCATCGAACGGCGAGACCAAGTTTTGATCGGCTTGCGATCATTGTTGGCACGTGCCGTTTCCACCTTCTTCGCAAGATGGAGATCGATAAAAGGACCTTTACGGATTGAACGAGGCATACCTTTCTACTCCACCTATTACTTGCGACGACGGTCGCGAACAATGAACTTATCGGTACGCTTGTTAGAGCGTGTCTTCTTACCCTTAGTAGGTACACCCCATGGTGATACAGGATGACGACCGCCCGAAGTACGACCTTCACCACCACCGTGCGGGTGATCCACTGGGTTCATCGCCACACCGCGAACGGTAGGACGAACACCGCGCCAACGCTGCGCACCTGCTTTACCCAACTTCTTCAGGTTGTGTTCTGTGTTTGAAACCTCACCAAGAGTTGCGCGGCAATCACAATGGATCTTACGCATTTCACCAGAACGCAAACGTAGAGTTGCGTAGTCGCCATCACGAGCGATCATCTGCGCTGAAGTACCAGCAGAGCGTGCGATTTGAGCACCCTTACCAATCTTCATCTCGACACAGTGAACAACAGAACCGATTGGCATGTTGCGGAGTGTCATGCAGTTACCGACTGCGATAGGCGCTTCGTTGCCTGATTGAACGGTGTCGCCAGCTTTCACACCCTTAGGTGCGATGATGTAACGATATTCACCGTCTTCATACTTCACGAGCGCAATGTTAGCGGTGCGGTTTGGATCGTATTCAATACGCTCAACAGTACCTACAACGCCATCTTTATTACGCTTGAAGTCGATGATGCGATAACGCTGCTTGTGACCACCACCTTTATGACGGGTAGTGATACGACCAGCGTGGTTACGACCACCTGTTTTACTTTTCTTGTCAACAAGAGCGCGTAGAGGGCCACCCTTGTGCAAGCCTTCACTCTTCACTCGAACAACGTGACGTTGGCCCGGTGAAGTCGGTTTTGATTTAGCAATAGCCATGATCTTAATCCGCTATACCTTGCGAGACGCTTACGCGCCCTCTGCGAAGTTGATGTCTTGACCTGCCGCTAAGCGAACATAGGCCTTTTTCCAATCAGCACGCTTACCGAAACGCTGACCAAAACGCTTAGTTTTGCCCTTTACGTTCAGTACCTGAATCTTTTCAACGTTGACTTCAAACAACATTTCAACAGCTGCTTTGATTTCAGGTTTAGTTGCGTCAGTAGCAACTTTAAATGCGAACTGGTTACCCGATTCTGCAGCGCTCACGCTCTTTTCAGAGACAACTGGGCCGAGCAGAACTTTCAACAAACGTTCTTTATTCATGCCAATTTCTCCTCAAGCATCTTCAATGCGCCAGCAGTGATGACGACTTTGTCGAAACCGATTAAAGACACAGGATCAACCTCAGCTACGGTGCAAGTGCCAATCTTGTAAAGATTGCGTGCAGCCAACAGCAAGTTCTCATCCATAGCTTCAGTCACGATCAAAGCTTCAGAAACATCTAACTCAGCTAACTTAGCAACCAAGTCTTTGGTCTTAGGCGCAGAGATAGAGATATCACTAACAACAACCAAACGCTCTTGACGAACCAACTCAGAAAGAATTGAACGCAATGCACCTTGATACATCTTGCGGTTAACTTTCTGCGCGTAGCTACGTGGCTTCGCTGCGAAAGTCACACCACCGCCAATGAAGATAGGTGCAGTCAATGCACCGTGACGAGCACCGCCACCCTTCTGACGCTTAGACTTTTTGGTAGTGCCAGCAACTTCAGAACGAGTCTTCTGTGCTTTAGTACCTGAACGACCAGCGTTCATAAATGCGGTTACCACTTGGTGAATCAGTGCTTCTTTAAAATCAACACCGAAAACTGCATCTGATACTGAGACGGAAGCTCCACCTTGTACATTCAGATCCATGGCTTACCCCTTGTTCTTCATCTTGATCGCTGGAGTTACGATCACATTGCCGCCGCGAGCGCCAGGAACAGCACCCTTAACCAACAGCAGATTGCGCTCAGCATCCACACGAACTACTTCGATGTTCTGGGTACAGGTGTTACGCGCACCCATGTGACCAGCCATCTTTTTACCTTTGAATACACGACCAGGTGTTTGACACTGACCGATTGAACCAGGCGCACGGTGAGACAGTGAGTTACCGTGAGTATTGTCTTGGCCACGGAAATTGTGACGCTTAATACCACCTTGGAAACCTTTACCTTTACTCACACCACGCACGTCAACTTTCTGACCTGCTTCAAAGATGTTTACATCAACAGTGCCGCCCAACTCTGGTGCATCACCTTCGTGATCATCCAGACGGAATTCCCACAAACCACGACCTGCTTCAGCGTTAGCTTTTGCAAAGTGGCCTGCTTCCGGCTTGTTTACTCGTGAAGCCTTTTTAGAACCGGTAGTCACTTGAATTGATGAATAACCATCAATTTCATCAGTAGCGACTTTAGTCACACGGTTCGGCTCGACTTCGATAACGGTCACAGGAGTAGACACACCATCTTCAGAGAAGATGCGAGTCATGCCCGCTTTACGACCTACGATACCAATAGCCATTTCTACTTAACCTCAGTTCAGCTTGATCTGGACGTCAACGCCAGCAGCCAAGTCCAACTTCATTAGCGCATCAACGGTTTTATCAGTCGGATCGACGATATCCATCAAACGCTTATGGGTACGAATCTCATACTGATCACGCGCGTCTTTATTAACGTGCGGAGAGATCAATACGGTGTAACGCTCTTTCTTAGTCGGCAGTGGAATTGGACCGAGAACCTGTGCGCCAGTACGCTTAGCGGTCTCCACAATTTCACCTGCAGATTGATCGATCAAACGATGATCAAATGACTTCAGACGAATACGAATACGTTGATTACTCATTGCTTAAATCACTCAATAATCTTGGCAACCACACCGGCGCCAACGGTACGACCACCTTCACGGAT
>CAZEWM010000024.1:0-13694 GCA_964516045.1 uncultured Gammaproteobacteria bacterium
GCCACCCCCTTTGGGAGATATCTATGTCACTGAAAACACATGTTTTTCTTGGTTTAAGCCTTTTTTGCGGTGCCGTTTTCGCTGCGCCAGACTATGCGCGTGAGACGCGTATCGTGAATCAGATCGCTGATGCGATTATGGATGGTGAGATCGTGCAGCTGAATGATGGTGAGCGCGATTTCATGGGCATCTTCACTGAAAACCAAGCGGATACGCGCAAAGGCGCGGTATTAGTCCTGCACGGCAAAGGCGCAAACGCTGACTGGATGGATGTGGTGCAACCCCTGCGTGTGCGCCTGACCGAAGCGGGTTGGGACACGCTATCGCTACAGTTACCGGTTGAGTCAGCTGAAGCACCCGATAGTGCATGGTTACCCTTGGTTGAACCTGCGGCTGCACGTATTGCAGCGGGCATTGTTGAGCTAGAAACCCGTGGTCACGATCGCATCATGGTGGTGTCGCACAGCTTTGGCTCGCGCATGGCAGCGCATTATTTAGCGCAAGGCGCGCCTGACACCGTAAAAGGGTATGTCTCGGTGGGCATGAGCTTGGATATGAAAAACCCAGCTGATGAAAACTTAGTCAGCTTGAGCAAAATTGATCTGCCGATGTTGGATCTGTTCGGTTCGCGCGATCTCCCCGGCGTGTTGCAAAGCAATGCACTGCGCGCAAAAGCCGCTAGCCATAACAAAGGCTATTCACAACAGGAAGTGGCGAGGGCCGATCACTTCTTTGCGGGTCAAAGCGATGATCTGCTAGCGGCGGTGAATGCCTGGTTAGATGCGCAGCCTTAACGCGAGATTTTTACAAACATGCCTTTATAGCCACCTTTCTTTAGCTGGCTTAAAAGGCTATTCGCTTTCGACTGCCCTAGCACTGGGGTGGTCGAAACGCGATATCGCACACCATCATCCAGTGAGGCTTCACTGATGGTTGATTCAATGCCCATCAATGCCACTTCGGCTTGAATACGTTCGGCATCGGCACGTTTGCTTAATGAAGCGATCTGCACCACGAAACGCGAGGTCGCATCCGTATCGCGCGAAGCACGTAACTCAAACTTTTCATCAGGCACCACCACTTCACGCTGACTTAAATCTTTAAAGAAGGTGAAGCGAGTTTCAGGTTTTTCAGGTTGAATCTTTTTTGGCGGACCAACGGGCTTTGCCACTTCGCGCGGCTTACGCTCAGGTTCAGCACCCACCCACTCTGGCGCATTCACCGGTGGTTGCATCTTTAACCAGAACAAACCCATCACAAACACACCCAACAAAAACGCGACCGCTGCCCAAACGAAGGGAGAGGATGTTTTTTTCGCCGGTGCGCGACGAGGTGAGACGTGTTTGTAATCGCGTGGCATGCCTTACATTTTTTCAGGTGCGCTGATACCGATCAGTTTAAGACCATTGAGCAACACTTGTCGCGTTGCGGTGATCAATTTTAAACGCGCATCGGTGAGATTGCTGTCATCCGCTAAGAATTGATGCGCGTTGTAATAACTGTGTAACTCATTTGCCAGTTCACGCAGGTAATGTGTCAGCTGATGTGGCTCTGAGTTAAGTGCCGCGTTTTGCAGTACTTCAGGATAACGCGCCAAGGTTTTCATCATGCTTTGTTCGTGCGATTCACTGAGTAACTCAAGGTTAGTGTTGCCATCGCTTAGCTGAGTGTTCACACCCTTCTCACTCGCCTGACGGAACACCGAACAGATACGCGCATGGGCGTATTGCACGTAATAGACCGGGTTCTCATTCGATTGTGAGCGTGCAAGATCTAAATCGAAATCGAGATGCTGTTCGCACTTACGCATGATGTAAAAGAAACGCGCTGCATCAGTACCAACGTCTTTACGCAACTCGCGCAGGGTGACGAACTCACCTGAGCGGGTCGACATCTGTTTACGCTCACCACCTTCATACAAGATCGCAAACTGAACTAACAACACATCGAGTTGTTCTGGGTTTCCACCCATCGCTTGAATCGCAGCTTTGACACGTGGCACATAACCGTGGTGGTCTGCACCCCATACATCAATCACGCGATCGTAACCGCGCTCAAACTTTTCTAGGTGATACGCAATGTCAGAGGCGAAGTACGTGGTCTGTCCGTTATCACGCACCACGACACGATCTTTCTCATCGCCAAAGTCAGTCGATTTAAACCACCAAGCGCCACCTTTTTCATAGAGGTGACCGGCCGCTTTTAGCTTTTCGATAACCGCTTCGACGTTGCCTGACTCGACCAGTGAACGCTCGGAATACCAGTTCTCGTAACGCACACCAAACAGACCTAAGTCATCACGGATGTCATCTAAGATGACATTCAAGCCTAGATCAAACACCTCGCGATAGCCTTCTTTACCGAGTAAGGCTTTCGCACGATCGATCAAGGCATCGATATGTTCTTCTTTATCACCACCGGCAGGTTCATCGGCAGGGATGTCCGCAAACACCTCGTTGCTGGCAAAGCGAATCGCATCGCCTTTATCACGGTGCAAGGTCGCGGCGATATCCCACACATAGTCACCTTTGTAACCATTGCTTGGGAAGCTAAGCTCTTCGCCGGCAAGCTCTAAATAACGCAACCATACCGACGTGCCGAGGATATCCATCTGACGACCGGCATCGTTAACGTAGTACTCGCGATCCACATCAAAGCCGACGGCTTCGAGTAGATCAGCGACAACCGAACCGTAGGCCGCACCACGACCATGACCCACGTGCAGCGGTCCGGTTGGATTCGCCGAGACAAACTCGACTTGGACTTTTTTCTGCTCGCCAATCATTGAGCGACCAAATTGCTCGCCTTCACTTAAGATGCGCTCAACGATTGCACTTTGTGCATCGCTTGCGACACGGAAGTTAATGAAGCCTGGGCCGGCGATCGAGACCTCTGAAATGAAATCCGCTGCAGGAATGGCAGCGACGAGTTGCTCAGCGAGCTGACGAGGATTCATGCCCGCCGCTTTGCTGTTAACCATCGCGGCATTGGTAGCGAAATCACCGTGCTCTGGATCACGCGCACGCTCGATCACTGGAGGTCGCACAGCATCCGCTGCCAAAACCCCTTGGTCGACTAACGATTGGAGCGCGCTTTCAACAAGTTGAGCAATTTCGGTTTTCATGGTGGTTTCGCCTTAAAGAAGGGCGCGAAGCATAACAAACTGCCCAACTGACATCATTAGATAGTGATCAAAAATGATCGACAGGATCGACATCCAAGCTCCAGCGTACTGAACGAGCGAGCTTAGTCTCGGCCAGATACACCTCAAGCTGTGACAAAAAGCCGTGCAGTGCTTCGCGCGAGCTCGACTGAATCAGCAAATGTCCACGGTATCGACCGATGCGTCGCGTCATGGGTGCTGGCACCGGTCCCCAAAAGCTCACCGACTGATCGGTATGCGCTTTGCCCCACTGGGTGACCTTATTCAAAAACTGCATCGTCGGATCCATTTTGTTCGCTTCGGCGCGCAGCAATACGTGATGTGAGATCGGTGGGTAGTCCGCCTCAAGTCGCTCTTGCAAAGCAGCTTGGGCAAACGCTTCGTAACCGTGCGTCACCAAGGTCTGCAATAACAGATGATCGGGGTAGCGTGTTTGGATCAATACACGACCGGGCAGCTCACCCCGCCCTGCGCGACCGGCCACCTGCATGAGCAACTGTGCCATACGCTCAGTGGCGCGATAGTCGGCACTGAACAACCCACTATCGGCATCGAGTACCACCACCAAGGTCACTTTTGGAAAATGATGCCCTTTAGCGAGCATCTGCGTACCCACCAAAATAGCGGCATCCGCTTGATGCACTGAGTCGAGTAGCTTTTCGAGTGCGCCACGCTTTGCTGCCGCATCACGATCGACGCGCACTAGCGGTATATCTTTAAAGCGGGCCTGTAATGACTGATCGAGTTGCTCGGTTCCTTGACCTAAAGGATGCAAATCGTGCTCACCACAGCTTGGACATTTTTGCGGCAAAGCCTGCTGCGAGCCACAGTGGTGACACCACAAACGATGTGCCGCTTGATGCACTGTTTGACGCGCATCACAACGCGGGCAATCCGATGTCCAACCACAGCTATAACAGGCCAGCACAGGTGCAAAACCACGTCGGTTTAAAAACACCATGACTTGCTCGCCTTTATTAAGCGTAGCTTGGATTTCATCAATCACTGGCAGCGCCAATCCATTTTGCACTGGCTGATCACGCAGATCGACCAAGTGCATTGAGGGTGGCTTTGAACTGCCCGCTCGTTGGTTCAATATCAGACGCTGATAACGGCCTTGTTCAACATTGCGTAACGATTCTAAAGAAGGTGTTGCAGAGCCCAACACCACCGGGCATTTTGCTCGAGATGCGCGCACCACCGCTAAGTCGCGCGCGGAATAACGAAAGCCTTCTTGTTGTTTAAACGAGGGGTCGTGTTCTTCATCAACCACAATTAAGCCCAGGTCCGCCATTGGGTTCAGCATCAATGAACGTGTACCGAGCACGACACGCGCCAAACCTAAGCGAAGTCGCTGCCACGCGATCTCGCGCTCGGTATCTTTCATGCCAGAGTGCATCAACAACACACCCTCACCGAGACGCTCGGCGAAACGTTGTTGCAGCTGTGGTGTAAGCGCAATCTCTGGCACCAAGATCATCACGTTTTTATCGTGTGCGAGCACTTGCTCTGCCAAGCGTAGATACACCTCGGTTTTGCCCGAGCCTGTCACGCCTTGTAATAAAAAGGCTGCGTACTGGTTAAGCTTGTGCGCAACCGCATCAACGGCGGCTTGCTGTTCTTCATTCAGCTGATGTGGCGAGCGCTGTGGTACGTACTCGCTTTTTATCGGCGCGCTTTCTTTTAGCAGCAGATGCTGTGCATCGACTAACTTTTTGATTAGCGCTGTGCCGGCATGTTGCTTAAGCGTGATTTGCTCAACACCTTGATCACCGTGTGCCGCAATCCATTCAACCAGCTCACGTTGTTTATGTGCGCGCCCAAGTTGTTCAACAATACTTGTGCACTCGGCAGACAAAAAATAACGCTGTTCAGCTAAGGGCAACAGCGCATTGGCTTTACGCAACCGCAACGGCAAAGCAGCTGTGATTACCTCGCCTACAGGGTGATGGTAATAACTGGCGGCCCAACGCAGAAAGGCGAGATGTGTTTGATCTAAGAGTGCCTCAGGATCCATCGGCGGCTCGACATGCTTGAGCTTATCGATGGGGACATCAGCACTATTCACATGCGCCAACACTACGCCAAGCTTTTGCGTACGACCAAACGGCACCAAAACGCGCGCGCCCACCGGATAGGCCGCTGCTGTGAAGCGCTGATCAGGCAGGTAATCAAAAGCTTTGGGCAATGGCACAGGGATCGCCACGCGCAAGTAGGTGGATTGGGACATACAGCTATTGTACTGATGCTGATCTTAGATCGCGGGGTTTTGTCAGATAAGTGTCATTTGAACTCTGCGCCAAGCTGTGACATAAACACTTAAACCGAAAGTGAGGACGCCCATCATGTCGGGGTTAAGACAGCAATTGTTGAGAACCGACGCCTCCGGGATGCCACTTGAGTGGATCGACTACCGGCAGGCCGTCAAGCTACACAGCCTTGATATGGTTGCGTATGACCTCGGCGACCCCATCCTAACGATTCGCGGTGGTATCAATAACGAATCGCATCAAAGCAAAATCATTCTTCACTCCATCATCGCCACCCACGGCAACCATCAAAACCGTTACTGCCTCGACAAAGGCTACGCACCTCCCGTCTCTAACGAAGCCCTGTTTCAACGCGATGACTTTCACTGCATGTACTGTGGCGATCAGTTCCACAAATCGCAGCTCTCGCGCGATCACATCATCCCAGTAAGCCAAGAAGGCGAAGACAGCTGGTCTAACCTAATTACCTCGTGCACACGCTGCAATACACACAAAGCGGGACGCACACCTGAACAAGCCGGCATGCAATTACTGGCAATTCCTTTCATTCCGACACATGCGGAATATATTTTTCTTCAGGGTCGCAATGTTTTAGCCGATCAAATGGAATTCTTACGGGCACACTTCCCACGTACCAGCCCGTTACGTGATCGACTGAGTTAAACCTTATGCGCCAAATTTGGCACGACATTGCCCACGCAATTGCAAAGGCAACCTCTCAACCTTTTGTATCGATTGATAGCCAACCTATCGGGGGTGGCTGTATCAATGAGACTTATATCGTGCAGATGGATAACCAACGTTGGTTCGTCAAACTGAACAGTGTTGATAAACTCGACATGTTCGAAGCTGAGATGGAAGGCCTGCTGATCTTAAACAGTGCGCATGCGCTGCGTGTACCCGAACCTTTAATTTGCGGCAGTACCGACACGCACAGTTATCTCATCATGGAAGCAATCACGGCAGGTAACTCAGCAAACACTATGCGCTTAGCCGGCGAGCAACTGGCGGCATTGCATCAGACGCTACAGCCGCGCTTTGGCCATCAGCGCGATAATTTCATCGGCTCAACTCAGCAGATCAACTCCCTTGAGCCGGACTGGTTAACGTTTTGGCGTGAACATCGCTTGGGCTATCAATTGACCTTGGCTCGTAAAAATGGCTTAAGCGCTCTGAGCATAGCGCTTGGCGATCAACTCATTGAGGCATTACCGCATTTACTCAATCATTCACCAAGCGCCTCATTACTCCACGGCGACTTATGGGGCGGCAACATGATGACTGATCAGTACGGCATGCCCGTTATATATGATCCCGCGATTTATTACGGTGATCGTGAGACCGACATTGCGATGACACATCTGTTTGGGGGATTTACGGCCGACTTCTATCAAGCTTATCAAGCAAATTACGCTTTAACTGAGGGGCATGAAGTACGTCGCACTTTATACAACCTGTACCACATCTTGAATCACTTCAATTTGTTTGGCGGTGGCTATGATCAACAAGCGCACAACATGATGCAGCGCTTGCTCAGCGAGGTGCGTTAAGCACAACCAAACCAAAAGCTATCTGGCTTTCCTAAAAATTCATCGGCACTCATGTAATGACTTCCGTCACACGAGAAGGTCAATCCGACCATGCCATTCACCACATTCAACGAGCCTGACCGAAGATAGATCGTCTCATCAGCGTTACGTAGCTCAGCTAATCGTTTAAACACCTTGGCCACTTTATCTTCTGACACAGTCGCATCCAATGGATACGGTTTTCTTGGGTAGGCCAAACACACCGATGGATTGATAATTTCATCGAGCACATGCAAGCGATAACGATGCGGATCATCGTATACCCACAAGGTTGCGCGGCTGCTGCTGTAGTGCAGCTTTGCATGAAAAATACCGCGCTGCGTGATCAGGTCAGTAAGGATGTCGTTCACTTCATCGAGTCGCTGATCCATCGCACTGTTCACACGTGCTTGTTGGAACAGATTCTGACGAATGGCCGGATCACCTTTGATTTGACGCCATGAAGATGGCGCATCATCTAGTGCATCTTCAGTGGTGGGTAATACAGAGAGATCATAGTCAGCCGCGATACAACCAATGACCTTACCCTGATCATCTTTGACTTTATGCAGTGCTGTGACGCAAGGGCGACGATCGTTCTTATCGACATAGATAGGTGACAAAATAAATTCATCGGCATTCGCTATATCTGCCATGTAGGGGCGCACCGAAAGCTCTTGCCCACGCTGACTAGTATCAATTTGATCACTCGAGATATTGCTACTTAGCTGACGGCCATCACACCCGACGGCATAAACCAGCTTACTGTTACCTGCATAGGCAATTGACACTTTGAGTAACTTATCGAGTTGATCAATATCACCCCAGAGTGGCGACGCAATGCGCGTCATGGGTGATAACAATGTTTTGAGGTATTTTGCTAACGCCTGCCGCTCACGCTCAATGCGTTGCTCTAATGTCATGATTTCTATTGCGGCGTTCATAAAGCCTCCTCAGGCTTTTTAAGTCTTCTGTGTATCGGTTTAGTTGTTACAGCTTAAGTCCTTAACGGTAAAAAAGGCGGATGCCGAAGCATCCGCCAAACCCTTCAATCGAGATAGAGGGACTAGAGTTAGCCTTTGGTGAACTCTGGGTATGCTTCCATACCGCATTCAGCCAAGTCTGCACCTTCGTACTCTTCTTCTTCACTGATGCGGATACCCATGATCATTTTGATCACCATCCAGACAATGAAGCTAGCCACGAAGACCCAAGCGAAGATAGTGCCTGCGCCAATCAACTGACCGATAAAGGTAGTACCTGAGTTAGTCAGTGGCACGGCCATCAAACCCCAGAAACCAACGACACCGTGTACTGAGATCGCACCGACTGGATCATCGATCTTCATCTTGTCGAGCATGGTGATTGAGAACACAACAATCAGACCACCGACCGCACCAATCAAGGTTGCTTCAAGTGCTGTAGGTGTTGAAGGTTCTGCAGTGATAGCGACTAGGCCAGCCAATGCACCGTTAAGCGCCATAGTGAGGTCAGCTTTACCGAACAAAGCGCGAGCCAAGATCAGTGCTGCAACCAAACCACCTGCTGCGGCTGCGTTAGTGTTCAAGAACACCATAGCCACTGAGTTAGCGTTAGCGATATCACCCAGCTTAAGGACTGAACCACCGTTAAAGCCGAACCAACCCATCCAAAGGATAAAGGTACCTAAGGTTGCTAATGGCAGGTTTGCACCTGGGATAGCGCGAACTTCACCGTTAGGGCCGTACTTGCCTTTACGTGCACCCAGTAGCAAGACACCAGCTAATGCTGCTGCAGCACCTGCCATGTGAACGATGCCTGAACCTGCGAAGTCAGAGAAGCCGTAGTCAGCCAATGAATAAAGGCCAAACACTGAGCCACCGCCCCATGTCCAATTACCTTCTAACGGGTAGATAACACCTGTCATCACGACAGCGAACAACAAGAATGCCCATAGCTTCATACGCTCAGCAACAGCACCTGAAACAATCGACATTGCCGTTGCAACGAAAACAACCTGGAAGAAGAAGTCAGATGCACTTGAGTACACTGCACCGCCACCAAAGCCATCTTCACGACCTGCCATGTCTTTAAGTGCATCAGCAACAAGTGTTTCGCCGCCTTCGATGCCATTTAAGAAGTAAGAACCGCCGTACATGATCGCGTAGCCCATCACCATATACATGATGCAAGACACCGCAAACAGTGCGACGTTCTTAGTGAGAATTTCAGTTGTGTTTTTAGAACGGACCAAACCGGCTTCTAACATTGAGAAGCCAGCAGCCATCCACATGACCAATGCGCCGCACACCAGGAAGTAAAAGGTGTCCATTGCGTACTGGAGTTCGAAAATATTGTTTTCCATCTTTCGATCCTCTCGGAATTAAGTCTTAAAGTGCTTCGGTACCGGTTTCGCCAGTACGGATACGAATCACTTGATCGATCGTGGTAACGAAAATCTTGCCGTCACCGATTTTGCCGGTCTGTGCCGCACCAGAAATTGCTTCGATCACCTGATCAACTTGATCAGCGCCGACAGCCGCTTCGATTTTTACCTTTGGCAAAAAGTCGACCACATACTCTGCGCCGCGATACAACTCGGTATGACCCTTTTGTCGACCAAAGCCTTTCACTTCGGTCACGGTAATACCGCTTACGCCAATCTCTGATAGCGCTTCACGAACATCATCAAGCTTGAACGGCTTAACAATGGCGGTTACTAGTTTCATTTATATTCTCCTTATTGAATAAGGAGCCGACGGCAAGCCGCCGGCTCATTGCCGGCTTAGCCTTTAGAAAGATTTGCTTAAAGAAACAAAAAATTTAGGATCATTATCACCAGACTCTGCTTCAGCTTGTGAAATAGACATAGTGACATCAGCAAATCCTTCAACTGATTTACTCAAATCTAATTGAAAATGACCGAATGAAGTGTCACTGGATGCAACACCGTCATCTTCAAAATCGTAATAACCTAAAGTACCAGAAAGACTCCAACCATCAGTCACCTCTCCACCAGTAGATAAATAGTAATATGTGTCGCCTTCAATATATTGCTCATTACCCGCTGCAGTTTCATCTACACCTGAAACTGTATATGCAACACCTGCGGTCACCCCGCCAAGGGTATAAGAGCCATACACTTCAGAAAAATCACTATTCGAGTGATCAGGGTAATAGAAGTAAATGACACCTACATCGTAATTGTCACTTGAGACACCAGCGTAAAAATCAACCTCTGTGCCAGTACCATTTGCGGCCCAGTCAATGTTTGATGCCCAAGTACCAGCGTAAAAACCAGATTCATTTGTGAAATCCAATCCACCCGATACTGCCGCCTGATTATCCGTTTGAGTCATTCCACGCCATACATAATTACTGGTAGCACCGATGTTCGCTTCTAATGCCGCATTTGCAGCGCCTGAAATCATTAATCCCAATGCTAAAGCTAAAGTTGTCTTTTTCATTTTTTAAATTCCTACTCACAAAGTTGAAAAAAACCCGAGGGGGTTACGAGAGACTTACTGCATCAAGCGTGCCACTTTTTATTTTTCAACAAATTCAGTGGCTTAAGATAATTTTAGATTTTGAAGTTTTATCACCTGCACCAGAGCGGAGAGGTTTCTTGGGCGTGCACCACAATGACGCAC
The DNA here is from genome assembly GCA_964516045.1 of uncultured Gammaproteobacteria bacterium. Classification (GTDB taxonomy): domain Bacteria; phylum Pseudomonadota; class Gammaproteobacteria; order Chromatiales; family Chromatiaceae; genus VMDJ01. The sequence continues at coordinate 10,631 of CAZEWM010000024.1, forward strand.
TCTTTTGGTGCTTATCGGCAATTGAAAGGTCAGAGCCCCTGCTCTAACCTAGTGACATAACGATTGATGGAGTTTTGGCATGTTTGATCCAAAGATTTTCGACGACTTATCCCGCAAGCTAGTGGATGGTTTGCCATCGGGCTTGCAAGCACTGCAAGGCGACGTTGAGCGCAACGTGAAAGCATCCTTAGAAGCGGCATTGCGCCAGATGAACTTAGTCTCGCGTGATGAATTCGAGATTCAACAAGCGATCTTGATGCGCACGCGTGAAAAAGTTGAAGCGCTCGAAACGCGTGTTGCCGAGTTAGAAGCACAACTCAAATCCTAAGGAATCTTCCTTAAACGTCGTTACCGAGGGTTCTCACACTCTTGGAATGACGTATGTCTCTGGCTACGACTTACTGCCGCGCCGGCGTGGGCATTGACGCCCCGCTTGTTACTTTAGAAACGCATCTTGCTAATGGCTTACCGTCGTTCAATCTGGTTGGCCTTCCTGAGAAATCCTTACAAGAATCGCGTGACCGCGTGCGCAGCGCGATTGTGAATGCGGGGTTTGAGTTCCCAACACGTCGCATCACTGTCAATCTCGCCCCGGCTGATCTACCTAAGCAAGGTGCACGATTTGATTTAGCAATTGCGATTGGTATTTTGATCGCAAGTAAGCAATTAAAAACGAAATTGTCTGATATGGAGCTTATTGGTGAGCTCACGTTGAGTGGACAATTACGTTCGGTGAATGGCGTGTTGCCGGCTGTGATAGCTGCCGCACACGATGACCACAAAGTCATCGTGCCGCAAGGTAATGCTAACGAAGCTGGCATTGTTGAAAATATTGAGGCGTATGCCGCGGATTCTTTGCTCGGTGTTTGCCAACACCTGAGCAACCATCAACTACTACCTTTAATCACGAATGATGCGCCGCTTGCAGTTAGTGACTATGCGCATGACCTTCGGCATGTCAAAGGTCAATCACAAGCACGTCGCGCCTTAGAGGTCGCTGCTGCGGGTCAGCACAACTTATTGATGATGGGTCCACCGGGCAGTGGCAAGTCGATGCTCGCGGCTTGTTTGCCGAGCATTCTTCCACCGCTTCAAGTTCGCGATGCTTTACAAACAGCAGCCATTCATTCCATTAGCCAACAAAACTTTCCAGATGATTGGCAACAACGTCCTTTTCGCTCACCGCATCACACCTGCTCTTCTGCAGCGATGATTGGCGGCGGCTCTCAGCCTCGTCCGGGCGAGATCTCGTTAGCCAACAATGGCGTGTTATTCCTCGATGAGTTTCCCGAGTTCGATCGCAATGTATTAGAAGCGATGCGCGAGCCACTAGAAACACATCAAGTGCATATCTCTCGTGCAGCACATCAAGCTACCTTCCCTGCGCGCTTTCAACTGATAGCCGCGATGAACCCCTGTAAGTGTGGTTATGCGAATGACCCGAAGAAACGCTGCGACCAATGTACGCCCGCTGCTACGGCCAAGTATCAACAAAAGATCTCAGGACCCTTGCGTGATCGTATTGATATTCAAATTGAGGTGCCTGCCGTGGATACCCAAGAGTTGATCAGCTCGAAGGCGGTGGGTGAATCGAGTGAGCTTGTTAGAGCGCGCGTAGTTAACGCATGGGAAGTACAGGTGGCGCGACAAGGTTGCGCTAATGCACTCTTGAGCAACCCCGATATCGAATCGGTGTGTCATCTCGATGCCACACAACAAAATCTTCTGGCTAAAGCCATTGATCAACTTGGACTCTCGGCTCGTGCTTATCACCGCATATTAAAAGTGGCTCGCACGATTGCCGACCTGGATCACAGCCAACAGATCCACACCTCGCATCTCACCGAAGCGATTGGTTATCGTCGTTTAGATACCTCCGTCATCTAACAACTGCGCAGCGAAGCACGTACACTTCGCCCCCATGTTGCACCTTGACCATATTGCTATCCGCCGCGGACCTCGCCTGCTGTTCAGCGATGCGAGCTTTCAGATCCATCCGGGTAAGAAAGTCGGCATCACGGGCGCTAATGGCACCGGCAAGTCTTCTCTGTTTGCGCTGATTCTGGGTGAGCTCAGCGCGGATGCGGGTGATCTGCATAAACCTACTGATTGGATCATTGCGCACCTGGCGCAAGAGGTGCCTGCGATTCATCAAGAAGCCATTGAGTATGTGATTGATGGTGATGCACCGCTGCGCGCATTAGAGCAATCATTGGCCCAAGCAGAACAGCAAGGTGAAGGTGAGCGCATTGCGCATCTGCATGCAGAGATGGACCACATCGGCGGTTACCAAGCACGCAGTCGCGCCGCTCAACTGATGGCAGGTCTGGGCTTTGCGCCAAGTGACACACAACGTCCGTTGGATAGTTTTTCCGGCGGCTGGCGCATGCGACTGAATCTGGCGCGCACATTGATGTGTCGCTCTGATCTACTCTTACTCGACGAGCCTACCAATCACCTCGATCTGGATGCCGTGATTTGGCTAGAAGATTGGCTAAAAGCTTATCGCGGTACGCTGTTGCTCATCTCTCACGATCGTGACTTTTTAGATTCAGTCTGCGATCAGATTCTGCATCTTGAGCAAAACAAAGCGACGCTTTATTCGGGCAACTACACCGCATTCGAACGTATTCGCACCGAACGTTTAGCCAACCAGCAAGCTAGCTTTGAGAAACAACAACGTGAAGTGGCGCACATGCGATCTTTTGTTGAGCGCTTCCGTGCAAAAGCTACCAAGGCCAAACAAGCACAAAGCCGTTTAAAAGCGCTTGAGCGCATGGAGCTGATTGCACCTGCGCATGTCGACTCGCCTTTTGCCTTTAGCTTTAAACCGCCGAAGAAGAACCCACACCCTTTATTGCAACTGCATGACAGTGCCGTGAGCTATGGCGACAAAGCCATCTTCAGTAAAGCCAACAGCATCCTTGGGCCGGGCGATCGTATTGGCCTACTAGGTCCTAACGGTGCCGGTAAGTCGACCTTCATTAAATTACTCGCGGGCGAGCTAACCACACAAACCGGTGAGCGCATTGAAGCCAAAGACCTTCAGCTAGGCTATTTCGCG
>CAZEWM010000025.1:0-13079 GCA_964516045.1 uncultured Gammaproteobacteria bacterium
GCAAACAACATATCACCCCAGAACATCCCAATGAAGCCGCCGGCGGCTAGAAAGGGTCCAAAAGGCATCGGGGCCTGTCGGTCACGCTTAGCAATAATCGCTAACAAAATGCCGAAAATAGCACCGGTTACGGATGAAAAGATCAGCACCAATGGAATCATTTGCCAGCCAAGCCATGCGCCCAGTGCGCCAAGCAACTTGAAGTCGCCGTAGCCCATGCCTTCTTTGCCAGTGATCATCTTAAACACATGGTAGATAAACCACAGGGTGCCGTAGCCAAAAATCACGCCGAGGATGGAGTCGCTGAGCTCAAGATGGCCTGCGCTCATTTGGAAGAGTAGGCCTAACCAGAGTAAAGGGAGTGTGAGCTGATCGGGTAGAAGTTGCTCGTCAAGATCAATCGCCGTAAGTGCAATCAAAATCCAAGTGAAGAGCAGTAACCAAGCGGTCATCTCAGACACGCCATATCGTTGCGCGACAAAGACGCTAATTAACGCAGTAAGGAATTCAACTGCAGGGTAGCGTTTGCTAATTGCGGTTTTGCAGCTGCTACATTTTCCGCCCAGTAAAAACCAACCGACGATCGGGAGGTTTTCCCAGGCGCGAATCTTGTGGCCACACGCAGGGCAGGTCGAGCTTGGGGTGATCAGGTATTCGAGACCAAACCAGCCATTTTTGGGTGATTCGGTATTCTCGTCACATTCAGCTTTGAATTCAGCGTAGAGCTTTTTCGGTAAACGATAGATGACAACATTCAGGAAGCTGCCAACGCTCGAACCTAAAATAAAAACAATGAGTAGGAAAGCCCACTCAGGCATCGCGTAGAGCGATTGCAACATAACTTATCCGCGAATTATGTATCGAACTTTTTTGTTGCAATGCGTGAATGAACGCATAGAACAAAGGGCTCGCACATAATTTCTTGGCTGAATAATAAAGTTGGTGTTGCAGAAGTCACCGATACTCCCTCAAAAATTCCAAATTCAAATACGGATTTGCAACAAATCCTTAGATGCTTAGTTTACGGCGAAAATGCAACAAACTGAATATTGGCTAGCTGTAATTTTGTACAAAAGCACAAATTAACAAAGGCACAAATGTGCCGAAAATCCATCGCATGAGAAACCGCGAAGCAATAAGCGTGAAAGACATGATGGCGATCGAAGCTGTTGTGCAGTGCTTGAGAACCGCTGATGTGGAACCGAAGGAAATCGATTCAGTGATGGGTTTGTGTGAGCTGATCGCTGAACTGATGCATACCGAGGGAGGTCACAGCTACGAGGACATTGGAACGTTGTTTGTTCAGCTCGGGCTGGAACTCAAAGGCGAAGTCATTAGAGAGGTCGATCCACCTAGAGCGTTTTGATGCTTAGAGCTTGTTTGCCAAATCAGTTAATCGCTCTGAAACACTCGCGCCACGGTTGATCGCTTGGGCAACTAAGCCTTGATCACCAATAACCACTAACTCTTGTGTAGGGCGCGTCACCGCTGTGTACAGCAAAGTTTGATCAACCATGTGTGGCGCGTAGCTAGGCAATAACAAGATACAGGTCTTCCATTGTGAGCCTTGTGACTTATGGATCGTCACCGCGTAACCGAGATCGATGTTGTGTAGCACCTCAAAGGTGATCGGAACGATGTTGCCATCAATGTCTATCTCACCAAATGCGCCATCCTCGGGCTCGTCATACACCGCAGTGATCGTTCCTAGATCACCATTTCGGATATCCGCTTCGTAGTCATTAGCGGTGACCATGATGCGGTCACCTAAGCGAAGGCGTGAGCCATTCGCGGTGATCCAAGGGATATTGCCGCGTAGATCATCGGCGTAATGCAGCTCAGGTGGGCAATCATCATCAAAGCTCGCCTGAATCATTTGGTTAACTGCATTCACACCAAAGTCACCTTTGCGGGTTGGTGTTAGAACAATGCATTGCTCAACAGTGTCAGCCTTTTGAAACTCACTCAGAATGACATGCTCATCTGCCGTAGGCAGATAGCGCACGTCACCAGACGAGCTACTCAGCAAAGCAGGTTCATAAATGCCATTGCGGATACTGGTTGCTAAGGCATGAATGCCAGAGTCTTCACCTTGGCGCTTCACTTGGGTCAGCTCAACGCTAGGTAGATCGGTTTGCATGAGTGCATGAAAGATCAGACCTGCGCCAACAGGCGGTAATTGCGCAACATCACCGACAAAGATAATGCGTGTGGCGTAAGGCAGGATGCCAACCAGTTTGTAGAAAGAGAGAAGATCGACCATCGATGCTTCATCTACGATCAGTAGCATGTACTCAGGAAGTGGATTCTTATCTTCGCCAAGATGATCTGCGATCAACTTGGCAATCGTAACGGCATTACGACCTGTGGCTTCGGACATACGACGTGCGGCACGACCAGAGAGTGCTACCTGAAACTGCGGCATATCGTCTGCGAGTTGATCGAAGACCGATAAGATCGCTTGAAGGATAGTGGTCTTGCCAGTGCCAGCGCCGCCGCTGATCACCGAGATAGGCGATTTCACCGCCATGATGATTGCGTCGCGCTGTTCGTCAGTTAGGTTGAACGATAAGCCCATTTCAAAGCGGATAAGCGCATCATCGACAACAACATCGGTCAGGTTCTTTTCCCAGAACGCTAAGAGCGAACCTGCGCCGGGAGTACGTTCGTTGTTGAAGCGAAGGAATTTGGCAACAGTGGCTTCTTGGATTGCAGCACCTAAGCCTTGGTAGCCGCCATCAACAGGCAGTAGCGCACCATAGGTCAGTGCATGCTGGACTAGCCCCTTGTCGATCCCCGCATTCGCGGTGATCACATCCCCGTTACACACGGGGTCAGATCGCTTCGCGATAGTCTGCAAAAACGATTCATCTAGTTTGAACATACCGGCTAACAGATCAGCTTCAGTAATCACGGTAGAGCCAGTGCGTTTGCAATAGGTGTTCGTCACGTGCTCAGCCATTGCTGCCACAATGCGCTCATCAGGCACGTCGATATCGAGCTTTCCAATCACGTCTTTGATGCTGTTAAAGGACACACCAAAGGCAAGCAAGATAAACGGATCATGGCTTAGCTTCTCAAGCGCTTCTTCGCCATATACACGAGCCAATCGGTCAGCAAGACCCATCGGTAGTCCAGAGTCCTGTAGCCATTTAAGAACGGCATACAGCGCGTCTGAAGGCCACTCAGCTATGATCTTTTGAGCAAGCGATAAAGAGACACCAGAAACAGCGCATAACGCATTCGCATCGTTGTTGCGCACCAGTTCATCGATATTCGGTAACGCACGTACTAAGCGACGAGCTTTCACATCACCGCAGCCTTCGATGTTGCTGGATAACCAACGGGCTAATAGCTCACCGGAAGGGCGTAGGAAGTTGGCGTCATTGACGGTTAGTAGGTCTTCGGTGACTTCAAAGTTATTGATCTTGTAAGAGCGCTGAGACATGGCACCGTTAACCGACCAGACCGATCCGGTGGTAGCTACCTCAAGACAGCTCTTAGGCATTTTGATCGCAAGGGTACGCTTACGGTTCTGGATCGAACCATCATCATTAACGACATACGCTGTGCGTATGCCTGAGTCGCGAACCTTGGCAATCTGGATATTCATCGTGGCGAGTAACCCGTTGCTTGGATAACTTCATCCATCGCTGCGTACTTCTGTAAGGCACGTTTCAAAGCGGCGTTCTCAGCCTTCAGTTTGGCAAGCTCGTCTTGCAAGCGTGATACATCAGCATTGGTTTGCGCTACACGCTTCTCAGAGCGCTCACGCGCTGCATCATGTGCTTTAGAGTCCAGAAGTTGTGTGTCATACCAACGCGCTTCAGCATCAGCGATAAGCTGCTTTACGGCAGGGTTCTGTGTGACAACGGAGCGAGAGAAATCTAACTCTTCACACAAGGCTTGGCGATTGATCTTGCCTTGGCGCTCGTACTCAACAAAGTCCTGCTGCGCATCACGTTCAGCAATCCATGCAGTGAGCTTTTCAGCATTCTCTTTGGCTTTTTGTGCGTTACTGCTAGTCATTGGAGTATTTCTTCACAACAGTGGGACTGAGTGGGTGCGAATCCCAAAAGGCTAATGGATCGATATCAGAGTTTTGGGCTACATGCGTCGCATACATTATTCGCTCACGTTCACGAGCAAGCTTTGCTTCAAGTTGTTCGATCTTATCTTTCAGCTTTTCGATTTCGCGTTCTTTCTCACCTTCTGCGATATGCTCATGGACGAGACCACGTGCTTTAGCCTTGTGTTTCTTATTGATGACTTTTACCTGAGCGTAAAGCTCTTTGATGTCTTCGTTGCGGTAAAGGGTTGTACGATTAACGCCGACTTGTTCAGCGATGTAATCCCATGTGAAATTATCGGGCGGTAAATCGTTCGTCTTAAAGCGACGAAGAATCTCACGAGCCTTATCTTTCTGTTCTTCAGTCATTGCCATTGTTATCACCACATTTTGAAGGGCAGTCAGTAGGGTCGCTGCCTTCTATTCGGAAAGGTCGTATTACGGTTGTATCAATTTGTAAGTTTTGTTGAGCACTGATTACTTTTTGTGCGTTTTTCAGAGAAGCAATCCTCTTGTTCAAATGCATCTGTGCTGCGGTGTAGCCTTCCTCTTTCAGGGCTTCCAGTCGCGACACTTCACGCTGCTCCTTATCAACCCATGCTCTTAGTCGTTCACCCATGCCTTCGTCGGCTAAATCAAAGACGTATTGGCTACACCCTTTGCCATCCTTGCCATAGAAACAGCGCATAGATTGATCACAAGGATTCATTAATAAATCCTGTTTACAGTTGCCTGATGGGATGTGATGAACCACCTGTAGTTCTGAGTCTAGGAGATCTTCTTGCAGCTCGTCGGGTGCTTCTTGTTCTTGTAAATGCTGTAACTTCGCAGCGACAGCGCCCACGAATCGCTTCGGATTCTCTTTCATGAGTTCACGGATTTTGTCAGCCCGTTCCTGCGGAGAGCGGTGATCGTACTGACTACCTTGCGCTACATCGCGTCCCATCCATTTATTGATCACTTCTTGGCTAGCACCTGAGCGGAACAAGCTAGTGGTCTGCCAGTGACGGCCTTTATGGGTCTGGAACTCTTTGGTTAGCTGCTTATCATCGGTGACGTTATAGCGTTGGAGTAAGCCGTCTGTTTCTCTCTCGCTACCACCTTTAAAGGCGTAGTGAATAGTGTAGTAGCTAACAATCGCAGGGATGAGGGGCTTACCGCCACCAGAATCAGTTTCACCACTCAGGAACAAGTAGTCAGAAACTTTCTGGGTGACACTGAAGCTTTTGGAATCAATGAGAACAGTGATCTCTTTATTAGTCTGTTCATCCAGTTCAAGTGACTCGTTATAGATCTCTGATTCGATATTCAGGTTTACGCTCTTAAAGCGTGAAAGGATGTAGTCATGAATAGACTCTTGTTCGAGTAAATAACCTTTCGTGCTTGTGTAGCGTTGATTAGTACGACGATTTAATTGTGTCTTTGTCCAAATAGGAACCTTCTGCTTGTTAATTCGCAGTAACTTTGCCGTATCAGTCTTTAGCCATGTTTTTGATGTCATGGCGGTAGAAAGGTTGGATTGGAATAGATCAGGGAAGAGGTTGTGGAAGCTCTTCAAATCGATGTACTTAGAACTATCAAAGCCACCTTCACAGTAGAGCTGGATAAGCTCACGGGCAGCATCAAGGGTAATGCAGCCTGATGCGCCACCACCACGCTTTCCTTCAGCGTCGTTTGTTAAGGTGAATCCTCGAAAAGAACCGCCACCACCGCGCTTTGCAGTACGTGCCTGAAATTCCCTGCACTGAGATTTTTCACGATGGAGCTTGCGGCCATGAATAATCTCAAGCAGTTCGCTGTTGGTTATGTTGGTAGCACGGAATTCAATGTGTTGATTGATAACATCTTGAATTGTTGAACCCTTAACGTGCCACTTAACAAAGTTCGCTGCTTTACCTTTTGTCTCTGGCGTAGGTTCAAACTCAAGAAATGACAAGCTGTAGGCTTTGCGACGTTGGTTGTTGGATTTAGCTTTTGAAGCTACCGCCTCTGGCAAGAGATCTGTGACTTCTTCCGGTGAGTAATACCGATCAGGCTCAATGTCGCCGCGTAGGTTGTCAGTCCATAATGCTTGCGCTTCAAGGCGCTTTTCCGCCAAAAAAGCATCTAGCTCTGCGTTGCGCTTTTCGACTTCGTTAAGGCGACTCTTGTGGAATCGCTTAAGTCGGTCTTCGACCTCGGATAAACGACCCCGTGTTTCTAATTCAATTGCGCGATCTCGGTAAGGCTTTGTGATGCGCTGTATTTCCTTCACGGTTGACTCAAAGGGCTCGCGCCATTCCTTTGCCACGTAGCGCGCTAAAGGCTGAGAGCCTTTCTCTGTCCAAACGGTAAAGAACACTTTCCCGTTGTATTCGCTTAGCGGCTCTACGGGTAGGCGAAGGGCTTCACCAATACGCAAACCCATGCCGTACTGAAAAGTCTGTGCCAGTACAGCGAGGTTGTCATTTACCCAACGCAATGAATCGTTTTCAGCTTCTGCGACCTTATGCTTAGCATCCAGAATCGCTTGTACCAATTCACGTCCTGGCATCTTGGTTTCGATGGATGGTAACGTCGATAAAGGTGATGGACGACTAAGCTCGATATAGTGGATCGCAAGATGATTATCTTGCAGCCAACGAATAGTCTGATTTGCTTCGTTGTGGTGTCCAATCTGTGTGCGCTCAGCTAGGCCGCTTATGCCTTGTAAGAAGCTGTTGTAGACGCCTTGAGTTAGCTCTTTAAGTGTCTTGATTCGTGTTGTCTGGATGATCTTGCGGAAGCCATAAGGCTTATCGATCAGTTTAGGGAGGGAGCCTGATAAGCGTTTTTGCCACAGGTGATCAACAAGCCAAGCTTTTACGACATTGATTAGCTCAGGCGCATCCCGCTCTGCTTCGCTGTTAACCATAACAAGGTTCTCACCGTTATTACCTTGGTAAGCCCAACGCTCAGCATCCCATTCAGTATCTTCGCTAAAAAGCTTAGCTTCCTTGAGTTCGTCAAAGCGATTCTGTGCCTGAATGATGTATTCATCTAGCTTTGTGCCAAGTGCAAGTTCGCGCGGTTTTGGAAACTGAATGATTTCATTCATGATCAGCCTCCAATGCAAGAGCAGGGTTCAGTGATTCCAATTGCAGGTCTTTCGGCTCACCGTCATAGATGCCCAACACATCCTCTGATTTATCAGCGTGAACAATGGCTGCTTCCACGCCGACAAGCGCTTCATCGAAGATATGTTGTGGCGCACCGGTTGATGAGTGAGACTTTGTGAATTCACTCAATTCAATAATGACCTCACGCGCCTGTTTATGTGCGTTTACGTCGTCGTTTGGTTGAAAGTTACTGCAGCTATAGCAGGCAACCGCAGGTTCAAGTTCACAACCCCCTTTATGGCACTGGCCTACCGTGGTTAACGTATTGCGCTCGGTAATATCAATCGCATACATGTTCTGCTCTTCAGGCGCTTTGGTCATCCATTTAGCGGTGAAATGTCGCTGTTCAACACGAGAAGTCGTCGCTTCTTGAATAACTTCCCACAAATGCTCGGAGTTTTTGAAGTAGTGGCTAACACTGTCGGTATTGCTGTGATCTAACAGCTCAGCAACCTCTGCTGCAGTCATGCCATTAGCTACCGCCATCGTGCCTCTGGTGTAGCGGAATCGATATGCCGTTAGATTAAATGGCTTGCCTGTGCGTGGCGATAGAGGCAAATAATCTTCTACCTCATGAAAACGATAAAGGATACGTTGTGTTGCAATGTGGAAACTGTAGGGATCTTTCTTTTCACCATACTTTGGGCGATGTGGATTGATCATACATTTATCCTGCACCGTTACTAATCCAGTTTCTTCATCCTCATGTTTGTAGCGTGCAAACCGACGTTGAAATAACGGCATGTCGTCAACCAAGTAATAGGCTTTTGTCCACTCGTTTTCATCGATCATTCGTTGAATGAGACGACCTAACCCGTTGCTGATCATGCGCTTTTTAAACTGAGTGCGACGATCACGTTGTTTTTGCTTAACGCGAGGGACATTCAGCCAGTAGCAGTCGTTTATGGAGTTGTAGTAAAAGTCGCTTTCTTTGAGCAGGCTTAATTGAATTGGGCGTAAGCCCCATTCAATACAAAGCAGAATCATCACGCGTGAGTCTAGTGGGATGTTAAGACTCTCATCCCATAAACTTTCTTGAATCACGCCCATTTCTTCTGACGTGAAAGGTCCGTAAGCATCATCCATTAAGAACAAACGACCGTAACTGTTCTGCTTGCTGCCCACTTTCACGCCGGCGATCTCTTGAGCACGGTCAACGGTTAAGCGTGGATATTCGTAAGCCACTAAGTAGGCGGTAAGATCTCTAATAACGGTTGCAACCAGTGGTGCGTCCAGTGATGGATACTGCTTAGAGGCTGCTTTGGTGAGCACTTTTTCCATCACCTGATCGATGGGCTTATCTTGCTCATTAAATTCTTCGACGAATGTCTTTAGCACACGAAAGCGATCTTTTACTGTCGATGGCAGATTGACATACAAGGTGCGTTCCATCACTGAATCCAGCACCTCATTCAATTCAGCATCCTTAGTGGTTAGCTTATTGGCATCTAAGATATGAATGGCTTCGCCATTATCATCAACTATAGTGATTCGCTCTAACCACTCACCTGATCCATTTCGTGCTTCGATTTTGTAGCCTAGTCGATTGAGGATGAAACGCTCGCTGTCTGGAATAACAGGCGTAAGATGACCTTTTTCATCAAGGATGATCTCTGGCTCTTGTAACAGCGGCTCAATATTATTTGGCACCTTTTATATCCTCACTGAATTTCTTTTGGATGCTACTGGTTGCTTCCCATAACTGGCGTTCAAGCGATCCTTGGGTGTAATGATTTGGCATACGACTCTTGGAACTCCAGCCGCCGGCATAAATCTGCGCCTCTCTCAGCATGGACTCCTTCATGTATGGCGATGCATCTGAATTATTCTTTGAGATCGTCTCAGTACCCTGCTCAAGAAGAGCGTCGTGGAAGGTGTTGCGCAAACGGTGGGGACTTAAGTGACCTTTGAACTCTGGATAAGCTTTGACTATTTCATCTGTTATGTAATTAATGGTTCCTAAAGACAAGGGTTTACCGCCCCGAGAGGAAAGAAAGAGAAAATCAGACTTTGCCCAACCTTTAAATTTCCTCCGCTGTTTTTTGATGTAGTACTCAAAAATCGTAGCTACTTCATCCGTCAGGGGAATGACTCGACCTTTAGTTTTGACTGACGCATTGATCTTATGTCCTGTTTTGACTGACGCACGATTTACGTCTTTAACGATCTCAAAGTATTTTTTTCGACCCTGTAGCTGGATATCTTGAAGGCGTATAAGCGTGGATTCACCACGACGATTACCGCCCACGACCAATGTCAGAATCACGGCGAAATTACGCCATTTCACCTGCTCGTATGTAAACGGGTTGAGGTCGCTGTATGGACTGATGATTTCAATAAATCTTGCCTTCAACTCAGGCTCTAAGCCTTTTTGAGTTTTGGTGGGCGAGCTCCACGTCACCTTCATTTCGAGATTAAAGGCCTCTACCATCACTTGACGTTTGTCTTTAGCGTATTTCAGGTTGGCTGGATCGTTCACTGTGCGAGCTTGATAGGTGTCCCACCAATACAGCAGGAATTCTTTAACTGCGAGCATCTTTGCTCTATAGGTGTTTTCTGACACAAGCTCGCCAGTCTCTTTGTGTGCTTTCAAAAAGGCAGAGAGTGCTTCAACGCGCCTAATCGTCCAAGGATTAAGCTCTCTCATCATCTTAATAAAGTCGATCTCTTGTGATTCACAGAAGTGATAAAAGCTGATGATGCCGTAGGCTTTAATACGAATGGAGCCAATCGCTACGTTTTTATTCAGCAGCCCGAGAAGATAGGGACCACTCATAATATCCACTTCGTCGTTGATCGTAATCAGTGGAATTGAATGGTCGTTCAACCATGAAAATGGATTTTCGATAACGCGATATTGGTGACTCATTTTGCCTCAACCAAAACTTCTTGAACTAATATTTCGTCTATAAGAATAGGAAATTTAGTGTGTTTTGCAACAAAGATAGTTCTGGAAGATAATTTCGCGTTATTCCGACTTTTGCAACACTAAGGCATAAAAAAACCCCTTACGGGGTTTATTTAAAATGTTTTATTTTCAATGAGTTAAGAGAATATATAAAAATAATGCAACAAAATATTCACTTCTGGACTATCCGCCAACAACTTTACCCATCTGGAAGATTGGTAGGTAAAGCGCAATAACCAAGCCGCCAACAATCGTACCAATCACCACCATAATAAGCGGCTCAAGCAAGCTACTCAATGCATCAACGGTGTTATCCACCTCTTCTTCATAGAAATCGGCAACTTTTCCCAGCATGGTATCGAGAGCGCCCGATTCTTCGCCGATGGCGACCATTTGATTCATCAGATGTGGAAAGCGTTTATGTTGTGACATCGCCTTTTGAAGGGATTGGCCAGTAGCAACCTCTTCACGCATATCCAAAACAATCTTTTCGTAGATGGTGGTGCCTGTAGCGCCGGCGACCGATTGCAGCGCTTCAACCAGTGGCACACCAGCAGCAAACATGGTGGCAGTAGTTCGACTGAAGCGAGCGAGTGCCGCTTTATTAAGTACTTCGCCAATCACAGGAATCTTGAAAAATATCTGATCGGTTTTGTATCTAAATTCCGTGGAGCTTTTGCGAGCCCGCATAAAGAGATAACCGGCACCAAATAAAGCAAAACCGATTAGCCACCAGTAAGCAGCAACCACTTCAGAGATGGCAACAACAAGTTGCGTGAAGGCCGGCAGTTCTGCCCCAAAGCTGGCAAACATCTCTTTAAATTGCGGCACAACAAAGATCATGATGATCGCAGTGATTATCACGGCTACACCAATAACGGCGGCAGGGTAGACCATCGCCTTCTTTACTTTGCCTTTGATGCTTTCGGTCTTTTCTTTATAGGTCGCTATCTTATCGAGCAAGTTATCCAAAATACCCGCTGACTCACCCGCACGAACGAGGTTCACAAAGAGCGTATCGAAATGCTCAGGATGCTTTTTTAATGCATCAGCAACACTGGTGCCGCCTTCGATGTCACCTTTGATCGACAAGATCATCTCTTGCATTTTCGGGTTCTCATGCCCACGTCCAATGATATCGAAAGCCTGCACTAACGGAACGCCGGCGCTCATCATGGTGGCAAGCTGACGAGATAATACTGATATATCTTTTGAGGTGATCTTGTGTTTTTTCTTAAAGAGCGTCGACTCTTTGCGTATCTCAGAAACAATAATGCCTTGGGCGAAAAGCTTGGCTTTAGCTTGTTCTGGGGTGTCCGTTTTTATTGAGCCTTCGGTCTTATTGCCTTTCTTATCCGTACCTTTCCAATTAAAGGTCGCGCTCGTGGGCTTCTTATCCTTCGCCATGCCTTAGTCCTAATTAATCTTTAGTGACGCGATTGATCTCTTCAAGGCTGGTCAGGCCAGCTTTTACTTTGGCAAGGCCTGAAGCACGAAGATCGCTAAAGCCTTCTTTGTCGGCTTGGGCTTGAATTTCCATAGCGTTAGCGCCAGAGAGCAAAACCCGACCCATCTCTTCAGAAACAGGCATTAGTTCGAATAAACCAATGCGACCTTTGTAGCCGTTGGTACATTTTGGACAGCCTTTCGCTTTATACACAGTGAACTTGTCTTGCAGGTCATCGTGTGAAAAGCCTTCTTCTAATAACGCATCATGTGCGAATTTGCTGGGCACTTTGCAGTGATCGCACAGCTTGCGCGCTAAGCGTTGTGCCAAGATCAGGTTCACTGAAGAGGCAATGTTAAAGGCCGGCACCCCCATATTCGATAAGCGCGAAAGGGTTTGTGCTGCGTTATTGGTGTGCAAGGTTGATAGCACTAAGTGACCGGTTTGTGCTGCTTTTACACCGATCTCGGCAGTTTCAAGGTCACGAATCTCACCGACCATCACGATATCGGGGTCTTGGCGTAAGAAAGCACGTAGTGCTTCCGCAAAGGTTAGGCCGGTTTTAGGGTTCACGTTAACTTGGTTGATACCGGCGACTTGTATCTCAACCGGATCTTCAGCCGTTGAGATATTCACCTCAGGTTTGTTCAGATGATTCAACGCGGTGTAAAGCGTGACGGTTTTACCTGATCCAGTCGGGCCGGTAACTAGAATCATGCCGTAGGGCTTTTCAATCGCTTTGGTAAATAAGCGTTGTTGCTCAGGGTTCATGCCCAGTGCTTCAACACCAATTTGTGCCGCAGAGGCATCGAGTACACGCAAAACAACCTTCTCACCATAAAGAGTAGGGCAGGTGTTTACACGAAAATCGATTGCGCGGTTTTTAGATAACACCAGCTTAATGCGTCCATCTTGAGGCACGCGCCGTTCGGCAATGTTCATCCGTGACATCACCTTTAATCGAGCAGATACACGCGGGGCGATATTCGCCGGCGGATGCGATTTCTCGTGCAACATGCCATCGATACGCAGGCGAACACGGTATTTCTTTTCGTAAGGTTCAAAGTGGATATCTGATGCGCCACTTTTAATCGCATCAAGAAGAATTTTGTTTACATACTTAACAACCGGCGCATCATCAATGCCGACACCCTCTGATTGATCATCAGGGATATCATCAATGCCATCATCGATATCGAGATCAAAGTTCTCAAGATCCTCACCCAGTAGATCATCGATCGCCTGGTTACCATCTTGTGAGAACTTGGCAATCAGTTCGGCGAGCTGGTCATCTTCAACCAGTACCGCATCGACCATCAGGCCAGTTTTAAAACGAACTTTGTCGATGACTGCGGGTTGTGTCGGATCAGAGGTGGCAACGAACAGTCGTTTGCCGCGCTTCCATAGGGGGAAAACGTTGTTTTCAAGAATGAACTGCTCACTCAATGCGCCATCAGGAATATGTGAGCTGTCGTATGACTTTAGGTTATACAGCGGTAAGCCATATTCAGTTGAGGC
>CAZEWM010000026.1:0-12707 GCA_964516045.1 uncultured Gammaproteobacteria bacterium
ACGAGGTGATTGAGTACATTCAGCCTTCGCGCTTCTCACTGGCTGAAGGTGCTATCGCGTTTGATAGAGCGAGCCTACCCGCCGCGAACTAAGGCATCCATTTTGGCTTTAGCCGCTTCCCACTGCTCGTTGCCAATCTGATCATCTGCCATCATCTCCATCAGCGCATAGGCGATCTGGCGTTGCTCTGCATTTAAGTCTTTAAGCTTATCGAGCTTGAAGAGATAACCCTGGCTTTTAAACTCTAGCGTGCTGATCAAGGCATATAAGGTGAGTGCCGGCGCAGAATGTGGGCCTTGCTCAATAATCTCAATAACGGCATCGAGTGGATGTGTGGTCATAAGGTGCTCCAAAATTTCCCCTAGTTTACCCGCTTGGCGGTGTGCGCATGAAATCGCACTTATTTGATACGCTAGGCGAACTTAAAAACGTTCAGGAATAACAATGACGATTGGTACGCCCCTTAGTGCTTCTGCTACTAAAGTGATGTTGCTCGGCTCTGGCGAGCTGGGTAAAGAGGTGATTATTGAGCTGCAGCGTTATGGCGTTGAGGTAATTGCAGTAGATCGTTATGCCAACGCCCCTGGACATCAAGTCGCGCACCGAGCGCATGTGATTGATATGACTGACCGTGCAGCCTTGCGCGCTTTGGTTGATGCGGAGAAGCCGGATTTGATCGTGCCTGAGATCGAAGCGATCGCAACCGATGAGTTAGCCAATATTGAGCAAGCGGGTGTCGCCACAGTGATTCCTACCGCACGCGCGACACAGCTGACCATGAATCGCGAAGGTATTCGTCGTTTAGCGGCCGAGACCTTAGGTCTGCCAACTTCACCTTATGCGTTTGCGGATAGCCTAGAAGATTGTTTAGCGGCGGCTGAAAAGATTGGTTATCCGGTGATCATCAAGCCGGTGATGTCGTCATCAGGCAAAGGACAATCGACTGCGACAACAGCAGACGAACTTCAAGGTTGTTGGGATTACGCCATGTCTGCTGGCCGCGTAAAAGGTGCTCGCGTCATCGTTGAGGGCTTTGTTGATTTTGATTACGAGATCACGCAACTGACTGTGCGTTCGGTTAATGCCCAAGGTGAGATGGAAACCACCTTCTGTGAGCCCATTGGTCACCGCCAAGAGAAAGGTGACTATGTTGAAAGTTGGCAGCCACAAGCGATGTCACCGATCGCCTTGCAGAGAGCTCGTGATGTCGCGAAAAAGATCACCGATGACTTAGGTGGTCGTGGTTTGTTTGGCGTTGAGCTATTTATCAAAGGTGATGAGGTGTACTTCAGTGAGGTGAGCCCAAGGCCCCATGACACCGGTATGGTCACCATGGCAAGTCAATGGCAAAGCGAGTTCGCTCTGCATGCGCGCGCGATCCTAGGCTTACCCGTTGATGCATCGATGAATACCGCTGCGGCCGCAAGCGCCGTGATCTACGGTGGTGTTGAGGCAGAAGGTGTCTGCTTTAACAGCTTGGAGTCTGCGCTTGCTGAACCTAATAGCGAAGTGCGTCTGTTTGGAAAACCTGTTGCGTTTGAACGTCGGCGCATGGGTGTTGCATTAAATCGAGCGCAGAGTACCGATGCTGCTCGGGTGAATGCCAAGCGTATCGCTGACAACGTAAAGGTGTGCAAGTCATGAGGCTGCTAATCGCTTTGAGTCTCTGTGTCATCAGCGCAATGGCTAGTGCCAATAAGACGCCTTTGTTAATGACAGAGATTGAGGTCAAAGCACACATCGAGAAGATGCAGTCTCTTACGGGTGAAGAACGCGAGGCCTATCGCAATAATGCTTATGAGCAGCTCAAGCAGCGCGCTGTCGAATTAGGTTACGCCTTACCTGAACGCCCACCCTGGGCTAGTGCTACCTCTCAAGAAGAAATTTTGAAGATGGAAGCGATGATCACGATTCAACGTGCGGTGATCGAAGAGGCTAAAGCGCAACTGGCTGCGAAAGCGGCAGCCGCAAAAGAAAAGCCCGCTCCGAGTGAGCAGACTAAACCTGTTATCACTCCGACTGAAATACCAGAAGAAAAGGCCACTGTAGTCGCTGCTGAAGAAGCTGTAACGCCGCAAGTTGCACCGCAACGTCATCAATACGTTTGGCCGCAATATGCGCGCCCAGTATTCCCGCAGCCAGCGAAAGGTCAGACGCAACGCTGGGTACCTCAACCTATGCCAATGGCACCTTTTCCACCACAGCGCTTACCGCCACCGCAGCAGCCTCGATAACTAGCGTTTTATCGTCTTGGCATCCGCCATCAATTGATGGATGCGCTGAACGTAATCACGGGTTTGCTTTGGCGCGAATGGCTCAACTTGTTCCCAACGAGCCACATTATCGTGTTTGCGTTTCGCACGGCTGACGGCACGCAACATACGACCAAAGCCCGCGTTATAACTACCAAAGGTTAATGCGGGTAAGTCCTGAGTTTGAAACTCGCCTTTGTCTTTCCAGCGTCGGTAGAGCTTACGGTCATAAAAGATGCCAGCTGCAATATTCCAACGCGGCTGTGTGATATCAGCAAGATAAGGCAGGTCATCACGGATCTCATCGTAGGTCGACGGCAAAATCTGCATTAAACCAATTGCCCCCATATTGCTTTTAGCCTTGTGCTTCAGGCTAGATTCGGCAATTGCTTGGGCCTTAAACCAATGCCAGTCGATATGCGGTCCAAAGTAATGTTTGGTGTATTTACGAAAAAGGTGATCGTACTTATCGGTCCATCTATCATCTCGCACTGACCGATCGCCAAAGGCCAAAACGACCGACGAAAGACATAGCAAAATGATGAACAGTGACTTGCGCATAAGCTTGGATCAATTCAAGCCTAAGCCAATCACCAAGCCCATAGCGACACCAATACCGATATAGATACCCATGATCATTTGACCAACGGCTTGGTTACCATTTTTCAGTTGCTCTGGGATACTGAAGCTCACAATGTGGCCAAAAATTTTGCAGCCTAGCCACATAAACAATAGCGTCAGAAAGCCGCCCATGCAGGCGTAGATAATATTTAAGATGATTGGATCAAGCGATTCCGTCATGTTGCCCCCTCGTTTTTACCTTAGCTTACGCCTTTAACGATCAGGATCAAGCCAAGTTAACGCCCTTGTAAATATTCTTCGTCTTTGAAGGACCAAACCCATTGTGGGCGCAGGCTGATCAGTACGGTCATCACGATCCCGTTGTAGAACGCCTCTGGAAATAACATCAGCGGAATATAAATAAGATATTGCTCTGACAGCGTTTCCCAGCTGGCAATATCCGACAAGAACAAACTTAACGCACCGCCTAAAGCCACCGCTAGGGCGACAAGCGCACCGCAGAAAAAGGCATTCACAAAAGTATAGATAAAAAAGTGCTTTGGAAGATACGCACGTGTTAAGCCCAGCACCACTTGCGTTAAGGTCGCTGGTAACAACACCTGCAGCAAAATCAAACTCGGCACATTGATCAGCGGTTCTTGCAAGGCAAGTGTTTGCACAATCACCGCCAAGCTGCCACCAAGTAACGCGAAGGACCACCCCCACATCAGGGTCAGAAAGGTAATGCCTGATACGTGCCAGCTGACGCCATCCATCACGGGGATACGCAGTGACCAAAAGAGCAATACGACTAACACGCTGAATAAAAATACGTTAATCAGTCGCTCATAACGCATGCGCGACCAATTGGCCCAGCGCAGCGCAAGGATTAAAAAAGGAATGAGCAGAATGGCGCTAAGCATTAGATCGCAGGGGTTGCTAACAGCTCGCGAACCGTTGTTACATCGACTTTTACGTTATCGCCATCCTGAGCCAGTGGAAGCGCTGTTAAACCAACACCGTTGCACGGCCCGCCGGCACAGGCGCCGTCATCAATCACAAAGGCCGCACCATGCACTGCGCACTGGATGAACTGCGCATCTGCATCGAGAAATTGATCTGGGATCCACTCTAAAGGTGCGCCCACGTGAGGACACTGATTTACATAAGCATGAAGCTTGTTATCTTTTTTCACCACAAAGAATGCCGCACCTGCGGTCACAAGGTCATCAAGCTTGTAACCTTTCGCTGAAGGATCAGCAGCATCACGCATCGCATCGATGATCATCCACTCGTTCACCAAACTACTCCTTCATGTTCAACCGAATCACCTGCTAACTGCACCGCATGCTTTAAGGCTGACTCCACATCCATTCCGCGACAAATACCATCGACCATGCCGGCGTTAAATACATCACCCGCGCCAACACTGTCTACAACATGGACGTTTTCTTTCGCAGGTGCGTAAAACATTTGTCCAAAATCATTCTTTGCCCAAGCACCTAGAGCACCCCAAGCACAGGTCGCAATACCATGAAATTCGACCGTCTTAAGAAAGTCATTAGCGTTAGAAAAACCACGTGATTGTGCATATTCTTTGGAGAAAAAAATCACATCCGCATACTCAAACATGGCTTCTACACCATCATGTGGTTTCTCAATTTCTAATGACACGGGTATGCCGCACATACCGCGAGCTTTTGACATCATCAGTGGTATTTCCACCAATTCACGCGCTTCAAAATGTAGCCAATCGAATGGGCGAATATCTAATGTAAGAAAATGCTCAGCATCGTATTCAGGCATATCACGGTGATGCACGATCGTGCGTGAACCAGTTTCTTCCGACAAGGTGATAAATGAGGTAGGCAAATGACCTTGTTTAAGCTCTTGTGCCAAAGTGTAATCTACACCCCAGTGATCAAGTTGCTGCCTTACCCAAGTCGCATGGTCAGGCAAATTACCTAGCCAAAAACTTTCATTTTTAAGCCATGCGAGTTTCATTGCTGTATTCGCCGCATTACCACCAACGCGACGATGATGATCAGTCGTGCGGACCTTTGAATCTTCATCGGGGTAGGCTTTTACCGTGTTAACGATATCTTCTGTCAATACACCGATAGTTAAGATGCGTGCCATTTACTACTCCAAAACAGCAGAATTTCATATCCGAATCTTAACGGTGCCTTGCAAATTTGTGTGACAAAAATTCTGTTATAGATGGGCTCAATCTCATCGAAAACATTTTCGGCAATAAATAACAGCAAAAATGAAAAATAAAACTATTGTTAATTCATTTTAGTGTGCTATGTTCGCCTTGCTTTTCATCCACCAAACAAAAGTTAGGAGCATTTCATGGCAGCAAAAAAAGTTGCGAAGAAAAAAGTCGCTAAGAAAAAGACAGCTAAAAAAGCAGCAGTAAAAGCGGCACCAGCAGTAAAGGCCATCGCTACCAAGATGACCAAAACCCAAATCATCGCATCTTTGGCTGAGACTACGGGTCTTACCAAGAAAGAGATTGCAGCAGTTATGTCAGGTCTTGGTGACTTGGTAACCGCTCATATCAAGAAGCGTGGCTCTGGCGAGTTCACTATTCCTGAGACGGGTGTAAAGATCCGTCGTGTTGTTAAGCCAGCACGTAAAGCTCGCATGGGCCGTAACCCAGCGACTGGCGAAGAGATCAAAATCCCAGCTAAGAAAGCTAGCACCGCTGTTAAGTGTGTTGCTCTTAAAGCATTGAAAGAAACCGTTAACAGTTAATCTTTCGCTTTAATGCGAAAAACCCGCCCATCAAAGGATTGGCGGGTTTTTTTTATGCCTGTTACATTAGTGCCATGAAGCTTTATTACGTACATGACCCCATGTGTTCATGGTGCTGGGGATTTGCGCCAACACGGCAAATTATTTACGAGAAACTACCTGATGGTATTGAATGGATCCCTTTGCTTGGCGGTCTTGCGCCAGATTCAGATGAGCCAATGACCGATGAAACTAAAGGCTACGTGCAAAAAGCTTGGCGTACGATTCAGCAAAACATCCCAGGCACACAATTTAATTTCGACTTTTGGGAAAAGTGTGCTCCCCGCCGAAGTACCTATCCGGCATGTCGCGCCGTGATTGCTGCACGCAATACCTCAGTAGACAGAGAGCTCCCTTATATACGCGCACTGCAAGAAGCTTACTATCTGCGTGCGATGAATCCTTCGGATGCCGATACGCATCTCACGTTAGCCGGTGAATTAGGTTTAGATACCTCACTGTTTGAGCAACACCTGATCGATCCTAAAACACATCAGACCTTACTCGACGAAATCGCTTTTGCACGGTCCATTGGTGGTGACAGTTTCCCGAGCTTGATTATCGTGGATGCAAAAAACCAAGCTCATTCGCTAAAAATTCATTACACCGATCCACAACGCATTCTCGACGACATTCAACAGCATCTTTGCTAATGTCGCTATATTAACTATCACGAGGAAATGACATGTTAAAACGATTCACGGTTCTTCTATTGAGTACCTTCTGGGCAATCAGTGCCATAGCGCAACAACCCCAGCTCGACATGTCGCCACCTGCGCAGCTTGAGCGCGGTGTCTATAAGCTTCTTACCTTTATGGGACAGCGCCCACAGTCAGCAGAAATTGCCGACTATCTTGATAACAATGTGGCGCACTTCTTTAACTTTGATGAGATGGCACGTTTAGCCGGCGGAGCTTATTATTATCAGATTACTCCACTGCAACGTGGTGAGATGGCGGAAGAAATCAAACGTTGGTTTTTGACCGAGTTAACCATGAAATTGACCTCTTATCGTGGACAAGGCGTGAAATTCATGCGCCCTCGTTACAACCGCGAAGGTGATGAGGCGATTGTTTCGATGTATATCCTGCAGCCAGGCAACTACTACCCACCACGTATCGACTTCCGTTTGCAGAAGTTCCGTCAAGGTTGGGCAGTTAGCGATGTGGCAGCATCAGGCCAGAGTGCTGTGATGCACTATCGCAAAAGCTTGGGTAATGAACTGACTTACCGCCAGTACCGAGCGTATCGTTAATCATTTCGATGCAGGTTTGACGCAGCTTCTGCGTCACTGAGCGATGACCTTAAACCCCTCTCCTGACCTACTCAATGCGCTTTATTGGGTAACTCTACTTGCAGTAGTGGTTTCTTCAGCTTCTGCAGTGCTGAAAACAGGTGCAAAACAATTCGACCTGTTTGGCGTGATCATTATTGCGATTGCGACAGGCCTAGGCGGTGGTTCTTTGCGTGACATGTTGCTCGATCGCGAGGTTTTCTGGATTCGCGACCAAGCCTTCTTCTTTGCTAGCTTGGGTAGCGCGTTTGCCATGTTCCTTCTGGCACGCCGCTTCGATTTATCAAGCAAATGGTTTTTGATTCCTGACGCCGCCGGTCTTGCTACTTTTGCGATCGCCGGCACCACCGTTTCACTGATGCTGGATGTACCGTGGATTGTGGCCAGCTTCATGGGCGTGATGACTGGCGTGCTCGGAGGTATTTTTCGCGATGTGTTGTGTAATGAAACACCGATGGTATTTTACAGCCCGCTCTACGCCACTATCGCATGGATAGGAGCGATTGGTTTTGTAGGCTTATTGTCGATTGGCATCACAATTGAATGGTCAATCATTATTGCAGGTGGCAGTATCTTTATTGTTCGTTTGATAGCCATTCGCTACAACATCAACCTACCGCGTTATCGCAGTCGCTCCAATCTCTAAAATATGCACGATCCTAAACAGCAAATCGTTCAAGCGCATGCCGCATTTATTTGCGACGTCGTGACAAGCATGCAAGAACCCAAGCCTCGACACCGTTTCGATGCCCTGATGAAAAGCGCCAGTGATAACGGATGGCAGGCATTAGTTGCTGTACTCAATAGCATCTCTGAGGGTCGACGCGATGTAATGGTACTCAATGGTTTAGACCAAGAGGACAGTGCAATTGCTGAAGCTATTTTACAAGGCCTTCAAGACCCTAGCTCTTTACCTGACCCCAATAAAAAAGCCGATGCCACGATGGCCGCGCCTGGCCTTGCGGGCATGATTCACGCGGCAGCTACCGGCAACGTACAAGCGCTGACGTTAATCAGTCAAATGGCAGAGCAAATGCAGCGCGCAGGTGGCGATATGGCGCGTATTGCCGCGGTGATTCGACCATTAATCAATGGTGAACGTGATCTGAAAACACTCAGTAGAAAAATGGATGAGCGCGGCAAAGCCTTACTCGAAAAAATACTCGAAGAACTTGAGCTCTTGAGTAAGCCGCAATGAACGCACTCGCGCGACGATGTGTTTTTTGGGGCGCTCTCTTTGGGTTAAGTGGGGTATTGATCGGCGCTTTTGGCGCTCATGGTTTAAAATCCCTATTAACTGATACCCAGTTAACTATTTACCATACTAGTGTTGATTATCAGTTTATCCATGCCTTAGCGTTGCTACTACTCGGCGCCTTATCCCACCATCAATCGCCAAAAGCGTGGCAGCTTTCTGCAATTCTGTTTATCGCTGGTGTATTCATTTTTAGCGGAAGTCTATACCTCTTAGTGCTCACCAATATCGCTTGGCTTGGCGCTATCACCCCCATTGGTGGGATGAGTTTTATTGCCGGATGGGCAGCACTGCTATGGGGTTTGCGACGTGGATGATCTTGATGCATTACTCAATCGCTGTGATAAAAATCAAAAGCGTTTAAAGAAGTGGCTTAAAGACCAACAGCTCTCTGCTTATCGACTGTATGACCGCGACATGCCTGAATTTCCGCTCGCCATTGATCGTTATGCCGACAGCTTGCACGTGCAGGTATTTGAACGCAAACGTCCGGTGACTGATGAGCAACTCGACAAATTACGTGATGCCTTACTGCAACACTTTCAACTCGAACCGCTTCAGCTCGGTTTTAAAACACGCAAACGCCAACGTGGGCTTGATCAGTACGAAAAGCTTGCGCTCGACGCGCCTTCGTTTGAGGTGAGAGAGTACGGCTTATCCTTTGAGGTAAATCTTCATCGCTATTTAGACACTGGCCTCTTCCTTGATCATCGCCAAACTCGCAAGATGGTCCGCGAGAAATCACAAAGTAAAAGCCTGCTGAATCTATTTGCCTATACAGGTAGCTTCACTACTTATGCCGCTGCGGGTGGCGCAAGTCGCAGCCTAACGGTGGACATGTCGAAAACCTATCAAGCCTGGTCACAACGCAACCTTGATATTAATGGCTTAGCTAGCGCTCAACATCAAATGCTACAAACCGATGTGTTGGCTTTTCTTGCTGATCCGCAACAAAAGCTGAAGTTTGATCTTATTGTGTTAGATCCGCCGAGCTTCTCGAACTCGAAACGCATGCATAACACCTTTGATGTGCAACGTGATCAAGTCGATTTGTTACGCAACACCTTGCGCTTCTTAGCACCCGGCGGCCAGCTGATTTTTTCGAATAACCGCCAAGGCTTCTCACTTGATGAGCGGCTGCTCAATGAGGCTAACTTTGAGGAGATCACCGAGCAAACTGTTCCGATGGACTTTGCGCGTTATCGTCCACACCGTTGTTGGAAGGTAACGCGTTAAACGGTCAGATAGGTCGTACTGTTAAGCGCGATCTTCAAATCAGCGAGATACGCGGTACGTTGTTGATCAGTTAACTTAGCTGCAGCGAGTTTTCCTTGATACTGCGTCAACATCTGCTGCGGATCGAAGTGCACATAACTGAGTAACTCGTCAGCGCGATCACCACGCTCAGGCTCTGAGAAACTATACCCATCAGCTGTAAGGCTGACATTCACCGCATCGGTATCACCAAACAGGTTGTGCATATCACCCAGAATCTCTTGGTAGGCTCCGACCAAAAAAATACCAATCAAGTAAGGCTCGCCATTAGCCGCATGCAATCGCAAGGTACTCTCTACACCATCCTGATCAACGTATTGTGACAAACAGCCATCCGAATCACAGGTTAGGTCGTGAACAACCGAAGCTTGCTCGGGCGATTCAGTTAAACGATGCAATGGCATCAACGGAAATACTTGGTTTAGTGCCCAAGCATCAGGCAATGATTGAAACAAGGAGAAGTTACAGAACACACGGCTTGCCAGCATGTCGTTCAACTCATCAAGCACATCGCGATGTCGACGCGAAGTGACGCGCAAATGTTGTCGCACTAAATCTGCAATCGCATAGAACCATTGTTCCGCATGCGCACGCTGTTCTAAATCAATCTCACCGCTTTGGAAGGATTGCTGACTTAAATCGAACTGATGCTTGGCTTCTTGCCAGCTCATTAGAGGTGATTGCGGATCGAACTGCTGATGAATGACGGCAAGCGCCTTAACTACATCCGCATCGTCATCTTCACTGACTTTACCCAAAGCTGTTGAAGGCTCTTCACGCTCAATTACTTCGGTAATCAATATGGCATGATGCGCGGTGAGCGCCCGGCCAGATTCACTGAACACACGTGGCTCAGCAAGATCAAATTCAGCACAGCGTTGTTGAATCGCGCGTAGCACTGCTTTGGCATAAGCATTCACACTGTAATTAATCGAGCAATAATGACGGCTCGCTGTTCCTTCATAGTCGACACCCAGGCCGCCGCCGACATCGATAACCTTTATCGGCGCGCCTGCTTTTGCTAGCTCGGCGTAATACCGTGCCGCTTCTGAAATACCGCGATCAATATCTGAAAGATCGGGAATTTGTGAACCGATATGTGAGTGCAGCAACTGCAAGCAATGCAGCTTATCGGCAGCTTTAAGCTGGGCGATCAGTTCAAGTAATTGCGCTGCTGATAAACCAAACTTAGATTTAGAACCGCCAGAGTTTTGCCAATTACCACTCGCCACAGCAGCCAAGCGAATACGAACACCGAGCAACGGCTCAATAGCCATCTTAGCTGCCTCATCGAGAACCAACTTAAGTTCAGAAGGCTTTTCGATAACCAAGTACACATCATGGCCAAGCTTGCGACCCATCAGCGCTAAGCGCACATACTCGCGGTCTTTATAACCATTACATACGATCGAAGCACCACCCGGGCTGGCTGCAAGTACGGCTAATAATTCAGGCTTACTGCCCGCTTCAAGGCCGACAATATCCGCACCTACCGAAGCGATCTGCTCGACCACACTGCGCTGTTGATTGACCTTAATTGGATAGATGGCGCGATAGCCACCTGAATATTGAAGCTCGCTTGCTGCCGTTTCAAAAGCTTGAGATAGCGCACGCACACGATCAGTTAGAACATCATCAAAACGCAGAAGTAATGGCGTCTTCAGACCTGAAGACTTCGCTTCATTAACCAGCTGATAAACATCCAAACTTGTGCCGTCGCGACGCGGCTCTACTGCAACATGACCCTGCGCATTAATCGAGAAGTAGCCTTCGCCCCAATGTCGAATACCGTAGTGTTGCGGCAGCTGATTGTCTGCGTTGGCCATGGTCTTTCCTTGCCGAGTATCAATGCTGGTTGAATTATCAACCAATTTGTCCGGATAAGCGATTGTCGAATCCCAGCTACCACGTTAAGGTGCGCGCATTCGTATATGAGGTGCAGCATGACACTTAGTGATAAATGGTTTACCGAAATTCACGCTGATATTGGCTCAGCGTTTTCCTTAGAGACCACAGAGAAAGTTTTTTCAAAGCAATCGCCTTTCCAGCTTGTCGAGGTGTTTAACACGACCGGCTTTGGCAAGTTTATGGTGATTGATGGCTGCACCATGGTGACCACACGAGAAAATTTTGTGTATCACGAGATGCTTTCACATCCCGCTATGTTTACGCATCCCAATCCTCGGCATGTTGCAATCATTGGCGGTGGTGACTGCGGCACTTTGCGAGAAGTATTGCGTCATGATTCAGTTGAGAAATGCACTCAGATCGATATCGATGAGGTAGTAACAGAAGCTTCTGAGATTCACTTTCCTGAGCTATGCGAATCCAACAATGACCCTCGTGCAGAGCTGCTCTTTATCGACGGCATCCAATGGATGAAAGATGCCGCACCTGAGTCACTGGATTTGATTATTGTTGACTCAACCGACCCTGTCGGCCCGGGTGAGGTATTGTTCACTGCAGAATTCTTTGCGGCTTGTCATCGTGCTTTACGTCCTGATGGCATCATCGTGCAACAAAGTGAGTCTCCACTGGCACACCTTGAGCTAATTCAACGCATGCACAAAAACTATGCGGCAGCCGGTTTTACTGCTAGCAAAACACTCTGCTTCCCCCAACCCATCTATCCAACCGGATGGTGGTCAGCGACGATGGCATCGAAGAGCGGCGATCTCAGTAATTTCCGCCAAGCGGATGTTGAAAACAAATCGTTTGCTACGCAGTACTACAACGCGGGCATCCATCACGGCGCTCTTGCTATGCCTGAGTTCTTACTCAAGGCGCTCGCATAACCACATGAAGTTTTTGATCGTCAACACGCTCATCATTGCCCTAGCGGTGATGATTCATTACGAGATCCTCTATCGTCTCTCTGTGTTGATGCCCAAGCTAAAAATGCGCGCACACAGCCGAGTGGTTATTGGTGTGTTTGGCGCTATCTTTGCGCACATTATTGAGATCTGGCTATTTGCCCTGAGTTTTTACTTTATGCACCACAATAACTGGGGGCAGCTCAGTGGTAACTACGATGGCAGCTTGATGGCGAGCGCCTATTTCTCGTTTACCACCTTTACGACCTTAGGCTTTGGCGACATAGAGCCACTGGGTGCTCTGCGTTACCTCACGGGCATTGAGTCGCTCACCGGTCTGGTATTGATTACCTGGTCAGCCTCTTTCTTGTTTTACGAGATGCAAAAATATTGGGGGCGCAACTAAGCGCGAACAAAGGTCACAAACTGATGTGGCAAGGTGTTCTTTTCATCGAGAA
>CAZEWM010000027.1:0-12664 GCA_964516045.1 uncultured Gammaproteobacteria bacterium
GAGGCTGTTTTACTCACGAGCTTTCAAGAGCGCTTGATCTGGGAAAGCATCATCCGCCGTCATAGCGATGATCTCTTGTTGCTTAGACCTGATAAAGCCGCACAAGGTGTTCAAGAAGCTTATCAACGCAGCTGCGCATGGCAGCTCGATGAAAGCGACATTGCGTTTGAAGGTACTGAAGAGAGTCGCTTCTTTTTACGCTGGAAAAAAGCCTTTGAATCGCATTGCGAGAAACATTATTTACTTTCAGCAAGTCAGTTAACTGCTGCCATTATCCTTGGTATCGATAATGGCTTTATCCCCGTTCCTAAAACGCTTCAGCTCATCGGCTTTGAGCAGCTCTCGCCAGAACAAGAACAACTGATAGCATCAATCAAAAAACACGGCTGTAAACTTGATACCGCATCGACTGAAAGATTAACTCTAGCGTCAGCTGAACGCGCGAGCTTTCATAATAAACAGGACGAAATTCTTGCTGCATGCTCATGGGCTAAACGCACACTAGCCGCTAAGCCCGATGCTCAAGTCGCGATTGTCAGCCCCGTCCTTCAAAATCATAAACACGCCTTAGAGCGGCAGTTATCACGTTTACTGGCACCACGTGACTACCTGAATACCAATAACAACCCCGCGTTTAACATTTCACTCGGTGAGCCATTAAGCGACCATCCGATCATTGATCATGCACTCAAAGCACTGCATTGGTTGCTTGCTAAACCGATGTCGCTTGAACATGTCAGCATCCTCCTTCGCTCCCCTTTCATTGGCGGACATAGCGACGAATGGGATGCTAGAGCACAACTTGATAAGGCTTGTCGCTCACAACAATTCATCACCATGAGCACAGCGTTCTTGGCAACCCAAGCGCAAGAAACTTGCCCAACGCTAAATGCCATTCTGAATGAACTTAGCTCGCTTGCAGCAGAGCATACGGATCGCGCATCACCTGCAGATTGGGCAAGCGTTTTTCGTGATGCGCTAAACCTGATCGGCTGGCCCGGTGATCGCAGCATCAATAGCGTTGAGTACCAAACGACTGAACGCTTTAAAACCCTCCTCAGTGAATACGCTGGTCTACAACGGGTTCAAAAAAGCCTTACGCTTCCTCAAGCACATCAACTGCTCGCTCAACTGGCTCAAAGTATTACCTTTCAGGCCAAGACAGCACCTCAATCGATTCATGTGCTGGGCGTCCTCGAAGCTGCTGGTCTGCAATTTGATGCCATCTGGTTTTTAGGTGTCGATGATCAACACTGGCCGGCATCGCCAAACCCAAACCCGTGGTTACCCAAACGCTTACAACGCGAACATGACATGCCTAATGCGTCGCATGAACGCGAACTAAAGTATGCAGCCGGTTTGCTAGATCAATTACGCGGACATGCAAAGCACGTAATCGCCAGCTATACCGCGTTTCGTGATGATGCAGAACAACGCCCATCACCACTGATCACCGATTGGCCTGAGTGGCAACACCAGATATCTGATGCTGACCCGATTGAAGACTCTGCTATCACTGAGACAACTCAACCACTCGCAGTACTTGAAGCGGTGTTACCTGTAAATGAATTTAGAGGTGGCTCAAGTCTTATTTCTGCGCAAGCACAATGCCCGTTCAAAGCGTTTGCGCGTTATCGCTTAAATGCTGAAAGTATCGATGACTTATCGCCCTATCCTGATGCGATGCTGACCGGCAACATCATGCATACCGCGCTGGAACAACTGTTTAAGCACATCCCAAAAAGCCACTCGCTTAGATCACTGAAGTCAAATGATCTATCACAGATTATTGATGACGCCGTTGAAACCTCACTCCAACAACTTGCGAAAACACGATTAGATATCTTCACGCCAAGTTTCCAGTCACTCGAATCACAAAGACTGAAGCGAATTTTGCGTGAATGGCTTTCACTTGAAGCATCACGCCCCTCGGAATGGGAGATCGCTGCGCTCGAGCACCCATCTGAAGTCACATTGGGTGCGCTTTCACTGAAGATCAAACTCGATCGGGTAGATAAATTTTCCGATGGAACGCACGCAGTGATCGATTACAAGACAGGCCGAACCCACCACATTAATGAATGGACAGAGGATCGACCAAGCGAGTGCCAAATACCCTTGTACGCTATGGCGACCCAAAAACCGAGCGCAGGCGTGATTGCTCAAGTCCATGCCAAAGAAAGTAAATTTATTGGCTTGGCAGATAACAAACAACGTTTAAATGGCGCCAAGGCTATCGCTGATACTCAACAGCTCGAGACATGGGATGAATTGCTTGCGCACTGGCAAACTACGCTAAATCATTTGGCAGGCGAGTTGACTGACGGCCGCATTGACGTTGATCCGAAAAAATATGCCTGTGACTACTGCGAGCTCGATTCGCTATGTCGTATAAGCCAGGCACACCTCACTGAGGAGGTCGATGATGCAGATTCATGATGCCGCTGCACGATCGAATGCTCTTCAACCAAATCGATCTTTTATTGTTCAAGCACCCGCAGGTTCCGGTAAGACCGAGTTACTCACACAGCGATACTTAATGCTTCTTGCGCAGGTCAAAGCGCCTGAAGAGATCATCGCCATTACCTTTACCCGCAAGGCCGCCGCTGAGATGCGTGCGCGTATCTTGAATGCACTTGAGTCTTCGCAGCTTGATAAGCCAAGCGAAGCGCACAAGTTAACTACCTGGCAGCTAGCCAGCGCTGCTATTGCTAACGCTAAAGCGCATCAATGGGACTTACAGCGCAATCCCAACCGCTTACGCATCCAAACCTTTGATAGCTTGGCAGCCGAGTTAACGCGTCAAATGCCCGTGCTATCAACCACAGGCGCGCAACCCGGCGTGACAGAAAATGCTAACCCGCTTTACGAAGAAGCCGCGAAAGCAACTCTCAGCAGCCTTGATGACCCTGACACAGGCATTCACATCCAAGGAGTGTTGTCACATCTCGATAATCGTTGGTCACTCGCCAGTGAATTACTTGTCAGCATGCTGGCGCGACGCGACCAATGGCTCAATATCTTAGAGCCAGAAAACATCCTTTCGATTGAGCACACCCTTGAGGATGTACTTAACAACAAACTCAGCACACTTCATTCACTGTTCGACACTCATGACCTTGATGCACTGTGTGAGCTAACGCGCTTTGCTGCCAACAATCTAAACAATACCTCTTTGCCACAATACGCATTCATAAATGACGCAGCATCGCCTCAAGCATCTCGAAACGATCTTGCGAAATGGTGCGGTATCGCCGAAATGTTATTGACCAAAAACGGTACTGCGCGCAAAAAGGGGGGCATCAATGTCAAGATGGGCTTCCCTCCAGAGAAAAAACAAAAGAAGGAAGAGCTTGTAGCGATTATCGAAAAGCTTGCTAGCGACAAAGTCTTACTAGAGCGCTTAGATGAAGTGCGCAGCATGCCACAAGTTAACTACAACGATGATCAAACAGCCATCCTCATTGATTTGCTGCATTGCCTTAACTTCGCTGTCAAAAAATTACAGGATGTGTTTGCACAGCATCACGAGGTCGACTTTGCCGAGATCCAGATACGCGCATTGCAAGCACTCGGTGATGAAGAGTCCCCCACTGATCTGGCACTGAGCTTGGATTACCAAGTTCAACATTTATTGATAGATGAATTCCAAGATACCTCGAGCTCTCAATACAACCTCATCAAACAACTCACTACCGGATGGTTACCCAACGATGGCCGCACGCTATTCATTGTCGGCGACCCTATGCAGTCGATTTACCGTTTCCGCCAAGCAGAGGTTGGTTTGTTCCTGCAAACCCAAGAAAACGGATTGGGTGATATTTCATTAGAACAGCTAAGGTTGAGCATGAACTTCCGTTCTCAAGGCGGCATCATCGACTGGGTCAATCAGACCTTCGCCAAGGTGTTCCCGACTTATGATGATCGCAATGAAGGCGCTGTCAGTTACTCACCCTCAGATGCCGCGCATCCCGCAAGTCATGAGATCAGCGTTCACACACACACCTTTGATGCGACTTATTACGCAGAGGCAGAAGCCGCTTTCATCACACAAAAGATTCAGTCATACCGTGACACCCATCCGGATAACAGCATCGCGTTACTAGCTCGATCTCGCCGTCATCTCGACCTGATTGTGGAATCACTGAAGCTTGCTGACATACCGGTGCAAGCCAATAAGATTGAAGCACTGATTCATCGCGCCACCGTGATGGATCTTCGCAGCCTCACTCGCGCCCTACTGCATCCTGCTGATCGCTTAGCGTGGTTATCGCTTTTGCGATCGCCGCTTGTTGGAATGCACATCAAAGACATTGCCCTAATCGCTGAAAGCTACAGCAACGACACGCTATATACACAGATGCGTCGCGAACAGATTCGCAAGCAACTCAGCGAAGATGGTAAACAACGCCTTTCCCATCTTGAAACTATTCTTTCCCCGCACCTGCCTTACCGCCCAACACGCAGCTTACGCCAGACACTTGAGGCCATTTGGACCTTACTCGGCGGTTTAACGCTAGCAGATAATACTGATCGCCAAGATGCAAGGGATTACTTTGAGTTGATCGAATCACTGAGTGATACCGATGGACTGCTTGATTTTGCTCAACTGGATAAAAAGCTCGATTCGCTTTATTCGCAAACGGTAGCGAGCGATAGCAATCCTGTGCATTTGATGACCATGCATGGCGCTAAGGGTCTTGAGTTTGATCTAGTCATCCTTCCGGGACTGACTCGACAACCGGGTAAAGATGGTCATGAATTACTCGTTTGGCAACAACGCCTTGATGAGAGCAACTCAGAACAGCTACTGCTCGCGCCTATTGCCGCCTATGAATCAGACAAAGAACCGATAGCCAGCTATATCAACAGCTTAAATAAGCAAAAAGATCAGCATGAGATTGCACGTCTTTTATATGTCGCAGCGACCCGAGCTAAGGACCAATTGATTCTGTGCGGCAAAGGCGACATAGACCCTAAAACCGATGAGCTCAAAACACCGAATAAAAGCAGCCTGATGCACCGTCTCTGGTCATCGATTGCAGACACCGTCATTCACCACCCTGAAGCACCTGAAGCAATAGCCCTAGAAAAGTCTCAAGAGCAATGCTTACCGAGCGACTGGGCTTTCACCATTCCAGAGCAACTTGCAAGCTCAACACAGGCTAACCAAGCGCAGCGTAGCGATATTGAATGGAATGATAACGCCGCTCGTCACATTGGCACCTTGGTGCATCGCTACCTTGAACGAATCAGTCATGAAGGTATCGAGCAATGGCCAGCCGCACGCATCGAGACGTTAACCCGCGCCATACGAACCGGCCTGATGCATTTAGGGGTGAGTGATGCCGAACTCGATAGATCAACTGCTCAAGCTCAACGCGCATTAAAGCAAACACTTAACGACAAAACAGGACAATGGATTTTACGTTCGCATCCAGAAGCGCAGAGTGAACTCGCCTTGAGTAGACTCTCTGACAACATCGAACACTTTATTATTGACCGTACGTTTGTAGATGACGGTGTACGCTGGATTGTGGATTACAAAACCAGTGAAAATGCACAAAACGATATGTCCGCATTTTTAACGCAAGAGCGTGAACATTATCGTGAACAACTTGAGAACTATGCGCGCTTAGTGAGCGAGTATGACTCGCGCCCAATAAAGCTAGCGCTCTACTTTCCATTGATGCAGCATCTAGAGAGCTGGGATTACATCAACTAAGGCTGTAGACGTTGAATTTCCCATGTGTCACCTTGGCGACGAAACTCAAAGCGATCATGAAGACGATTTTCACGGCCCTGCCAAAACTCAATCACTGACGGCTCTAGACGGTAACCACCCCAAAAGTCCGGCAGAGGTATTTCACCTTCAGCAAACTTCTTTTTCATCGATTCAAACGCTTGCACCAATAAGGAACGTGAACCTATTGGTGAGCTTTGTTGCGAAGTCCATGCGCCGATCTGACTACCTCGTGGACGCGAGGTGAAGTATGCCAACGACTCTGCCGTACTAATGCGACTCACATTACCCTGAATTTTGACTTGACGATCCAACTCTAACCAGTGGAATAACATAGCCGACTTTGGATTACGATCTAAGTCATGCGCCTTACGACTTCCGTAGTTGGTAAAAAAGACAAAGCCTTTTTCATCAAAGACTTTGAGTAATACGGTTCGCAAAGATGGTGAACCATCCTCATTCACCGTTGCCAAACTCAAGGCATTCGGGTTATCCAAGTTCGCATCGCGCGCATCAACAAACCATTTCTCAAATTGCTCAATCGGGTTTTCATTCAGGTCGTCACGCGACAAACCCGCATATTGAAACTCGCGACGAATATCCGCTATATCCATGTGATGCTCTCATATTGAATTGACCTCGCTAAACACAGCGCGGCTAAGTACACTGCCATTATGGTACAGGTAATCGTTGATCCCGAATCGAAATCGCTGCAAGAACGTGCAGCATTGATCAAAACACCACGCAAAGGGCGTAAGCGCTTCCCCGAGGGATGTGTGTCCATCGTTGAATCGATTGAAGATGCACAAGCTGGCGCAAATGAAGCCAAAAACCTTCACCCCGCCATTGTCTATGGACCCTCGGTTTCGTCTGAAAGTCAGCGCATCTACTATCTCGTGCGTTGGCTCAGTTAACACCCCCCTTGAAATCCTTTTTAAGCACCCCATCTCATAGTTAAGACGCCATATTGGGTCTTACTCGGTGGCTTATTTGCACCGATTTTTAGAATTGTTGCTTTAAGAGGACATTCAGATGACAACCTTTGATTTTTCACCCCTTTTCCGTACCGCTGTTGGTTTCGATCGCCTGACTGATGCACTGGAAAGTGCTCGTCGCCACGAGGGTTCAAACTTCCCTCCCTACAATATCGAACTGGTAAGCGATAACGATTATCGAATCACTATGGCTGTTGCTGGCTTCTCAACTGATGAGTTGGAAATAGAAGTTAATGACGGCAAACTCAAAGTTACTGGCAATAAAAGCCAAGATGGCGTTGAACGTAAATACCTTCACCAAGGCATTGCGAACCGCAGCTTTGAACGCACCTACCAGCTTGCAGATCACGTCCGCGTCACCGGCGCAGAAGTGAAAGATGGTTTGTTACACATCGAATTAGTCCGCGAGATTCCAGAAGCGATGAAGCCACGCCGAATTGAAATCAAAACCGCTCAAGCAGCACTTGAGAATGAGCAAGCTAACGCGGCCTAAGAAACTTTCTCTCTGTAAGGGGGTCTACTCTGTGTCTGGATAGATCTCCTCTCCGCAACCCCTTTGCTCTAACGAGCTGAGGGGGATTTATTTCAGGCACAAAAAAGCCGCTCAACTGAGCGGCTTTTTCTTGATAGGCATTTTTACCAAGGCATGAAAGTATTCATCATGCGCATAGGCCGACCAATGTCGCGGTTCATACGGTGCATGTTGATATTCATGCCCTGCGCTGATTGAGTCAGGCTAGTCATGTTTGCCAACATGGGCTCCAACGTACCTACTTTCTTATCAATGCTATCGAGACTAACGGTCATCGCACGGACATTGCTGGTTAACTGACCCATGTTCTGCGAGATATTCTGCATATTGCTCGCCAAGGTGGTCATATTGGAGTCAACACTGATAGCCAAGTAATGCACGTCTTTTTGTAGGTTGTAGATGAGATAAAACCCATAGAGTGCTAATAAAACGAAAGCAAATAGCGAGGGGTAAATAATCAACTCCCAACGCTTTTGGCTCAATTCTGAACGCAACTGGTCAGCCTCAAGCGCACACGCTAAGCGAGAGATATCATCTGTAACAGCTGATTCTTCCGGCTTTTGATTCTGTTCTGACATAAATAGTTCTACTTTGAGGGGCTTATTAGGGATAACACTAGCACAAGAAACCTATCATGGCACCATTTTAAATCAGGCACTTAATGGCCAGAAATCAGGTAATGCTAGAGGTTTACTGTCTTAGCGGGCCGCGTAATCACGCGTCATTGGCGGAATCACCGGACGTATCGTCTGACGACCAAAGCGTGGCATACGGCCAAACATAGGATCCATCATGCTCCAGTGAGGCTGAGGCAATGGGATTGCTGGCTGAATCGCGAACGGCATGAATTGCTGAGGCGCCACAGGGAACTGCGGTGGAAATACCGGCGGTGGTGGCGGAGCCATGTGCATGCGAGGTTGCGGCTGATTAGCCATGTACGGCTGTGGGACATACGGCATCGCATAACCCATTTGAGGCATTGGGTAGTAAGACAGAGGTGCATAACTAGGCTGCGGCATCATTGGAGCCGGCTCAGCTTGCTGACGTGCAATTAAACCCGATGTCGCTGGAGCAGATTCTGGACGCCAACGGTGTGCGCTTGCTGCAGGCTTATTCTCATTCGGAAGTACCTTTTCTGCCATACCCCAATACGCTGAGGTGAACTTTGGCTGTTCTGGTTTACGCATCGCCATAGTCGGCGCTTGTTTTGGCACCAAGAATGGCTTTGCCGCTGGACGCCAACCAAATTGCTGGGTAAAGGCAGGTTGAGGTGACGCTACAGGTGCATAACGGGGTGCTATTGGCTGCCAAGTTGGGGCTTGGTTCGCTTGTGCCACCATGGTTTGATCAATCGGACGGAAACCACGATTGATGGGTGCAACACGAGGTAGCTGCTGAGGCATTTGTTGTTGAAGGTTAATGCCTGATGGGCGCCACTGAGGTCCGTATGCCAGTGCCACTTGCATCGGGATACTTACAACAATCATCGAAATCAAAGTTGGCTTTAACCAGCGGTGAGACATGTGTGCCCTCTA
This sequence comes from uncultured Gammaproteobacteria bacterium, assembly GCA_964516045.1. Lineage (GTDB taxonomy): Bacteria > Pseudomonadota > Gammaproteobacteria > Chromatiales > Chromatiaceae > VMDJ01. The sequence goes on from CAZEWM010000027.1 coordinate 8,806, forward strand.
ATTCTTCAATCCAGCCAAAAAGGCCTATTTACTACTTCACCAACGGCCCCAATAAGGGGTTGGCATCATTGGCATCACATAAGGTGATGCTGGATAAATCCATACCGGAACCGGTACATACACTGGCCGGGTTGGCTGTGCCTGCCCTATCGTGTTCGGCGTTACCCAAGAACGTTCTTGTTGAGAGCGTCCCAAAGGTCGAAATTGTGAATGCTCTGGCGCCCGCGTAATTAAACGAGGATTAGCCGGCGGCATAATCAATGTTTCATCACTCTCTATGGGTCGCATCTGAGCCTGTCGCTCGATGCGTGGATAGATTGGTGATGGCTGCACAAATGCACGTTGAGTCGGACGCCATTGTGAAGCGGTGTTGTATTGCTTTATCGGCTGCTCAGCTTTAGGGCTGGTTGGCCGGAGTTCTACAAACGAACGTCCACTTTTTGGCTGTGAATAAGGCCACCAATTGGCGCTGAGCAAGCTCGAAACACCAAAAAGAGTCAGTACCAACAGCGTCAGCGGACGTCTTTTCAGATCAATTACCCTTGCAGTGTTCACTGCCGTGAGTTCTTGAGTAAATTGTAACCTGAACCTAGGGTCATTCGCACTCGGCAAATGCCCTAAGTTCTCAAAAACTAGTCTTCGTCAGACTTCAAACGAATACCGCGACGATAAGAAGAGCGCGCAGGCTGATCTGCATCGTCTTCCGCCTCAGCAGACTCATCAACTGGACGCTTTTTGGGTGTATCCAAGCGGCTACCGAATCGACTACCAGACATGTCACTCGACGCTGACGCTGTGCTAACAGTTGGCTCAGCCACCGATTCACTAGCTGGCGCTGCAGGCGATGTTACAGGTGCAGAAGCTGGGCTTGGTGCAGGCGGTGGTGAACTTGGCTTGCGCTTAAACAAACCCAATATCCAAGTCACGATACCAATCACCGCAAAGATAATCGACATCAAGCCAGACCAAAGCTTCATTAACAATGGTGTACCAGAAGACGCAGCACCGGGTGCTGAGTTTTGACCTTTGGTTTGTGATGGCAGCAAGTTTTTCTCTTGGCAATCAACGCCCGCCACTTCGCATAAAGAATCAGCGGCCTGCACGCAGCCCAAAGGAATAACAATCAGGGTCAACACAGTCGATACCAACACACCAGAAGCAAGCGATATCGCCATACCTTGGAAGATTGGGTCGAAGAAAATAACAGAGGAGCCTGCAACCAAAGCTAACGCGGTGATCACAATCGGACGGGTACGCGTCTTACACGAAGTAATAACCGCCTCTACCACCGGTGTGCCTTGACGAATCAAGTGCACCGAGAAGTCCACCAGCAAAATTGAGTTACGCACGATGATACCGGCCAAGGCAATCCAACCGATCATGGATGTTGCGGTGAACTCACCGCCCCAGCCCACCTGGAAGAAGACCAAGTGCGCCGGAATAATACCGAGCAAGGTCAAAGGAATCGGCGCCATGATCAAAGCAGGAATACGGAAGTTCCCAAACTCCCACACCACCAGGATGTAGATCAAAACAAGGGCCGCACCAAAGGCCATACCCATGTCACGGAAGGTCTCGTAGGTAACCGTCCACTCACCTGCCCACTGAATACCTGACCGAGAGTCATCCTCAGGTGGCGCTGTCCAATTGATGTTGTCACACAACGAATGACCATCTGGGGTCTGGCAACCCACTTCCATTAACTTGTCTTGCACCTGGAACATGCCATAGATAGGTGCAGCAAGCTTGCCACCTACATCACCAACAACATACTCAACCGCACGCAAATCCTTATGGTGAATTAAGTGATCTTCTTCGCGTAATTCAAAGTGTCCAAGCTCGCGCAAAGGAACACTAGAGCCTTTAGGTGTGCCAACCAAAATATCACCCAATCGTGAGATGTTAGAACGCTCAGCCATTGGGATTTGAACAACAATATTCACAGGCTCATGACCAGCGCGCTGTTTTACATCGCCAAGCACATAACCACCCAAAGCCATCGCAAGTTCACGATTGATATCTTGAACAGAAATACCTCGACGCTGGGCTTTTTCCGTTTCGATCACAAAGTGCCAATAGTCATATGGCTCACGCATATAGTTATCAACGTCAACCAAACTTTCTGTCTTGGTGAAAATCTCAGTTAAATCTGCAGCAACCTGACGACGCGTTTGAGCATCTGGACCATACACCTCGGCGACAACTGACTGGAGGACCGGTGGACCAGGCGGCATCTCAACCACCGAGAACTTAGCACCCGTACCTGCGAGCAGTTCTTTGACTTGCGCACGTGCATCGACTGCAATCTCGTGAGAAGAACGTTTACGCTCACGCTTATCTAACAACTGCAGCTGAATCTCGGCCTGCCATGGTTGTTGACGAAGATAGTAGTGACGCACCATGCCGTTAAAGTCGAACGGCTTAGCTGTACCAACATAAATCTGTGCATCACGCACTTCTGGCATACGGCGTAATTTATCCGCCACACGGTGTGCTTGGTTACCTGTGACAGCCAAGGCAGATCCCTCTGGCATATCCAACACTACCGAGAACTCAGGCTTGTTATCCAACGGCAGCATTTTTACCGCTACCCACTTGAAGTAGAAGAACGAGCACATAACCAAGAAAGTGCCCCACATGGCCAACTTGAACATGCGCGCCTTCCATGGGTACTCAATCATTGGGATAAGTGCAGAACGGAACACACCATCAAGCCACTCAGCTTCTTTATGTTCACGTTTCTCAGCGACTTCTAAGTATTTTAAGGTTGGCTTGAAAACAGGATGAATTGCCAACCAAGGAGTAAACACAAAGGCTGCAAATAGCGAGATCACCATCGCCACAGAACCAAGCACCGGGATTGGCATCATGTAAGGGCCCATCATTCCGCTGACAAAGCCCATTGGTAGTAATGCACCGATAACAGTACCCGTAGCCAGAATGGTTGGGTTACCCACCTCTCGCACCGCATCAACCGCAGTCTCTGCATCAACAGAGTTTGCCTCGAGCCATCGGCGGTAAATGTTTTCAACTACCACGATCGCATCGTCAACCAAGATACCAATCGAGAAGATCAAGGCGAATAGTGATACCCGGTCAATCGTAAAGCCCAACAGCCATGCTGAAAGAATCGTGAACAAAAGAACAACCGGGATAACCAACAACACAACGATAGCCGGTTTAAGTGCGCGGAAAGCTGCCCACACCAATAAGAAAACAAAGCCTGTTGCTATGAATAACTTGAAGATAAGGTCGTTAACTTTTTGCTTAGCTGACAAACCGTAGTTACGCGTTAAGCTGACGTTGACATCATTAGGAATCAAACGTCCCTTAAGAGAGTCAACACGCGCAATAACATCCTCTGCTACCGAGACCCCGTTAGCTCCCTTCTTTTTAGCTACTGCGATAGTCACCGCAGGGACCGCAATCGCACGGTTTAAATCAGTGGCCGCGCCTGTGTAGTAAGCCACTGTTTGTTTTGCATCTTCAGGGCCTTGAATAACTTCAGCAACATCATGTACATATACGGGCACGCCGTTATGAAAACCGACTTGTAACTGGTTGATATCATCAACTGATTTTAAGTACTCACCTGAAACAACCATGACATGAGAGCCGCCATTTTCGACACCCCCCATCTGAGTTTCAACATTTGCCCCTTGGATAGCTTTCGCAACCTGACCAACACTCAGACCAAAGCCCGCTAGGCGCTCTGGGAACACTTCAACGGTCACCTGCTCAGCGCGACCACCAACCACAAAGCTCGCACCCGTGTCAGGAATCTGCTTAATCTCTTGCAGCACAGATTGGGCTAAACGACGTAATTGCGAATCATCAACATCGGGAATGCCGTCACCGT
>CAZEWM010000028.1:0-12574 GCA_964516045.1 uncultured Gammaproteobacteria bacterium
AACGTTTAACCAACTCATTCTTATAAACCTTCTTCAAACTCTTACGTTCTTTCTTTGAAAGCTCAGCTTCATCTTTCTTCGCTTTCATTTCTTTCAGCATGATGCCTTTTTGGATGACAGAGGCTTTAGTGAAGCGCTCTAGGAATGCATTGACTTCAGTCTCATCGTTACCTTGATGATGTTCACGAATCTCGTCGAGCATCTTCTGGTAGCTACGCTTGAGGTATTCACGTAGGAAGCCCACACCGAAAACTGCGCCTACAGCGATGTGTGTTGATGAAACAGGTAGGCCAAGTTGACTAGCGATAATCACGGTGATTGCCGCGGCCATTGCAATAGAGAAGGCGCGCATTTGATCTAATTCGGTGATTTCACTACCCACCGTTTTGATCAGCTTAGGGCCATACAGCGCAAGACCAATAGCAATACCAACAGCACCCACAAGCATTACCCAGAGTGGAATAGCGGCTTTACTGTGATAACCGCCATGTAACAGGGCGTCATTAATCGCGGCGAGAGGCCCCACTGCGTTCGCAACATCATTCGCACCGTGAGCAAAGCTCAATAGTGCCGCAGCGAATATCAGAGGCGCAGTGAACAATGCATTAACGCCAGCTTTTGAGCTTTCAAGTCCTTCGCCTTGCTGTGCAATTTTCACGCGGGTGAAGAAGTAAACGAGAACTGCAATACCGAAACCGATAAGCGCTGCTGTGGTGAAATCAAGTTTGATCAGCTTCTTCACTCCCTTCAGTGCTAAATAGGTCGAAAATGCCCACGCCATTAAAGCGAGCAGAATCGGAACCACTTTGAGTGCTGCCGCTCGCATATCATCTTGGTAGGTAATTGAACGTTTGATTACGATCAAGAAGGTGGCCGCAATAATGCCACCCAAGACAGGCGATATAACCCAGCTCGCTGCAATAGCACCCATGGTTCCCCAGTTAGCGATACCCATGCCGCCAGCAGCAATACCAGCTCCTAAAACACCACCTACGATCGAGTGGGTTGTTGAAACAGGTGCGCCAAGCGCTGTAGCAATATTTAACCAAATCGCACCGGCTAGTAGGGCAGCCATCATTAGCCAGATAAAGGCATTAGGGTCGCCGATCACAGATGGATCAATGATGCCTTTCTTAATGGTGCTTACTACATCACCACCGGCAATGATGGCGCCAGAGGCTTCGAAGATGGCGGCAATGATGATGGCAGTTGTTAATGTCATGGCGCGTGATCCCACCGCGGGTCCGACGTTATTGGCTACATCATTAGCGCCAATGTTCATTGCCATGTAGCCACCGATCATTGCGGCGGCAACCAACATGTAATGCTGGTTAATTGTGTCGAGGGTAATGCTGGCAAACAGCATGATCGCCACAATAAAAAGTGTCGCAATGCCGAGGCGAATCACTTCATTTGAGCTGAAGCGTGCAGCTTCTTCAATTTGATTAATGTTCTTTAAATCCATGTCTAAAGGGTCTTCAGTTACAAAATACTGATGGCAGTCTACACGTCTGAAGAAGAATTTCAGTACGAATTAGATACAAATTCGAGAAGGGTTCAGAGATTAATATAAAACCTTTTAAAACATGTACTTAAAATTAGTTTTAGCGGATAGATAAAGCGAAATTGAGCTTTTCCCAGGCGGAAATTTCTGAAATCAATTCCGCTTCGTTAAGGGGATGTTCGCTGAGCCAGTTTTCAGGAAATGTCAGGCTAATATTTTCCTTATCGATTCTTGCGATATCGACCTCGATTTTAGTATCGGGTGTCCGGCTACGATGCAAAATAATAGCTAAGCGAAGTAGCAATATAAGTTTTTTGGTCGAGTCGCGGTGATATTTAGGTAGTTCTTTTATCGCGGTTGAACTGATTTTGCGGCGTTGAAAACGAACAATCGTAGAGAGTTGTTGTTTCTGTTGATTAGTGAAACCGGTGAGGTCTGCATTCGAGAGAATGTAAGCACTGTGTTTGTGGAAACTATTATGCGAAAGGCTTAAGCCAATTTCATGTGTAGCGGCGGCCCAGCGCAATAACTTTGCATCTTGTCGCTCATCAAGCTTCCAGTCGCTTGCGATTTGCGAGAACAGACGCATTGCTAAATTAGTGACTTGTTTTGCGTGGGCGATATCTACAGCGAAGCGTTGCTGTAGCGATTCAATCGTGGTTTCTCGGACATCGGTGCGGCTGATCTCACCGATAAGTTCATACAGTAAGCCTTCGCGAAGGGCGAAGCTTGAGACGTGAAGCTCTTCAATGCCCAAGCTGTTAAATACAGCACTCAGAACAGCAACACCACCAACGAAGACGGGTCTGCGTTCATCCGAAAGGCCCTCAAAATCGAGAGCATCGATACGGCCAATCTTTATCATGCGCTTTCGAAGCTTTTTAAGGCAGCTAGCGCTAATGACTTCACCATCGCAGCCCATAGCATTCATAACTTTTAAGATTGCTTTGATTGTGCCTGAGCTACCAATAGCCATATCCCAATTGCCAGGCTGATAGCTTTCTCGAACGGCACGAATCTCTAATGCACCACGCAAAATGGCTGAGTTCATGCGTTGCTCTGTAATCTCACCCGAGCCGAAAAAGGTCTGTGTCATGGTGACGCAACCCATGTTGAGACTGTCGCGCTGACCAGCGGTCTTGTTTTTGCCCAAGATGACTTCGGTGCTACCGCCGCCGATATCAATCACAAGTCGACGTTTTTCCTCGGAAGCTAGCCCATGAGCTACGCCGAGATAAACTAGGCGTGCTTCTTCTGAGCCAGAAATCACGTCGATTTCATAGCCAAGCGCTTCAGTCGCGCGGGTAAAGAATTTATGGTCAGGGGGAATTTGTCTGAGTGTATTAGTGCCTACGACACGCACTTGGTGCGCAGGAATGCCAGTCAATCGTTGCCCAAATCGCGCTAAACATTCAATCGCGCGATCTTGCACATGCGCTAAGAGATCTTTCTTAACTAAACCTTCGCTTAGGCGAACAGCTTCACGCATACGATCGACAACAACCAACTGACCATTTTCTTGCCGACCGATAATCATGTGGAAGCTGTTGGATCCAAGGTCGATTGAGGCAAAAGTTAAATCCTCAATCGTTTCAAGCAGAGCGTTGTTATCAGTAGTCATAAAACGTTTAGTAATTATTTTCCGTGATCCTAATCGCAAAAATCGGTTGGGTATACCTGTTAATGACAAAAAAGTTACAGATTATTAATTAGCTGCTCTGTGGAATGATGGCAGCTATAAAATGATGCTAATATGAACAATAAGACATTGTTATCCAATAACTTTTCCTGAGTCCTATAAATGTCCATTGAGTTAGATTCGCACGAGTTTTTCTTAAATCGAGAGCTTACTTGGCTGTCGTTCAACTCGCGCGTGCTTCATGAAGCTGCGGATGAGCGAAATCCACTCTTAGAACGACTTAAGTTCTTAGCAATCGTCAGTTCGAATCTCGATGAGTTTTTCATGAAGCGCATCGGTAGTCTTAAGCGCAAAGTGGCGGCGGGCATTCAAGATAAATCAGCAGATGGGTTAACTGCGCAGCAACAGATAGATGCTTGTTATAACGCAATCCGAGAACAAGAGTTGCAACAACGTGAGTTGTTAAAAGTGCTCCGTGATCAATTGGCAACACATAACATCAAGATTGTGTCCTATGAGGATGTCACGACAGATCAAGGTATTTGGTTGCGTGAGTATTTCTATAGCGAAGTATTTCCGCTGATTACACCCCAGTCATTTGATCCGAGCCATCCGTTCCCTTTTATATCGAATTACTCGCTTAATTTGCTGGTTAAAGTTAAGAAGCAGGGTGATTCGGCTGGAGATTCGATTGCCTATACGCGCATTAAGATGCCATTGGGTGAGGGTTTGCCGCGTTTTGTTCAAATACCCGACACCTATCATTTTCTTCCGTTAGAAGAATTGGTGAAAAAGCATCTCTATATGTTGTTGCCACAAGTTGATGTCGAACATGCCGCATTATTCCGAGTCACTCGAAATATTCAAGCCGGTCGCGGTTCTGACGAAACCGATGATCTTCTGGCAATGATTCAAAGTGAATTACGTGATCGTCATTTTGCATCGATCGTACGTGTTCAAGTTCAAGATGAAATTGATAGTACGGCACGTGGCATGTTGGCGGCTGAGCTTGGCCTTGATGAGCAGTCTGATGTGTTTAGTACGGGCTCAAGCTTGATGGCGTTGCGTGATCTTTTTGAGATTGCCGGTATTGATCGACCAGAACTGCAAGAGAAACCCTTTAAGCCGCTTGATCCACCACAGTTTTCACAAGCGACGAATATCTTTCATGCGATTCGTAATGATGGTCCTTTTATGGTTCATCATCCGTATGACTCTTTTAAAAGCTCGGTTGAGCGTTTTCTAAAAGAAGCGGCACACGATCCAAAGGTGAAAGCGATCAAAATGACCTTGTATCGCACTTCAAGTGACACCAAAGTGGTTGATTACCTGATTCAAGCGGCGCAAAACCGTAAGCAGGTTGCTGTGGTGGTTGAGTTAAAAGCAAGCTTTGACGAAGCCGCTAATATCCGTTGGGCAACTCGACTTGAAGAAGCGGGTGTACATGTTACTTATGGTGTTATAGGTCTTAAAACTCACTCAAAGATTATCTTGGTGGTTAGAAAAGACTACAACGGACTTCAGCGTTACCTACATATCGGTACCGGTAACTACCATGCAGGTACGGCACGTTTGTATACCGACTTAGGCATTCTGACCAATGACAAACAAATGGGCATTGATGCTACTGAGTTGTTTAACTACCTAACAACCGGCTTTACGCCAGATCGTTTTTATCGCGAATTATTGCCAGCACCTAAAGTGCTTAAGGTGGCTTTGCTAGCGCGTATCGAGCGAGAAATTAAGCATCACACTACAGAATCGCCAGGTCTGATTCAGTTTAAGGTGAATGCCCTAGAAGATGCGGACATCACAAAGGCACTTTACCGAGCTTGTCAGGCGGGTGTTCAGGTTAACCTCATTGTGCGTGACAGCTGCCGCTTCTTGCCAGGCATTCCGGGTGTGTCTGAAAAAGCCACGGTGATCAGTATTGTCGGTCGCTTCCTTGAGCATGCTCGAATCTATTACTTTAAAAATAACGGTGATGAGGAATACCTCATCGGGTCTGCCGACGCGATGCAGCGAAATCTAGAAAGCCGTGTTGAGGTGGTTGCGCCGGTTAAAGCGCCAAAGCTACGTGAGGAGCTGCGCTTTATTCTTGATACCCAGTTGAATGATTATCGTCAGGCGTGGGAAATGCGCGTGGATGGTACCTATGTGCAACGTCAACCTAGAAACAAAGATGAAGAGGTTGGATGCCATCAACGCATGATTGATCGATATACTGAACGCAATAAAAAAGCAAAACGTTTCCAAACGGGTAAAACGCTTAAAAAGGTTGGCTCAGTTAAAGAATAATTACGCTGTGTGTTTCGAAATCTTTAGATAAACCGCGGGCACCACAAACAGTGTGAATAGTGTGCCAATGCCTAAGCCCGTGATAATCACCAAACCAATGCCATAACGGCTTTCTGAGAAAGGACCTGTCGCCCAAAGTAGTGGCACCATTGCAACGAGCATTGAAACAGTGGTCATGAGGATAGGGCGCAGACGAACCTTCGCTGCTTCTTCAATCGCCTCTCGTTTTTGCATGCCTTTTGTCGCGATCAGTTGATTAGCAAACTCCACAACCAAGATGCCATTTTTCGCGATAAGACCGATCAGTGTGATCAAGCCCACTTGGGTAAAGATGTTGATGCTGGCAAATCCGGTAGTGATAAAGATCATCGCACCTGCAATCGACATGGGTACTGATACAAGAATAATTAATGGGTCACGCCAGCTTTCAAATTGCGCGGCCAAGACTAAATAGATGATGACCAAAGATAAGAAAAAGGTAGTAACCAATGCGCTACCTTGCTGCATGAATTGGCGAGATTGGCCATCAAAGTCCCAACGTACGTTATCAGGCAATACTTCGCTGCCAAGTTGTTCTAGATATGCCAATGCATCACCCATGCTGAGTGTCGGAAACATGATGCCCTCAAGTGTCAGACTGTTCATTTGATTGAACTGGGTGCGCTTACTTGGATTGATGGTTTGTTTAAAGCTAATCAAAGTGGACAGTGGAACAAGCTGACCACTGCTAGATCGAACGGTGTAGCGACCAATTGAGTCAGGATCGTTAAGGAACTCGCGATCTGCTTGTGGAATGACTTTGTAGCTACGCCCATCAATCGTAAAGCGATTGGCGTAGTTTTCCCCCATCAAGCCGGAGAGCGCATCGCCAATATCTTTCATCGAGACTCCCATGGTGGCAGCCAGGTCACGATTTATTTCAATATTGGTGTTGGGGCGTGTGAAATCGAGACTTTTACGTAAGAAGATGAAGTTGCCGCTTTTCATTGCTTTACCAATCATTTGGCCGGCAAGCGAATCAAGCGTTTTTAAGTCTGTATCTGAGGTGAGTACAAATTGAATCGGCAGGCCACGCGCACTACCAGGCAGAGTGGGGCGAGGGAAAACGGCTGTTTGGAATCCTGCAATCTTAGCCAATTTTCCTTGAATCTCTGGCTGGACTTCAGATTGGGTACGCTCACGCTCATTCGGCTTGCCCATCTTAAAGCCACCAAAGGTCACACTAGGATCACCACGGAAACCTATCAAGATGAAGCTTTTGTCGTACTCAGGTACGGATTCAAATTTAGCCAGAATATCTTTTACGTATAGCTCGTTATATTCACGCGTAGCCGTTTGTGGAGCCTTTGCTTGGAAGAACAAAATGCTTTGGTCTTCAGTCGGCGCAAGCTCTTGTTTACTCGTGATGAACATGGCGTAGATGCTTAGCAGAATGACAAGGCCAAAGGTCAGAATGACTGCAGGTGTATCCAGGAGGCTATGCAATAAGCGTTGGTAACTATTAGAGAGACCATCAAAGAAGTGCTCAACCGCTGTTTCAAAGCGGCCTTTGTTGCCACTCGGTTTAAGCACATAAGCGCTGACCATGGGTGAGAGCGTTAATGCCACCACGCCTGAGATAAGTACTGCACCAGCAAGCGAGAAGGCGAATTCGGTAAAGAGGGTGCCGACTAAGCCACCCATGAATCCAATCGGCGCATAAACCGCAACCAGTGTGGTTGTCATTGCGATAATGGGGAGTCCCAACTCGCGAGCGCCAAGTATGGCTGCATCGAGTTTCGATTCCCCTTCTTCGATATGGCGATGTACGTTTTCTACAACCACAATCGCATCATCAACCACCAAACCAATCGCCAACACCATCGCAAGCAGGGTGAGCAGATTGATCGAGAAGCCCATTGAGAGCATTAAGAAAGCGCCACCAATAAGTGATAACGGTACCGCGAGTGCCGGGATTAATGCCGCTCTAAAGGTGCCTAATGTTAAGAAGATAACAATCAGAACGATGATGACCGCTTCGCCAATAGTGCCGAAGACCTCGTCAATCGAGTCTTGGATAAACACGCTCGCATCATAAGGAAGCGCAACGGATAGCCCTTCAGGAAATTGTTTCTCGAGCTCGGGGAGTAAGCCATGGACACGTTTGGCGACTTCAAGCGGGTTTTCTCCCGGCGCAGGCTCGATACCGATAAAGATCGACGGAATACCTCGGTATAGCGTCATACTGTCGTAATCTTCGGTGCCTAGCTCAATTCGCGTGACATCAGACAAACGCACAAGGCGGTCGCCTTGATTAGTAACAACCAAATTCTTGAAGTCGTTAATGTCATTAATTGTCGTATCGGCGCTGACATCGATACGAACGTTGTCGCCTTTCAAATTTCCGGGTGATGACAACACATTGTTGCGACGTAACGCAGCCATCACTTCATTGGTTGAGATGTTATGCGCCTGCATCTCCTCAGGGTTCAGCCAGATGCGCGCAGCGTAATATTTATTACCAATCGGGCGTGCTTTAGCGACGCCTTTGAGTGCTTGAAGTTGTGGCTGAGCTACGCGTACTAAGAAGTCAGTGATTTGAGGTAAGGACATCGACTCACTGTAAAAAGCGATATACATCAGTGAGGTCGGATCACCGACTTTAGCCTCAATAATAGGGTCTTCAGCCTCAGCCGGTAGTTCACGTTTCTTACTGGAAACCTTGGCTTGGATATCCGCCAATGCGGCATTGGCATCAACGCCTAAACGCATATTTGCTTCAATGGTAGATTTGCCTGTGACGCTGGTCGACATAATAAAATCGATACCATCAGCTTCGGCCACTGCTTGTTGAAGGGGTTGAGTAATAAAGCCTTGGATAAGCTCGCTACTCGCCCCGGGGTAGACCGTTGAAACAGTAACAACCGTGTTGGTGAGCTTTGGGAACATGCGTGTATCCAAAGCAAAGATAGAGCGAATACCTACAACAAGGATAAGCAAGCTAATCACGCTTGCAAGGACAGGTCGGCGAATAAAGATGTCAGTAAAGCGCATGATGCTTACTTCTTATTCGCAGGCTTTAAGGTGTTATCGATGGTCACCGCCATCCCTTGTCGAAGCTTGACATGACCTGTTAGTACAACTTGCTCATCGGCTTTTAAACCATCTTTGATGATGACCTTGTCGCCGATTACAGCACCTGTGGTAATCGCTTTTTGCGTCACACTCAGCTTGTCGTCTTTCTTGGTGATTAAAAAGACTGAGTCACCATAGGGCGCATACGAAATGGCTAAACGAGGAAGGGTAAGCACCTCTTGTTTTGCACCTTGCGCAATGGTGAGTTGAGCGGACATGCCTGTTTTTAAGGTGCCATTTGGGTTATCGAAGGACGCACGCACTCGAACCATGCGAGTAATTGAATCAAGGGCGCTATCAATAGCATCGATTTTCCCGCTGTACTCTTTGCCAAGACTGGTTGCTTTAACGCTAGCACCTTGTGTCAGGTTTTGAGCATCTGCTGCATTCACATTGAAATCAAGATAGATGGGGTTGCTGTCTTGCAGTTGAACAATCTCAGTACCCACCGGGAGGTATTGCCCAACATTGACATTGCGAATGCCTGATTTGCCTTTGAAGGGCGCGCTAATGGCTTTTTGTGATAATCGTACTTCTTGTGAAGTGATCTGTGCATTTGCACTAGCAAGCTTAGCCTCAGCCATATCAATTTGAGCTTGTGATACAACCTGTGACTGACGCAGTTTCGTGAAGCGCTCAAAGTCAAGCTTGGCGAGTTTTTGTTGAGCTTTAAGTTCCACTAGCTTGGCTTGGTCTTCGGTATCCTCTAGCTGAATAAGAACGTCACCTTTATTCACGAAATTACCGGATGTGAACGCGATTCGTTTAACCGTGCCAGGCACTTCGTTTCGGATAACGACATTTTGATTGGCGAAAAAGGTACCAACTGTTCTTATCGTAGGCTGCCAAGAATCCAGAGTTGCTTTTGTGCTAGTTACGACAGCTGGAGGAGGGGGTTTTTTGATCGCGTCTAAGCCTTTCATTTGCTGTGATTTCACAAATGCGATGCCGCCAAATAAAGCCACTAAGGCTATGGCAAGAATGGCAAAACGTTTCAGCATGACGGGCTCCCCAATACGCATCGCAATGAGCTAAAAAACTCAATAATACTACTGGCTTTATTGCTTAAGGAATAGGGGTTGGGCACAAAAAAACCCGCTTAAAGCGGGCTTTGATGAGCTTTAAATATTTTACCAACCGAGTCGGAATTGACCGTCTTTAGATTCCATCTTCATGCCATCTGTGTGGTGCTTCATTCCACCTGAATGATTCATGCCGTGTTCAGACATCAGGTTTTTAACTGGAATACTTAAGAATTGGGTGTCACCGTTACTGAAGCGTAAATCGACCTCAATATGGCCACCTTCACGGAGTGGTTCCTTTAAGCCAAGCAGCATGACATGGTATCCGCCCGGCTTAAGCTCGGTCGAACCATGGCTGGCCACATCAATTGCGTCAACTTGACGCATTCGCATCACGCCCATGTGATGTTCATGATTATGCAGCTCAACAACATCAGCAGCGGAGCTACTCGCACTGACTAATCTAATTGCCTCTGTACTATCGTTATGAATGGTCATGAAGGCAGCACTGTTGATCGCACCGGGTGGGGTGGCTCTGGCGTAGGCATTTTCCACAAGAACATCTGCGTATGAAGAAGAGGACAGGGTGGCGATTGCCAAAAGAGTTAACAGGCGCATTTAGTACTCCAAGCGTTTGTTTTAGAGGGGGAATATATCATACGCAGCAAAGGTGATTTTGATATCAGTCAATTGCTTTTTACTATCCAAAAAGTCCTTTAAAAACAATATCTTATTGTGATATCTGCAATGAATTTATTTAATATTGTCGACAATAAAATAACTTAAAGTAGATTCTAGATTACTAGTCCAAGTTGCTAAATAGAAATGATTATCCCAATAGCAATAATACGGAAAACATAATTAAAGAAATTCGGTAAAAGGTAGATATCTAGCTGTTATTTTCTTTACGTAAGCCTGATGTATGAAAGATACAAAACCCCATATTGTGCTGTGCCAGGATGATCCGGATGTTGTTCGGGTGCTATCTAGCCGGTTAGAGGGAGACTTTAAAGTCAGTTTTGCGCATAGCATCGATCGACTTCACTCAATCTCTCTATCCAGTTCAATAGAATTGACGCTGATTGCTTCAAATATGAGCGGGATGGGAATAGATCAAACTATAGAAGTTTATAACCGTTTTGACTCTCTAAAAGATATCCCTGTGGTTATTGTGGACTCTCTAGGTATCGATTTTGGCCTTGAAGATAAAGCGTTTGCAGCGGGTGCTGTGGATGTATTCCAGCTACCCATGGCTAGAAATGCCTTGTGTCAGCGTATTTCAAACTTACTAAAGGGTTTTTCAAATAGCTATTACAAGCATGCATTTCATGATGCGATGCACATTATTGGAAATGCGGGTCATTTCTTTGATGAGGATACTGAATCGCATGTGTGGCGCATGGCGGGTATTTCACGTTTGATCGGCGACCAATTGGGTTGGGATTCCAGGGATCTGGATGAGTTGCAATATGCTGCAGCGATGCATGACACTGGCAAGATTGGGATACCTAGCGATATTTTGACCAAACCTGGGAGGTTGAATACCGCTGAGTGGGAAATTATGAAAACCCACGCCAAGATTGGTTATGAACTTTTAAGTTTTAGCCAACATCCCATTATGAAGATGGCGGCGGACGTCGCTTTACATCACCACGAGAAGTGGGATGGCACCGGATACCCTGAAGGCATCAGTGGCGAGAGGATCAGTCTTTCTGCTCGTATTGTGGCTGTTGCCGATGTGTTTGACGCTTTAACAAGTGATCGACCCTACAAAAAAGCCTGGCCTGTTGATGTTGCTTTTAAAGCCATTGAAGAGTATTCAGGTTCTCATTTCGATCCAACAGTTGTTTCTGCATTCTTATCTGCAAAGCCCGAAGTTGAAGCTCTAGTGAGTCATTGGAACCAAATTGATGCCAAACGGACTTCTGAAAGAGCCCGTTGAGATCATTATTGCTTTCTAACTTGCTAAACCTAAGTGCGCATAATACATATTATGTTAAATAATATATTTATCTATTTAGGCCAGTAAGTAAAGAAACCCTCTTATCTCAAAATAAACTCAACGTTGAGAAAGCGCTCGAATCTCAAGTCTACGCATAAATTCCCCAAGGACCTCTCGGTAAAGTTGGTCTTTAAGGTACTTATCTTCCACGCCTGAATCCAAATTGGGATTGTCGTTTACCTCAATGATTACAGGCCCCTTGGCGGTTTGTTTCATATCAACACCGTATAACCCATCACCAATCAGATTTGCAGCTGCTAATGCTGTGGCAACGACATCAGGTGGCGCTTGATCAACCGGCATTGTTTTGAATCCACCTTCTACGAACTTACCGTCAGCTTTATGTTCAACGATCTTCCAGTTCTTTTTCGACATAAAGTATTGGCATGCAAATAATGGACGCCCATTGAGGATGCCAATCCGCCAATCGTATTCTGTATAAAGAAATTCTTGAGCCAAGATGAGTTCTGATTGCTCAAAAAGCGACCTAGCGATGGATTCGAGCTCTTCCCTATTGTTGGCTTTTTCAACACCACGTGAAAATGAGCCATCTGGAATCTTTAAAACCATTGGGTATCCAATCATTGTTTCAGCTGAACTCAGATCTTGTGGACCAGCTATAACGGTTTTTGGCGTTGGAAGATGATTAATATTCAGTAATTCGGCTAAGAAAACTTTATTCGTGCAACGCAGAATTGATTGAGGATCATCAATTACGACGAGTCCTTCGGCCTCTGCTTTTTTGGCAAACCGGTAGGTGTAATGATTTAGTCCCGTGGTTTCACGAATAAATAAGGCGTCAAATTCACTGATCCGTTGATAGTCCTTTCTTTCGATCCTCTCAACATAGAGCCCCATGCTTTTACCAATGCGCTCAAATTTTTTGATAGCCCCTTCATCAGACGGCGCGAGCTTCTCCTCTGGATTGACGAGTATCGCCAGATCAAACCGTGCGGGCGCTTTTGTGCGTGTTTTTCGTTTACGTTGAGTTATAA
>CAZEWM010000029.1:0-12044 GCA_964516045.1 uncultured Gammaproteobacteria bacterium
CCTTTAAGCAGTTGGTGGAAGAGGGTGTGTTTTTAGAGCACGCGCAGGTGTTCGATAATTTTTATGGCACCTCAGCAGATGCGCTGCAGGCACAGCTCGATGAAGGTAAGCGGGTGATCGTGGAGATCGACTGGCAGGGTGCACGTCAGGTGAAGGCCCGATTCCCTGAGGCGACCTCGGTATTTATTCTGCCGCCCAGTGTCGAGGCACTGCGTGAGCGTTTGGTCGGGCGTGGTCAGGATAGCGATGAGATTATCGAGCGTCGGATGCGTGATGCAGAGTCGGAGATGTCGCATCAGGACGAATTTGATCAGAAGGTGATCAACGACGATTTCGACACGGCGCTGGCTGAGCTCGAAGCGATTATCGCCGGATAAGTCGAAAAATCGGCCCGAAAGCCTGCTATCTCGCTGATTTTAGGGTTTTAATGCCCCAATCAGACTAGCCGGTCGCAGAAAAACCGACTACACTTCGCCGCTCATTTTTGAATTCCCCGATGTTGGAGAAGGCCCCATGGCTCGCGTTACTGTCGAAGATTGTTTGGATAATCTAGATAACCGTTTTGATTTGGTGTTGATGGCATCTAAGCGTGCACGTCAGTTAGCAAACGGCGTTGATCCGTTGCTGCCGTGGGAAAATGACAAGCCAACCGTAATGGCATTGCGTGAAATAGCTGAAGGTTTAATTACTCCAGACATGTTGGTTGAAGAGCCAGAGCCAGAAGATGCAATCGATGATGAATTGGCTGCAGCATTGGCGGGTGACCTCGGCGAGATCGAAGAACCACGCGACGAAATGTAATTTCGAATACCAACCCTGCGTTTGGATTCGCTACACTGAGGTGAACGGATTCAGACGCAGGGTTTTTTTGTGAGCGCAGATTTATCAGAAGGTGTGATTCAGCCAGCTGCAGAGCAGGGCGATGAGACTCCGCGCGCGCGTTATTTGATCAGTGATCTGTGTGCTGAACTCGAAGCTTATTTAACCCCCGAACAGGTTCGCGAGGTGTATCGTGCCTATGTCTTTGGTGCTGAGGCGCACGAAGGGCAGAAGCGTATGTCGGGTGAGCCGTATATCTATCACCCTGTTGCCGTCGCTCGCATCCTCTCGCAGATGAAGATGGATCATAAGTGTTTGATGGCTGCCATCTTGCACGATGTAATTGAAGACACCCCAACGGCTAAAGATCAACTGGTCGAATTATTTGATGAAGAAATCGCAGAGCTTGTTGATGGTGTATCTAAGCTGACGCATTTGAGCTTCCGCTCTAAAGAAGAAGCGCAGGCTGAGAACTTTCGCAAAATGTTATTGGCGATGACGAAAGATATTCGCGTCATCATGATCAAGTTGGCCGATCGTTTGCACAACATGCGCACTTTGGGTGTGATGCGACCTGATAAAGCGCGACGCATTGCGCGCGAGACCTTAGAGATCTATGCGCCAATTGCAAACCGTTTGGGTATTAACAGTATTCGTCATGAGCTCGAAGAGCTCGGCATGGCAGCCCATTGGCCAAACCGTTACCGCATTCTGCAGAACGCCCTGAAGCGCCAGTATCAGAGCCGTCGTGAAATCATCAATAACGTACGTAATGTGTTGATTGAGCGTTTAGAGAAAGAGCATATTCCGGCTGAGGTATCTGGTCGCCGTAAGCGTGTTTACAGTATTTATCGCAAGATGCGCGATAAGAAATTACCGCTAAATGACTTAGCGGATGTATTTGCATTCCGTGTTGTCGTTGACTCTGTCGATACCTGTTATCGCGTATTAGGTGCAGTGCATAACCTTTACCGACCTATGCCAGGTGCATTTAAAGATTACATCGCGATTCCTAAAGCGAATGGTTACCAGTCACTTCATACCATTTTGTTTGGTCCGCAAGGCACGCCGATTGAAATTCAGATCCGTACTGAAGAGATGCACTTAGTGGCAGAAGAAGGTATTGCAGCGCACTGGCGTTATAAGACCAGCGAGCGTTCACTTCAGGCTGATGCGGCCGCTGAGTGGATGCGTAATGTGATTGAGGTTCAGCAAGAGTCCGGTAGCTCGCTTGAGTTCTTGGAGAATGTGAAAGTCGATCTGTTCCCAGTTGAAGTTTATGTCTTTACGCCACGTGGAAAAATCATTGTGCTGCCCAAAGGGTCTACGGTGATTGATTTTGCCTATGCGGTTCACTCGGATGTGGGTAACCAATGTGTAGCAGCACGTGTGGATCGCCAGTTAGCTCCATTGCGTACCCAACTTCGCAGTGGTCAGCAGATAGAAATTATTACTAAGCCAGATGCGCGTCCTCATCCTTCATGGTTGAATTTTGTTGTGACCGGAAAGGCCCGCGCATCGATTCGTTCTTACTTAAAGCGTCTTGAAAGCAAAGAAGCCATCGCATTGGGGCGTCGCTTGTTAGAGCAAGAGGTTGAGCGGTTGCATCCTGAATTGGGTGAGCTAACAGATGAGATATTGCTTCCTGTTGCGACGGAATTGAAACACCCTAGTGCTGATGAATTACTCAATGAGATTGGTCTGGGTAATCGTATGCCATCGCTGATCATTCGCATGTTAACTGGTGATGTTGAATTTGATGCTGACAACCTTGGTTATCGTTCTGGTGGTTTAGTGATTCATGGTGGTGAGGGTATGGTGGTGAGCTATGGCCGTTGCTGTGGTCCTATCCCTGGTGACAGTGTGATCGGTGTCTTTAGTCCGGGTAAAGGTATTGTGGTTCATCATCACCGTTGCCCAAATTTAGGTGACTTTGAGAAACAAGGTCAAAGCTGGGTAGACGTGCGCTGGGGTGATGAGATCGAAGGGGAGTTTATGACCATGTTGCGCATTGATGCCGGTAACCAACGTGGCATGTTGGCAACGGTTGCTTCTGCGATTGCGGCTGAAGGCTCGAATATTGAAGATGTTCACAGTGAAGAGCGAGACGGCTTGTCATCAAGCTTGCGTTTTACCTTAATGGTCAAGAATCGTCGCCATTTGGCATCGATCATCAAGCGTGTGCGTCATATCCCTGCGGTATTAAAGGTCGGACGTTTAGTCGGTTAAGCCTTCGAGCTTTAGCTCCCCGTTCACATTACGAATTTCGATTTCGCCATTGGCAAGCTGTTGTAGTGGCTTGCCTGCGAGCGCATAACGCCAGCCTTGCAATAGCACGGTATCTTTTTCGCCACGAATTAATTTTTGCAGATCTTTATGTGTAGCAATCGCTTGTGGAGACAGTTGGTGCTTATCAGCCAGTAAGCGCAATGCGGCGCTCATCATGTCGACCATCGCTTCTTGTTGTGGCTTGAGTGGCGTTGGTCGTTTGTTGTCTACTGGCCAGCTATCTTTATCTGAATCAGCCGCTTGGGTAATTAGATCAACCAGTGTTTTACCTTCGCGACGAACAAAACCGGCCTCAATGCCGCGCACCTTGGCGAGTGCTTCTGTGTTCTTAGGCATGCGACGGCAAAGTTCTACCATCACATCATCTTTTAACATCCATTTTTTTGGTAGGTCGCGCGAACGCGCTTCGATCTCACGCCATTGGGCGAGTGCTTGTAATACCGCAAGCTGACGACCGCGCAGGTGCTGACGGCCTTTGATTTTTTGCCACGCATTTTCTGTAGGCGGCTCGTATGTTTCAGGATCAGCAAAGGTAGCGAACTCAGCGGCCAACCATTGCAGACGTTCTTTGTCTGATAGCTTGCCGCGCATCTCGGTATATAGCTGACCGAGATACACCACATCATCGAGGGCGTAGCGAATTTGTTGCTCATCAAGAGGGCGCGCTGACCAATCGGTGCGCGATTGATCTTTCGCCAAATCAATATCTAATACAGCTTTGACTAAATTGGCGTAACCAATTTGATCTCCATGGCCAAGTAGGGCTGCAGCTGGCTGGGTATCAAAGATGGGCAGAGGAATCTTGCCGTAGTCGTGCCAGAAGATTTCGAGGTCTTGGCGTGCAGCATGAAAAACATTCAGGACGCTGCCATCGAATAAAAGGTCAAGAAATGGCTGAATGTTGTCGAGTTTGATGGGGTCAATACAGGCAGCGATCTCACCATTACAAATCTGCACGAGGCACAGTTTAGGGTAATAGGTCTTCTCGCGGATAAATTCGGTATCCAGTGCGAGCCATTCGCTACCTTTGAGGTCGTTGCACAATTGAATCAGTGCATCGGGTGTGTCGACAAAACGTTCTTGCATTATAGTTCCTAAGGTGAGTGCGCAGTTTAGCATTAAGCACTGATACGCTTTAGTCGCTTGATCGGTTAAAGTGCTTTATCGATTTTAAAGAGTTGTTTGACGTGCACGTTCATATTTTAGGTATCTGCGGCACCTTTATGGGTGGCATTGCATTGATTGCGCGAGAGCTAGGTCATACGGTGACAGGCTCTGATGCGAATGTGTATCCACCGATGAGCACACAGCTCGAAGCGGCGGGTATCGCGCTCACCGAAGGTTATGATCCCTCTCAACTTGAGCCACAGCCAGATGTTGTCGTTGTGGGTAATGCGATGTCGCGCGGTAATCCCTGTGTCGAGGCGATCTTGGATAAAGGGCTGCCGTACACCTCAGGCCCACAGTGGCTGGCTGAGCATGTACTTGCTGATCGTTGGGTACTCGCGGTTGCTGGTACTCATGGCAAAACAACTACCTCAAGTATGTTGGCGTGGATCCTGGAGTATGCCAATCTTAAGCCCGGGTTTTTGATCGGGGGTGTTCCCGCTAACTTTGGGTTGTCTGCACGTGCCGGTGATGCGCCTTTCTTTGTTGTCGAAGCAGACGAATACGATACGGCCTTTTTTGATAAGCGCTCAAAGTTTGTTCACTACCATCCGCGCACTGCCGTGTTGAATAACATGGAGTTTGATCATGCGGATATCTTTGATTCACTTGCTGACATTCAACGTCAGTTCCATCACCTAGTACGCACCATTCCGTCGAGTGGTTTGATCGTTTCGCCAAAGCATGACCAAGCGATTAACCAAACATTAGAGAAAGGTTGCTGGACGCCGGTAGAAACTCTTGGTCAGGTCGATGGAGATCAGGGTGACTGGTCAACCGCGAATGAAAACCTGGATGGCACCGCATTTGATGTTTTGTTTAAAGGCGAGTCGCAAGGTCATCTGAGTTGGGCCTTATCCGGTGAGCACAATGTATCGAATGCATTAGCGGCTATCGCGGCTGCTCGCCATGCAGGCGTACCGGCAGATGTATCGATTGATGCCTTAGCTAAATTTGAGAATGTTAAGCGTCGCATGGAGCTACGCGGGACAGAAAAAGGTGTGCGTGTATTTGATGATTTTGCACATCACCCAACAGCGATTGATAAAACCTTGCGTGGTCTGCGCGCGCAAGTGGGATCACAAAAGATTATTGCGGTGCTTGAGCCGCGCTCAAACACAATGCGCATGGGTGTGCTCGCTGATCGTTTAGTAGACTCTTTAGCGGCAGCTGATGAGGTGCTGATTTATGCGCCAAGCACGTTGAACTGGGACGCTGAAGGTGTTCTGTCGGGGTTGGGTGATAAATTAACCGTTGCCCTCGAAACCCAGGCGATCGTTGATCGTATCGCGCAAACGGCCACCGCTGATCAACATGTGTTGGTGATGAGTAACGGCGGGTTCGAAAATATTCATCAACGTATCTTGGATGCGTTAGCAGAGAGTTAAGTTATGAGTGATGCGATAGCAGTTGCGATTACCGGTGCTTCAGGCGCGCAATATCCATTGCGTTTGATTGAGCAATTGTTGGCAGCAGGGCGCACAGTGCAATTGATGTGCTCACAGGCAGGTCAGGTTGTCTTAAATATGGAAACTGACTTGAAGGTGCCGGGTAACACCAGCGAGATGCAAACGTTTTTTTGCGAACATTTTGGTGTGACTGATCAGCAGCTTCAGGTGTTTGGTCGTCAGCAATGGACAGCGCCAGTTGCTAGTGGCAGTAACCCACCTGAAGCGGTGGTGGTGTGTCCTTGCACGACAGGTACCTTGGCGACCATTGCAAATGGTATCTGTGATGACTTGATTGATCGCACTGCGGATGTCGCTCTTAAGGAAAAACGTAAGTTGATCTTGCTAGTGCGAGAAACGCCTTTCTCAAGTATTCATTTACAGAACATGCTCACCTTGTCACAAGCGGGTGCAGTGATCATGCCGGCAAACCCAGGTTTTTATTTCAAACCAACGACAATTGATGAGATTGTGGACTTTATGGTCTCGCGCATCTTGGATCATTTGAACGTGCCACATGATTTAGGGGCGCGTTGGGGTGAGTGATTAGCGCTTTGATTTAATTAGCGCGATAACAGCGATACCAATAAATAACACGAGTGCTGCGCTAAGCCAAGTGCCAAGATCACCTTGATCAATCAGTGAGCCTAAAATAATGCCGGGTGCTAAATAAGCTGGTGCCCAGAGTAGGGCAGAGAAAATATTCGCGGCATAAAAGCGTACAGGCTTCATACCCATGAGGCCGGCAATAAGCGGAATGATGGCGCGGATCGGGCCAAAGAAGCGACCAACGATCACGCTGAGCTCGCCCCATTTATCAAAGAAGGCATGTCCCTTCTCTAAATGCTCGGGATGTTTTTCAAACCATGAAAGATGTTTCGATGCGCTTTCAAAATGTCGACCGAGTTGGAAGCTAATCGCATCACCGATAATCGCACCGGCAACTGCCCACGCCATCATTGGCCAGAAAGCTAAAGTGCCGTTACCGATCAGCGTGCCTGCGCCTAATAAAATCACCACGCCAGGTACAAGGATGCCAACGATGGCAAGAGACTCAGCGAGTGCGATGAGAAAGATCACCCAGCCCGCATGTTGCGGGTGGGTATTGATCCAAACGAGGAGTTGATCGAAAACTTCGGTCAAAGTGTTTTAAAGACTTTCGCTGCAGCTTCGATGCTGTTGTTAAGGTCTTCATCGGTATGCGCAATAGACACAAAGCCAGCTTCATAGGCTGATGGTGCGAGATAAACACCTTCGTTCAGCATACCGTGGAAGAACTTCTTAAAGCGCTCTTGATCGCAAGCGGTGGTCTCAGCAAAGTTAGTGACCTTTGATGCATCGGTGAAGAACAAACCAAACATGCCGCCCGCATGGTTCTCTGTCATCGGGATGCCTGCTGACTTAGCTTCGTTCATCATGCCGTTAACGAGTGTCTCGACCTTGGCAGAGAGTTGCGCATGGAAACCTTCAGCGCTGAGTAGCTCGAGTGTTTTTAAACCAGCTGCCATCGCAACAGGGTTACCTGACAAGGTGCCTGCCTGATAAACAGGGCCTAACGGTGCGATGTGTTCCATGATGTCGCGACGACCACCAAAAGCGCCTACTGGCATGCCGCCGCCAATGATCTTGCCGAGGGTGGTGAGATCAGGCTTAACGCCATACATGGCTTGTGCGCCGCCAAGTGCTACGCGGAAGCCGGTCATAACTTCATCAAAGATCAATACGCTTTTGTATTCATCACAAACCGCGCGCAAGGTTTCGAGGAAGCCTTCAACCGGTGGAATGCAGTTCATGTTGCCAGCAACCGGCTCAACAATGATGCAGGCAATCTGATCACCAATCTGCGAGAAGGTTTCACGAACTTGATCAGCATCGTTATAGTTCAAAGTGATGGTGTGTTCAGCTAATGCGGCAGGTACGCCAGGTGATGATGGCTCACCTAGGGTTAGTGCGCCAGAGCCTGCTTTAACCAATAAAGAGTCTGAGTGACCGTGATAACAACCTTCAAATTTCACGATCTTGTCGCGACCGGTGAAACCGCGCGCCAAACGAATCGCTGACATGGTGGCTTCAGTGCCTGAAGAGGTCATACGCACCATATCCATGCTTGGCACGATCTCGCAGATCATGTCTGCCATGGTGGTTTCCATTTCAGTCGGTGCGCCAAATGACAAGCCACGGAGTGCTGCTTCGCGAACTGCTTCGATCACTTCATCATGTGCATGACCTAAAATCATCGGCCCCCATGAGCCGACATAGTCGATGTAACGCTTGCCATCAGGATCGGTGAAGTAAGCGCCTTTGGCATGATCAACAAAAACCGGGTCACCACCGACACCTTTAAAGGCACGTACGGGTGAGTTCACACCACCTGGGATGTGCTTCTGGGCTTTTTCAAAACGATTTTGTGCGGTCATGCTGTTCTCCATCAAGCATCGAAGAGGTTGCAGATTGATTGTGCGGCAAGGGTGATATCGGGTGCGCCAAACACGCCATTCACCACTGCCAACATATCGGCGCCTGAATTAATCAGGGGGGCGCCATTGTCTTGGGTAATACCGCCGATCGCAACCACAGGGACATTGAGCTGTTTCTTTGCCTCGACCAATACGTCAAGGCTTACGGCAGGTGCGTTCGGTTTGGTGCTGGAATTAAAAAAGCGACCGAAGGCGACATAGCTGGCACCTGATAATTGCGCAGCTTTTGCGCGATCAATATCGGCATAGCATGAGACGCCAACCGCAGCATCAGCGCCTAACAGTTCGCGCGCCTTTTCAAACGAGTCGTCGGTATGACCAAGATGCACGCCATCAGCATTCACGGCTTTGGCAAGCTCGATATCATCATTCACAATAAAAATGACATCGTTGGTTTTGCAGATCTCCGCAATCGCAGCGGCTTCTTTCAGTCGCAAATTAGCGTCATCCGATTTATCGCGATATTGAATGATGCGAGCACCACCTTGAATAGCTTTTAGTACTTGCTGCGCGATGTCGTCAGCTTTAAAGCGACTGTCGGTGATGGCGTACAAGCCGCGCCAGTCACGCATCATGACAGTCGCCTATTCGGTAGATGTTGCCCATCGCTCACTTGTTCACCGCGAGATAACGTTTCCCAGGCAAAGGCTTGTGCTTGTTGTGCGGCATCTAAGATATCGCCAGTTTTCGCGAGCTCACAGGTAAGCGCAGTGGCTAAGGTGCAGCCAGAGCCATGATAGGTATGCGGTAATCTTGGCCATTCGTATGGCTCATGCTGATCACGTGTAAAGAGTGTGTTGTGCACCATGTCATCGTTAGCTTCATCTGCGCCGGTAATCAGCACATGCTGTGTGCCCGCATGGATGAATGCTTTGCCTGCTTTCAACATGTCATCACAAGCACTGAGTACTCTAGCTTCAGCACGATTCGGCGTGAGGCAGGTTATCCAGGGTAGCCAATCTGTTTTCAGGTGATCAATTAGTGCTTGGTTGCTGAGTGATTCACCGCCGCCTGCACGCAACACAGGATCTAAAGTCACGGGACGTTTCAAATCGGCTAAACGCGGGGCAAGCCATTGTGCAATCGCCAGATCACCGAGCAGTCCAATTTTGATGGCATCAATCTGGACATCGTTGATCAGTCGATCGAATTGATCTGCCAAGGCATCAACAGATTGCGGAGAAACCGCATACACATTCTGAGTGTTCTGAGAGGTTAGGCAAGTGACGAGCGAAAATATGCGGCAGCCAAGGGCTGCGCCTGTCTCGATATCTGCCTGTATACCGGCGCCGCCGCTTGGATCGTGTCCGCCGATAACCAGAATGTGAGGAGTTGTTTGCATATGCGCATGGTATCAGGCGGAAATGCCTATGTTTCATGATGTTGAGGCAGGCTTTGTCTCTGGCAAACTAGCCAAAAATTTTGGAGTAAAAATGAAAACTTACCTGTGTGTCGTGTGCGGCTACATCTACGATCCCGCTATTGGTGATCCCGATCACGGCATTGCGCCGGGTACCGATTGGGCCGATGTGCCTGATGATTGGACCTGCCCGGAGTGCGGTGTGAGCAAGCAAGACTTTGAAATGATTGCTATTTAATGGACAAGGTAGCGAAGTTTTTAGGTAGAAATGCTAAAATACGTTATTGATTTTATAAGGTGGTGAAAAATGACTGCAGTTTTAACAGATGCTGAAGTAGCTTTGACCGGCAACGCGCAGACCAAAATGGCTGAGCTGATGGGTCAAGTAGAAGAGAACATTGCGGGCGTTCGTGTATTCGCAACCCCAGGTGGTTGTAGTGGCGTGAGCTTCGGTATGACCTTCTCTGATCAACTCAATCCTGAAGACATGGTGCGTGAGTACGGTGGTTTGAAAGTGATTGTTGATCCAGCAACCCTAGAGCACATTCGTGGCGTTGAGATCGACTTCGTTGGTGAAGATAACGATGCACGCTTCGTGTTTAACAACTTAGCCCCTCAAGGCGGCGGCGGTTGTGGCACTTGTGGCTCACAAGGTGGTTGTTCGTAATTCTTACGAATCGCACAAAATAAAAAAGCCGCTCACTGAGCGGCTTTTTTCTGCCCTTAGATTATGGGCGTATATAGGCGTAACCTTTTTCTTGAAGTTCCATGATGCGAATGACGCCAGCTGGAACGATGCCGACGCCGTCAGCAAGCATGGGCATCTTGCCAGACTTCTTAGCCATCTTCTTCATGGTGTTGTTACAGGCACTAAAAGTGATGCCTTGTTGTGCCAAGCTTGAAACGCGTTTTGCTTCCGGGCTTTGTGCGGTCATCACAGATAAGCCTGGACCGTAAGCAACGATTTCGATATCGATGTTATCCATGCCGATATCTTTTTGCGCATTAACAGCATTGTTAAGTGCGATTTTTTGCGTTTGTGGATCGTTAGTGCTGACTTGAATAACAAGCTTATGTGCTTTACCGCCATGGTTATCTGAGTTTGCGCTAAAGGGTAAAAGCAAACAAAGTGCGAGTGCAAAAAGTTGAGTGATTTTTTTCATTGTTTCTCCTTTGGGGTTAAATCGGTTTTAAAACCGCGAGTAATATTATCGCAACCAGTACCAACACTGGTGCTTCGTTAAACCACCGATACCAAACATGTGATTTTGTATTGCGATCTTCTTTAAAGGCTTTAACGAGTGCGCCACAGTAGATGTGGTAGATCACCAGAAAAGCCATAAGTGCTAATTTAATGGTTAGCCATAGCTGGCCACCAAAGGCTGCCCAGCCGTAATCGGCGAGCATCCAAAAACCAAACACCAATGTGAAGATGCCACCGGGTGTGGTGATGCCGTAGAACAATTTGCGCTCCATGATTTTGAAGCGTTCGTTTGAAACCGCATCATCACTCATGGCGTGATAGACGAATAAACGTGGAAGGTAAAATAGTCCGGCGAACCAAGTCACCATGCCGATGAGATGCCAAGCTTTTAACCACATAGTCTTGCCTTGTTATAGGGTTGAGATGATCAGTCCGATATCGTTTAGGTTAACTGCGCCAGTATGTCGTTGCACAATTTTACCTTCGCGATTAATAAATATATGTGTTGGAGTAACGCTGATGCCGCCAAGCGCTTTATTGATCTCGCCATGCACATCCAGTGCGTTTGGGTAAGCGATTTCATATTTCTTCGCCATGCTAATCGCAGTAGGCGGTGGATCGCTGGGTAAATTAACACCGATCAGTTTGCCACCACGTCGATCTAGAATTTCATGAAGCTGATTCAATGCGGGTATGTCTGCAATGCAGGTTGAACAAGTGACAGACCAGAAGCTCAACATCACAGGTCGACCTTTAAGGTCCTGGCTTGTGATGGGCTTACCGTCAACAAGGTTGAATGTTAGCTCAGGGAAGGTTTCATGCTCGGGGGTGGAATACCATAGCACGGCAATTACTATAGCGCCGAGTATGAAAGTCGTCAGTCCTTGGATAAAACGGCTCATGGTGATGTCTGAAAATGAATTTCAAACATCCTACCGTTATTCGGATGATGTTGTGGGTTCTTTTCGACCAAACCAGCTAGCGATTTTGCGTGCGATCGCTTTAATGCCGCGCCAGATTTTAGGTAACAACCAAATCATCAGAGCGATGAACGCGATCAAAGCAATGATGAATAGCACAGGGTGGTTTAGCGCTGCCCACATGCCGCCAATTACTGCAATGTCTTCACCAATGGAGAGTGTCCAGTTTGAGAAAGGCTCAGGCGAGGTGTTCACTACTGCACGTGTGCCCATCTTGGTGGCATGGGTTGCAGCGGACAATGAGCCGCCGAGTATCATCGCTGCAAGCTCTCCCGCTTGACCGATATCCATGCCGCCAGC
>CAZEWM010000030.1:0-11868 GCA_964516045.1 uncultured Gammaproteobacteria bacterium
TATCCTGATATTGATCGCGAAGTTGTGCTTTCTGCACCTTACCCATCGTATTACGCGGCAGCTCATCAACGATATACACACGCTTAGGCTGCTTGAAACGGGCAAGCTTACCGTCGAGCGCAGAAACAATAACTGACTCACTGATATCCGCTGAACCATCAGCAACAACAACTGCTGTTACGCCTTCACCAAAGTCTTTATGCGGCACACCAATCACAGCCGACTCTTTTACGCCCGGGATGAGATCAATTTCGCCTTCAATCTCTTTTGGGTAGATGTTGTATCCACCAGAGATAATCAAATCTTTGGCACGGCCAACAATGCTAACGCGCCCTTCTTTATCCATTGTCGAAAGATCGCCTGTGATAAACCAACCATCCTGGCGGAACTCAGCGGCTGTTTTCTCTGGCATCTGCCAATAGCCTTTAAACACATTAGGCCCAATCACTTCGAGTACACCCGTCTCGCCAGCAGAGAGAGCATTGCCCTCATCATCCGCTACACGAACCTGCACACCAGGGAGCGCAAAACCAACAGTACCGGGCACACGATCACCGTCATAAGGATTTGAGGTAATCATTCCAGCTTCCGTCATCCCGTAACGCTCTAAAATAGATAAGCCCGTACGCTCTGTGAATTGATAATGCGTTTCCGCCAACATTGGTGCAGAACCGGAAATAAACAGGCGCATATTGCTCACGAGTGACTGATCAAAACTCTCTTCATCTAACAAACGTGTATAGAAAGTTGGCACACCCATCATGACTGTACTTTCTGGAATCAACCGCATGATTTCATTCACTTCATACTTTGGCAGGAAGTGAACAGTCGAGGAACCCAATAAGGCGCAGTGCAGAGCAACAAATAGCCCATGCACATGGAAAATCGGCAAGGCATGTAACAACACATCTTTACCATCTTGCCATTGCCAATAATCATGAAGGACTTGCGCATTTGAGCGTAAATTCTCATGACTCAACATGGCACCTTTTGAGCGCCCAGTTGTACCGGATGTATACAAAATAGCAGCCAAGTCATCAGCCATTACCGCTACAACATCGGCTTCCGTTGGCAACTCCGCCACACTATCTAGCAAGCTACCCTCACCTTTTTCATTCAATGTGAGTAAATGCGGTACCTGCAACTTATCAGCCACTGGCTTTAAGGCTTCAAAGCCTCTTGGGTCGCACACCACCACTTGTGGAGTGGCATCTCCCATAAAGTAATCGACTTCGGCAGCGGTGTAAGCTGTATTTAACGGGATATAAATCGCACCCGCACGTAAGCACGCAAGGTATAAGGTCAGCGCTTCGTAGGACTTACCTACCTGCACCATCACTCGATCACCTTTTTTCACGCCCAACCCAATTAAGCGATGTTGCAACTGCGCAGTTAACCTATCGATCTGGCCATATAACAAAGGTTCGCGATCCGGTGTTTGCAAAAAGATGCGATCACCAGCATGGCTGAAGCCCTGTTGGGCAAAAGTTAGGTAAAGATTTGCATTAGTCATTAGATGAACACCATGTCATAGGCCATCTTGCTCGCAAGAACAAACAAAAAGGCAGCAAAAATTCGTTTGATTAATTTATCGGGCAATACTTGCGTGAGCTTGGCACCCAGTGGCGCAAAAACAATGCTAGAAGCCACAACACCAATAAACGCCGGGAGATTCACATAACCCAAGCTATGGGGTGGCAGGTTTGCCTCATCTAACCCCATCACAATAAAACCGAGTGTGGATGAGGCCGCCAATGGCAAGCCAATAGCTGCTGCCGTCGCAACAGCCACTTTGACGGTCACGCCACAAAAAGTGAAAAACGGCACATGCAGTGCGCCGCCACCAATACCGAACATCGCCGATAGCGTCCCAACACCCGAGGACACACCTCTCAATATCGTAGTCGAGGGCAACGATCGACCTGGCGGCACGACACCCAACGCCATTTGGGTTGAAACCGAATAAAGAAACACAATAAAAGCAACGGTTAAGGCATGTGCATCCATGATGTCAGCGATTACGGAACCCACAAAGGATCCCAATACCACCGTTGGAGTCATCACTTTAAAAAGATCCCAACGCACATTGCCATGTCGATGGTGTGCCAACACTGATGAGATAGCCGTAACAACGATGGTCGCCAAGGATGTTCCGACAGCAATTTTAATAATCAATTCAGGATCAACATGCTGACCCACAAATACCAGTGAGAGTACAGGCACAATCACCACACCACCACCGATGCCCAATAGCCCTGCAGCAGTACCAGCGATTGCACCTGCTATTAATAAGGTCAACAGCTCCATGCTCAGCTTGCCTTCTTAGACGATGAGCTTGAGTCATCAAATAAACGATCAAGTTGCATCTGGGGCTCCGTACCTAAGGCGATCACACCTTCTGTCACGTAATGCTCGTGATTAGAGATCATGGTCTCAATATCATAGCGATAGTTCACCATGCAGCCCCAAGACTCTTTTAAGCCATGCTTTGCCTTATTTGCCAGTGGATTAACCAAGAACAACTCAGCACCATTGGATAAATGAAAATGCGCCACAGGATCTAACGCATGCTCACCACGCTTGAGTCGTGTGAGATACAACAAAGAAAGATCCTGAAGAAGCTCGGACAAGAATACCTGATGCGTATTAGATTCAATCAACGCATCCATTGCTTCAGCTAGTGACGACTTGTTCGCCAAGCGACAACACTCAGCAATACGCACATTGAGCAGATTATTAATAGATACCCACTGCTCATTAGGTTCACGCGTTAACTGATCAACAAACCGCCTAAACATTGGCATCGGCGACAATGTCGAAAACGTCTCTAAACCGTCAAACTCACGCTGTAGCTCAGTGACAACCTGCTTGATTAAAAAGTTACCGAAACTTATCCCACGAAGACCATCGAGTGCGTTATTGATCGAATAAAAGATAGCTGTATTTGCAGGCTGAAGTGCATCTACAGGCAAATCAGGATTAATCACCTCATGAATCGACCTCGATACCGATTGCGTCAGCGCGACTTCAACAAAGATCAAAGGATCATCAGGAATCGCCGGGTGGAAAAAAGCGTAGCAACGACGGTCCTCACTCAGGCGACGTCGCATATCATCCCAGCCACTCATCGGATGGACAGCTTCGTATTGCATCAACTTCTCAAGCACCGCCGCGGGCGAATGCCAGTCAATGCGCTTAAGAATAAGAAATCCGCGATTAAACCAAGACGATAATAACGCCTTAAAATCATAATCAACGTTACGTAAACGAGGGTGCTCTTTGAGCACTGACAATAAGAACGAACGCATCTTTATGAGATGCGCCGTACCATCTGGCGCCATGTTTAAGCGACGAATAAGCTCTTGTCTCGGCGGCTCTACGGCTTCTATCAAACGACGCAAAGCATCCGGATCTTCCACTCGATAAGCTTGTGAAGCTGCTTTAATGGCTGCAGGAGAAGGATCAAAATCAACTGACATCTGGTACAGAAAATCAATCTTGTCCTCATCCGACTTCTCAGTCCATCTTAACCAGAAGTCACGTGCCAAGGCGATATTCGATGCCTCACCCTTACCTTGAATTAAACGCTGACAAAGCTGCGCATCGGTAATTTGGGTTACAACGCCTTTATGCTTTGTGCGTAAAAGATCACGACCACGATCAGCTAAGCTGTTGAGCACGCGATCAAGCCATGATTTTTTACGCATCGACACTTAGAGTGCCTCACCCATCAAATAGTCAGGCAACCACAAAGCGATCTCAGGGAACATCACCAAAAGGAAGATTCCGAACACCATACATAACATGAACGGTAATGCACCGAGCAGAACAGTCTTTAAATCGACATCCGGCACGATACCGTTTATCACATACAGGTTTAAGCCAACCGGCGGTGTAATCAAACCAATTTCCATGTTAAGCGTCAGCATGACACCAAACCAAATCGGATCAAAACCTGCTGCAATAACAATGGGCACCAAGGTTGGCGCAGTCATCAAAATAACAGCGACCGGTGGTAAGAAGAATCCTGCTACCAACAAGAAGATATTGATATAGATCATCAACAACCAAGGCGCGATATCCAAACCCGCAATGTACTCAGCGATACCTTGCGTGATGTATAGGTTCGACATCATGTAGCTGAACAAACCCGCCATGCCGATGATCATCATCAACATAACCGACTCTTTTGTTGCCGTACTGAAGATGTCCCACAAAGCCTTGGCATTCCATACCTTATAAATGAACATCACCAACAAGATACATACCAAAGCACCCACACCAGAGGCTTCTGAAGGTGTTGCCACACCGCCATATAGAGCCCACAAGACCAACACGATGATGGCCAAGAACGGTAGAACCTTTGGCAAGGTCTCAATCTTTTGCTTTAACGTAAAATGTCTATCCGCACCACCAAAGTCATAGCCCTTCCATCGCGCATAGAACAATGACCAAGCGATAAACAGGCCAACCAACATCAGACCTGGAATCAAACCAGCCGCAAATAGACGACCGATCGATGTTTCGGTCGTAATGCCGTAAACGATCATCACAATTGAAGGTGGAATCAATATACCCAAGGTGCCGCCCGCTGCAATCGAACCGGTTGCCAAACTCGCTGGGTAGCCACGCTTACGCATCTCAGGGATACCCATCTTACCAATGGCGGCACAGGTCGCTGGTGATGATCCTGTTAATGCAGCAAAGATGCCGCATGCGCTGATATTCGACACCAACAAACCACCGGGAACTTTATATAACCAACGATCTAACGCCTCATAGAGGTCAGCACCTGCACGAGAAGCGGCAATCGCAGACCCCATAACCAAGAACATCGGGATCGATAGCAAAGCAAATTCATCAAGCGAGGCAAATAGCGTCTCAGCCACGACAGAGAAAGTGGATGGACCGTTTTCGATGAGTAGAAATACAATGGCTGTTGTACCCAATGCAAAAGCAACTGGCATACCAATCAAGAGCAACAGAATTAGGGTCGATGCTGCTAACACACCCATTAAAATTGGATCCATCAGTTAGCCTCCTGGTTAACAGCCGGCAACCCAAACGGGGTCTCGCGTCCTGTAATCAAACACAAAAGATCCGCAAGATACTGCAACGTAATCAGCGCAAAACCGATTGGCATAGCCAAATAAGCTTTCCAGAGCTTCGGCGCCCAGATGGTGTCTGAGTTCCAATCCTCAACCCAAGCTTCATGCCAAAAAACATACGCCTCATAAGCAATGACAGCACATAAGGCGGTTGCTGCCGAATACGCAATGATTGCCAGAACAAAACGCCCGCGATCACCCAACATGAGTGGCACAAGCTCAACATTTACATGCCCACGCTCCAATAAAACCCATGGTGCGCCAAGAAACGTCGAGGCAAGCAACACATAGGTAACAAACTCGGTTTGCCAAGAGGTGGGTAAATTCAAAACAAATCGCGTGAACACCATGTGACACACGACTAATACCGCAACAAACAAAAAGCTAGCGGCGATATAACCAAAAAAACGCGACAAGGCGGCTGTCGCATTAATAAAAAAATTCATGATTCAGCCTTCTGCTGATAAGAAAATGCACTCGCTCTAAACGAGCGAGTGCAAATAGGAGCTTTTATTGAACTGACAACGCCATGTCCAACAACTCACGACCGCCTGCTACATCTTTAGCAAAAGCGTCGTAGCTTGAAGTATTAGCAATATCACGCCACATGGCCGCTTGCTCAGCTGACATCTTTACAACTTTTACGCCAGCTTTCTTGTAGGTATCGACCAACTTACCGTCTTCCAGTTTTGCTTGATCAGATGCGTACTGCTCAGCCGCCTTACCCGCCGCCAAAATTTCTTTCTGTTGTGCAGAAGTTAATTTCTCGAAGCTCGCTTTAGCCATCAAGATTGGCTCGTACATAACCCATAACGCATTGTCACCAGGCTCAGTCAAGCATTTAACTTGCTCGTAAATACGATATGAAACCAACGATGAGGATGAGGTGTTAGCACCATCAAGAACGCCAGTCTGTAAACCTGAGTAGATTTCAGATGAAGGCATGGAGGTAATGGTTGCACCTGCCGCTGCAAGCATTTGGTTAAACGCTTTACCCGCCGCACGGAACTTCATACCTTTAACATCTTTAGGCTCAAGAATACATTCGCCTGTTGAGACGAAACCGCCTGCCAACCAGGTATCTGCAAGTACCATTACACCAGCGTCATCCATGATCTTTTTGATCTTGTCCATGAATGCTGATTTGTTCAGACGCAATGCGTGGTCGTGGTTCTTCACCAAACCAGGCATCAACGTGAGATTGAACTCTGGGTGTTTACCACCAGCGTATGATAATGGGAATGCGGTGATATCCAACTGACCTTTGGTCATTGCACCCCATTGCTCTTTTGGCTTGAACAAGCTTTTGCCTGGATAGACACGAATATTAACGCCCGTTTTTTTATCTGCCATATGCTTAGCAATCATTTGCACCATTTCGTCACGCATATCACCTTTACCACCTGGCCACTGGTGTGATGCTTTCAGATCTACTGCAGAGGCATTAGTTGTGCCCAAAATTGCAGATGTTGCCAACGCAGCAACAGCGAGTTTTAGTTTTTTCATCGATCTCTCCTAATGAGTCGTTATTGTTGTAGAGCTGCCCTTAGAGGCATTGTTATTGATCGCGACCCGCCCCAAGAGCGCGATATGGATTTTTAATCTCGCAGTGCTTTTTCCTGATTACACAAATGAGCATGCATCGCTTTACCGGCTTTCTTTGCATCACCTTTTTCAAAGGCATCCATAATCACGCGATGCTCTTCCAAAGATTCTTGTAGACGACCCTCCTTGGTCAGCTGCTTATGCCGAGCCAAGGTCAAAACATTTCGCAGTTCCGCACTGGTCTTTTCTAACCAACGGTTATCTGCCAGTTGATGTACTGCAGAATGAATCTCACGATTCACTTCGTAATAGCTATCAATTTTGCCGTTGGCTGCGTGTTTCTCTAAACGAGCATGTAACTTTTGGAGATAGCCAAGATCACTGTCGGTCATCTTTTGGGTAGCGAGCTCAGCACATAAGCTTTCCAAGGTCGCCATAACAGGAAAAAGTTCTAACAGCCCGTCTTCGTCAAGATCAACCACACGGCAACCACGACGCGGAACCAACTCAACTAAATTTTCAGAATGCAAAACCTTCAAAGCTTCACGTAAGGGAGTACGGCTAATACCTAAAGTTTTTGCCAGCTCAAGCTCATCAATCCAATCGCCTGGACTCAACTTGCGCTGATAAATGAGTTCACGAACGCGCTCAGCGACTTCGAGGTAGAGTGGACGTTGATTAAGTGGTGTAAGCATAGTCTTTTTTCTTGTTCAGCTTATCTTGCCAGAACGAATATATAATTCATAATTACAAAAAAGCAATGTATAAATACCCGACATCCTATGACTGACCTGAACAAAGCACCTAGCCTCTTCCAGCCATTAAGTCTACGAGAGACGACATTAGAAAATCGTATGGTTGTCGCGCCCATGTGCCAATACTCGGCAACCGATGGCACCCCAAACGACTGGCACCTCATGCACATTGGGAATTTGGCCATTTCAGGGGCAGGCATGGTGATCATGGAAGCCACTGGCGTATCTGCTGAAGGGCGAATCACTCCATACTGCTTGGGTCTTTATAACGAGACACAAACTGAGCAATTCAAGCGGATTGTCGAGTTCGCTCACCAACACAGCCACGCCAAAATGGTGCTGCAACTGTCACATGCCGGCCGTAAAGGCTCCGCCATGCCGCCTTGGGCAGGTCGTAAATTTATCGCTAAAGATGATGGCGGCTGGACGCAATACGCTCCCTCAGCTATTCCGTTAGCTGAAGGCCTCCCTGCTCCCACCGAGTTAACTCCAGAACAAATCAAACAAATCAAACTCGATTTTGCTGCTTCAGCCGAACGCGCAAATGATGCCGGCTTTGATGGTCTTGAGATCCATGCGGCACATGGCTACCTACTACACCAATTCCTCTCGCCCTTGAGCAATCAACGTACCGATCAATATGGCGGTAGCCTCGAAAATCGTATGCGCCTGACTTTAGAGGTGTTTGATGCGGTGCGTGCCGTCTGGCCAAGCACTAAGCCACTAGGTGTTCGCCTGTCGGCCACCGATCATTTAAATAATGGTTGGGATATCGAACAAACAGTCGCCATCTGCCACGAGCTTAAACGGCGTCATGTCGATTGGGTGGATGTGTCTAGCTCGGGCCTCAGCCCTGCGGCTAAAGTCGATGTGCATCCCGGCTATCAAGTGCCTTACGCTGAACGCGTAAAAGCAGAGACCGGCGTAACCACCATAGCGGTCGGCATGATCACCGAACCGCAACAAGCTGAAGACATACTCAACAACCAACAAGCTGATCTCATCGCGATGGCACGCGAATTTCTCTATAACCCACGTTGGCCATGGCATGCGGCCGCTGAGCTTGGCGGACAGGTTCACTATCCTGATCAGTACTTACGCTGCCGTCCCTGGGTGCGTAACGATGTGTTTGGCGAGAAAGGCTCGGCTCTTAGAGAAACTCAATCTAACTAATACACAGAAAGAGGTCTCAAGGCTTTTCCGTTAAGATACGATTTTAAATAGAGATCTAAGCCTGATGGGCGACACCCTTCTCCAAGCTTTAAGCCTTTTGACCCAGCTTGACCCAGCGATCATGAGCATTGTTGGTTTGTCATTGCAGGTCAGCTTATCCGCATTAGTGATTGGCTCTTTGATTGGCATGCCATTTGGCGCCCTGCTCGCGGTTGCTCAGTTTCCTGGCCGAACCACACTCGTCGTTCTTGTGAATAGCTTTATGGGTATGCCGTCAGTTGTATTGGGTGTGCTTGTTTATCTCATGCTATCCCGGTCAGGTCCTTTTGGTGACTATGGTCTGCTCTTCAGCCCGACAGCGATGATCATTGCTCAAACGCTTCTAGTGCTTCCCTTGATCGCTGCCCTGACTCGCCAGATTATCGAAGACACTTGGAAAGACTACGAACTCGAGTTAAAGGCTAACCATCTCTCTAAACGTCAAAGCGTGATGGTCCTACTCTACGATTGCCGTTTCTCACTGACCGTTGCCGTTCTAGCCGGCTTAGGTCGCGCGATCTCAGAAGTCGGCGCGGTAATGATCGTAGGCGGCAACATTGAAGGCTTTACCCGTGTGATGACCACCGCCATTGCACTCGAAACATCAAAAGGCGATCTCCCCTTATCGATTGCTTTAGGGCTTGTCCTTATCGGTATTCAAATCGCGCTTAACTGGGGCACCCATGGTGTGCGCAGCTGGGCAATGCGGAGGTATGGCTAATGTTTCCTATCCGCGTGAAAAATTTGGTCGTCATGCCAAAAGACCGCCCCATCCTCAATGGCGTCAACCTCACCCTAGATGGCGATGGCATCTCTGTCATCCTAGGTCCAAATGGTGCGGGCAAAAGTGTCTTAATGCGAACGCTTGCGGGTTTGAACGAATATCACAGTGGCGAGATTGATTGGCGTGGCGAACAAGCGCCTGAACAACGTATTGCGTTTGTCTTCCAACATCCGATGATGTTGCGCAGTAGCGTATGCCATAACGTCACCTTAGGTCTCAAATCACTACCGCTTAGCAAAGCTGAAAAGCAACAGCGGGTCTCCGAAGTGCTTGAGCAGGTTGGACTGGCTCACCGCACTAACGAAAGTGCACGACTACTATCAGGCGGCGAACGCCAGCGACTTGCTCTCGCACGCGCTTGGGCCACAAAACCCCGTCTTTTGATGCTCGATGAGCCCACCGCTGCCCTCGATCCAACTGCAACAGAAGCGGTAGAACAAATTATTCAAAAGATCAATGCGGACGGCACGCGCATTGTCATGACAACCCATAACATGGGCCAAGCATTACGTCTCGCCAAAGAGATTATTTTTGTGCATGATGGCCAAGTTCGGGAGCAATCTCCGAGCACACAATTTTTCGAAGAGCCTCAATCTGAAGAGGCCAGATTATTCCTCAAAGGAGAACTTCCATGGCGAGTCGAATTCAACGACTAGTTGCACTTATCACGACTTTATTCATTTGCTCACTTAGCTTTGCCAACGAAAGCATCATTGTGGCCTCGACAACATCAACGCAAAACTCAGGTTTGTTTGGTTACATACTGCCAAAGTTCAAAGAGAAGACAGGTATCGATGTAAAAGTTATCGCGCAAGGTACCGGTCAAGCACTCGAGACGGGGCGACGTGGCGATGCTGATGTTTTGTTTGTACATAACCGCAAAGCCGAAGAAAAATTTGTAACTGATGGTTTCGGTGTGAATCGTAGAGATGTGATGTACAACGACTTTGTACTCATTGGTCCAAAAGATGACCCCGCCGGCCTTAAAAAATCAATAGATATCAAAGATGCGATGCAGCGCTTAGCGAAGAACAATGCGCTGTTTATTTCTCGCGGCGACAAAAGCGGCACACACTCTGCTGAAAAACGTTATTGGTCTGCAGCCAATATTGACCCTAAAAGCACCAAGGGGTACCGCGAATCAGGTTCTGGCATGGGTGCTACATTGAATATGGCTTCAGGCATGGACGCATACACACTGTCTGACCGCGGCACTTGGCTTTCTTTTAAAAATAGACAACATCTCGAAGTGGTTTTCTCGGGTGACCCAGCCATGTTTAACCCATACGGCATCATCTTAGTTAACCCAAGCAAGCACACTCACATTAAACAAGCTGCTGGGGAAGCTTTTATCGACTGGATCACAAGCCAGGAAGGTCGTGATGCCATCGCTGAATACAAGATCAATGGTGAACAGCTTTTTTTCCCTTCACCCAGTGATCATGTTGCTCACAAATAAATGACACGATCACAAAAAAAAGGCGATCTTCGTGCTCGCCTTTTTTATTTCCACCGCTTATGTCGAAATGTTCTTGGCGCATGTGCAAAAAAAGCAGACCACAGAATAATCAACCAATATAAAACAAGTGCTTGATCCATCCAGATGGCCATCGAGGCAATCATGCACAACTTAGCCATCATGGATAAGCCAGCCAATTCGGCAAAAAACAACTTGTTCGACATTTCCATTGCTAACAACGCAACGCCACTCAATCCAGTCGCAACAATAATTTCGTATTGATAATTTAGCGATTCAGGTGAATGAAGAACGATTCCCAGCGCCAGCACAAAGGCTAAGTGAACTGCCCTTAATAAAACGCTCAACCAACGCATTAAAGTACAACATCGTATGGCTGTACGGTCACCGTATCACCCGGCTCAACGACATTAAGCTCTTCATTTAATAATACCAAGCAGTTTGACCGACTCATTGAGGTTAAAACGCCTGAGCCTTGGGTGCCCGATGGACGTACCGTCAGGTCGCCCTGATCGTCATACGATAAGATGCCGCGCACATATTCAAAACGCCCCGGCTTCTTTTTCAACTTGGCTTCAGATCGCGCTTTGAGCAGCAATAACTTTGGCCACTCGCCCGACGAAAAATAACGCAGTGCGGGCTCAACAAATTGCATATAGGTCAACATCACCGCCACCGGATTCCCGGGCAGACCAAAGAAAAGCGCATCACCAATCTTGCCAAATGTCAGTGGACGACCCGGCTTCATCGCCAAGCTCCAAAAATCCATCTTACCTAAGCGCTCCAGAATTTCTTTGGTGTAGTCCGCTTCACCTACCGATACACCGCCAGAGGTAATTACCACATCAGCCATCTTGCTCGCGCGATCAAATGCCTCCTCAAGTGCCTCTTTATCATCCTTGATAACACCCATATCGAGCACTTCAGCACCTGCCGTGGTTAGCATCGAATACAAGGTATATCGATTACTGTCGTATACCTGCCCTT
>CAZEWM010000031.1:0-11291 GCA_964516045.1 uncultured Gammaproteobacteria bacterium
TTTTACTCGTTTTATTGCTACGGGCATTTATCGTAGAGCCTTTCCGGATCCCCTCGGGATCAATGATGCCTACCTTGCTGGTAGGCGACTTTATCTTAGTGAACAAGTTTGATTACGGCATTCGACTACCTGTAACCAAGACCAAAATCATCGATTTGAATCAACCGGAGCGCGGTGATGTTGTAGTGTTCCGTTATCCGCTCAATCCTCGAATGGATTACATCAAGCGTCTAGTTGGTCTTCCGGGTGATCAAGTGAGCTACTCACAAAAACACCTGTTCATTAATGGCGAGCCTGTGATGATTGAGCCAGTAGGGCGTTATCAAGCGGTTGGCTCGGGCATGCGTGCTCAAGGCTATTTTCACGGAACAGAAGACCTTAAAGGGGTGCAACACTCGGTTTTAGTCAACCCGCGTGCGCCTGACTATAGCGGTGGATGTAACTTCCTACGCAACAAAGATATCGTCATTCCCGATGGTTACTATTTGATGGTGGGCGATAACCGCGATGACAGTAACGATGGCCGCTGCTGGGGCTTAGTTCCTGAGGAAAACCTTGTTGGCAAGGCCTTCTTTATTTGGCTGAACTTTGATGCAGAAGCACCAGGATTTGTTGACTGGTCTCGTATTGGAACCATCATTAAATAAAACTGCTAAGTGTCGATAATTTCTATCATTTTTATTTAATCGGCATTGACATGCACAATAGCAGATCTACACATCGCCAGAAGGGCATGAGCTTTTTCGGCTTTATTGGCGCAATTGCGCTCTTCGGGGGCCTATTTGTTGCTTTCACTGCTGTAGTACCGACGTATCTCCAACATTACATCGTGACAGAAGTCATTGAGGGAATAGCGGAAGAAACCCCGGCACGCACAGCCAACATTGTAGAAATCCGCAAATTGGCGGCAAAACGCTTCGATATCAATCAAGTCGAGGATTTTGATCTACGAAACATCACCTTAACGCGTGGATATGGCGAAACTTCGATAGAATTAGCCTACACAGTTCAACCTGAGATTTTCTCAGGCATTGGCTTTGTGCTGAATTTCGAAGAATCGGTACCGCTTAAGTGAAATTAGAACGTCTGCAAAGACAACTTAACTACACCTTCCAAGACGAATCCCTACTCATCAACGCACTGACACACCGTAGTGCGGGCAGTAGAAATAATGAGCGCCTGGAGTTTTTAGGTGACTCCATCCTGGGCTTTGAGGTCGCAGATCAGTTATTTCAGATCGACGAGAAAGCGACTGAAGGTCAGCTGAGTCGAATGCGTGCTTATCTGGTTAAGCGTGAAACCCTGGCTGAAATCGCCCGCGAATATAATTTAGGTGATTTGCTGTTTCTTGGCACGGGCGAGCTCAAATCTGGCGGTCAAAATCGAGACTCGATTCTTGCCGATGCCATTGAGGCGATTATTGCAGCGGTATATCTCGATGGCGGCATGGAGTCGGCAAGAGGCTTGGTACGCCACTTTTTAGGTGACCGACTCGCCAACCCATCAACTTCGCTCAAACAAAAAGACGCTAAAACGCAGCTGCAAGAATATCTACAGTCTCAGGGCTTAGCTTTGCCCAGTTACGAGGTTGATGACATCAGCGGCGATCAACACAAGCAAACCTTTTACGTCATCTGCCAGATCGAATCTCAAGCTGACGTTGCAAAAGGTAAGGGTTCAAGTCGTCGCAAAGCCGAGCAAGCAGCAGCTCAAGCCATGCTCGATATGCTGAATGTTGAGCCTGAAAAAGCATGAGTCTAGATACACCAAACACTAAAGCTGGCTACGCAGCGATTGTAGGTCGCCCAAATGTGGGGAAATCGACGCTTCTCAATCGCTTGCTAGGTCAAAAGATGGCGATCACCTCGCATAAACCGCAGACCACGCGACATCAAATCTTAGGCATCTACACCGAAGGCGGCGTTCAGGTTGT
This sequence comes from uncultured Gammaproteobacteria bacterium, assembly GCA_964516045.1. Taxonomy (GTDB): domain Bacteria; phylum Pseudomonadota; class Gammaproteobacteria; order Chromatiales; family Chromatiaceae; genus VMDJ01. The sequence continues at coordinate 1,934 of CAZEWM010000031.1, forward strand.
TTACATAGACACACCTGGCATTCATCAACGCGGTGAGAAAGCGATGAATCGATATCTCAATCGTACGGCACATACCGCACTGCTCGACGTGAATGTCGCGATCTTTGTTTGTCAGGCTTTGGTATGGACCAAAGAAGATGCCGCAGTATTAAAAGCCATAGAGGCAGCGGGCACGCCATGTATTGCAGTGGTAAACAAAGTTGATACGGTGAACCCGAAAGAAAAGCTCATGCCTTTCTTGGCTGAGTTGGGACAGCGTCATAACTTCAAAGCCATTCTGCCGGTCTCAGCTAAATCAGGCATCAATGCAGAGCAGCTACAAACCGAAGTCAACAACATGATGCCAGCAAGCGAGTATTTATTTGCAGAAGATCAGATCACTGATCGCTCCGCTCGCTTCTTTGCTGCAGAACTTTTACGTGAACAAATCATTCGCCGGTATCACAAAGAACTTCCTTATTCGATTACCGTTGAGATCGAAACCTTTGAAGAAGAGCCTGAGCGCTTCATCATTGGTGCAGTCATCTGGGTAGAGCGCGAAAGTCAGCGCGGCATTTTGCTTGGCAAGCAAGGTGAGGCGATGAAAGAAACTGCCAGTGCGGCCAGATTGCAAATGGCGCAGTTTTTTGAAACGCGTATTCACCTTGATGTCTGGATTAAGGTGAAAAAGAGTTGGTCATCTGATGAAAATAGCCTAGCGAAACTTGGGTATTCCGATTGAGCGAAGTCGCCTCTTTAAAGCCCGCGTTTGTTTTACATCATCGTCGCTACCAAGAATCGAGCCTGATTGTTGAGTTGTTCACGCCAAACCAAGGACGCATTGGTGTACTTGCCAAAGGTGCTCTCGGCGGTAAAACGAATCGCAGTGGCTCGTTGCAACCCTTTACTCCCTTGTTAGTTGATTGGCGAGGGAGAGGGCAGCTGCCAACCTTAACCCATTGCGATGTCGCATCTACAGCGCATTCTTTAAAAGGAAAAGCGCTCTACTGTGCCATGTATCTCAACGAGCTGATCTTGAAGATGACAGAGCCCCAAGATGCTCATGAGCGCTTGTTTGCAAGCTACACTTCATCCATTGAAGCTCTCGCCAACGCCGACCCCACGAATGATGCTTTAGAGCCTGTGTTACGTCGTTTTGAATGTTTATTACTCGATGAATTAGGCTTAGGGCTATCATTAACGCATGATCAAGACGGAAAGCCATTGCAGTCCGATCTTCGCTATCAGTACGATATCGAACTAGGCCCACGCTTGGATCAAGCCCAGTCAGCTGTTATGGGTTCGACACTCTTAGCACTAGATGAGGGCTGTTTTGACTCACTTGAGCAGCGTCGAGAAGCACGCGCATTGATGCGACGTGTGATTGATTGGCATCTTCAAGGCGCCGAACTTAAAAGCCGCGAATTATTTCGCTAACGAGGAATCATCATGAATTACGAGCGACTACTTGGTGTGAATATCGACCACGTTGCCACCTTGCGCCAAGCTCGTGGCACGCCTTATCCAGAGCCCCTTCAAGCGGCACTGGTGGCAGAGCAAGCGGGCGCCGACTCAATCACATTACATTTGCGTGAAGATCGTCGCCATATTCAGGATCGTGATGTGCACTTCTTTAACAATGCGCTACAGACCCATATGAACCTCGAAATGGCAGCAACTCCAGAGATGCTGTCAATCGCTACAGAGGTCAAACCAGCCGATTGCTGCTTGGTGCCAGAACGTCGGGAAGAACTTACCACCGAAGGTGGTTTAAATGCCGCAGGTCAACTCGACTACCTAAAAGATTATTGTGGCACGCTAGCCGAAGCGGGCATTCGCGTATCACTCTTTATTGATGCAGACGCTAAGCAGCTCGAAGCTGCCAAAGAGATCGGCGCTCCAGTGATCGAAATTCACACCGGCCATTATGCTGATGCCGGCTACGGCAGTGCTGATCGCGCTAAAGAACTGCTGCGTATCACAGAGGCCGTACGCTATGGGAATGAGCTTGGTCTGCAGGTTAATGCCGGCCATGGCCTGGATTATCACAACGTTAAAGCCATTGCTCAGATAGAGGGCATTGTTGAATTCAATATCGGACATGCCATTGTCGCTCGCGCAATTTTTAGCGGTTTACATGCGGCAGTAGCCGATATGAAACGCCTTATCCAACGTTCAAGTAAATACGAAGCCTAGGGCTATCTAAGCCCTGGTTGAGGTAAACTAGGGTCATGAATTATCCAACCATTGCAGACTTTGTTGGCAAAACACCTCTGGTGCGTCTTCAGCGCATTCCCGGTGAGACTAGCAATACCATTCTGGTCAAACTCGAAGGCAATAACCCGGCCGGCTCTGTAAAAGACCGACCTGCGTTATCCATGATCGAGCGTGCTGAAGCGCGCGGCGATATCAAACCCGGTGATACCTTGATTGAAGCGACCAGTGGCAATACGGGTATCGCTTTAGCCATGGCAGCGGCGATACGTGGCTACAAAATGATCTTGATCATGCCAGACAACCTGAGCATTGAGCGCCGTGCTGCAATGCGAGCCTATGGCGCAAAGCTTATTTTGGTCACTAAAGAAGAGAGCATGGAAGGTGCTCGCGATCTTGCCTTAGCGATGGAAGCACGCGGCGAGGGTAAGGTGCTTAACCAATTTGGTAATGACGATAATCCACTAGCACATTATCACGGCACAGGTCCTGAGATTTGGGAAGACACTCATCATCAAGTGACACATTTTGTGAGCTCGATGGGAACTACCGGCACTATTACTGGCACAGCTCGTTTTTTAAAAGAGCAGAATCCCGATGTGCAGATCATTGGTGTTCAACCAGCCGAAGGCGCATCGATCCCAGGCATCCGTCGTTGGCCAGAAGAATATCTCCCAACAATTTTTGACGCCTCATTGGTTGACCGTGAGATCGATATCGATCAAGAAACCGCAGAAGATATGACACGTCGATTAGCTGTTGAAGAGGGCATTTTTGCCGGAGTGAGTTCAGGTGGAGCTGTTGCTGCAGCCTTGCTGCTTGATAAAGAAGTTCGCAATGCCACGATTGTTGCCATTATCTGTGACCGAGGTGACCGCTACCTGTCGACGGGCGTTTTCCCCGATAAATAATTGAGTGAAGTATGCGTTTTAGTACGTTCTCAGTCAGCGTCTTACCCGATATTGAGACAGCTCGACACAACCATAACTTAGATGGCCTTTCCGACAAGGATGTTGGCAATGTGTTGTTTCATCAGCGCAAGCAACGTACCGGTGACTCTGAAGTACTGCCTTGGTATCAATTACGCATAGCTGCGATCACATGCATTGATTACAACCAAGGTGACGTGTCGTTAACGACTCAATCTTTAGAGAAAAATAGTGAAAAGGAGCTTCTAGAAACCCTCCATCAACGCCTAAACCTCGATACCCATCTGATGAACTGGGGATCAGACAGCTTTACCTGGCCTTTGATCACCTATCGAGCAATAAAACACGGCTTAGTTTGGACTGATGCCTATGATCTTACACCTGAAGACTTGCAGCTTAGCTTTGCTCTAACAGGTGACGTTGATCAGTCTTTGGATGATTTCTCAAAACAGCTCTTACTTCCCGGTTTGCGTGGACAAACGCGCGATTCGCTGTGGGACGCGTTTTTGAATGATCATTGGGCAGAGATTACGCGCTTTTCAATTGATCATGCAGTGAATAGTTATCTACTGGCTTTACGTCTACACCACTTCAACGGCACCTTAAGCACCGATGAGAAGCATTCAGCAGTTCGCTCCCTCGCAAATCATATTGATGAAGTTACCCTACATAGCTTATTCCGTGCATTTGGCATGAAGGACTAAGTTAAATGGGTCGACGTTTTCGTAAGCCAAAACTCCCGCAGGGTGATTTTGAAGCTCAAATCCAATCGCTAAGCCATGATGGTAAAGGTGTCACTCGGATCGATGAGAAAGCTACTTTTATACAAGGCGCCTTAGCTGGCGAAAAAATCACTTTCCGTTACACCAATCGCAAAAAAAGCTACGACGAAGGATTAGTGACCTCAGTCATTGATGCATCGCCTGATCGCGTACAACCAAAATGCGCTCACTATGAGATCTGTGGTGGATGTAGCTTGCAGCATCTTGATGCTGATAAACAGATTGAAGCTAAGCAGCAAGTGTTACTGGACAACTTAGAGCACATTGCCAAGGTTTCAGCACAATCGATATTGCCACCATTAACTAATGACAGCGTCTGGGGTTATCGCCGTAAAGCACGTCTAGGTGTTAAAAACGTTCCCAAGAAGGGCAAGGTGCTGGTTGGCTTTCGTGAGCGCGCGAGCAGCTTTGTTGCAGATCTGAGCTTATGTCCTGTTCTACATCCTCGTGTAGGTGAGTTATTACCTCAGCTGAGTCAATTGGTCGAAGGGCTTTCAATTAATGCCAAGCTACCTCAAGTTGAGGTTGCCATGGATGATGATCAATGCGTGCTTATCTTTCGTATCCTTGAAGATCTTACTGACGCCGACATAGCAGCAATCAAGGCTTTTGGTGAAGCGCATAACATCATTCCGTACACACAGCGCGGCGGACCGGACACCGTTGTACCTTTGAGCGGCATTCCGGCTGATTTACATTACGCCTTACCAGATCAACATCTTGAGCTTGGTTTTTTGCCGGGTGACTTCACTCAGGTCAACACCGATATAAACCGAAAAATGATTAATCGCGCACTCGACATGCTCGACCTTAATCAGAATGACACTGTGTTAGATCTGTTCTGCGGCGTAGGCAACTTCACACTACCGTTAGCTACACAAGCAGGTAACGTTGTTGGTGTTGAGGGTGACGAAGGTCTTGTTCAGAGAGCCAAATCAAATGCAGAACGAAACAAACTCTCTAATGTCGATTTTTACGCAGCTAATCTTTATGAAGAGCTCAAGCCGCAACCTTGGTTGAGTCAATCTTTCACTAAAGCATTAATCGATCCTCCACGCTCTGGTGCGCTTGAGATCCTGCCACTGATCAACAAAATGGGGATTGAAACGCTACTTTATATTTCATGTTACCCAGGTACTCTGGCGCGTGATGCCGGCGTGTTAGTGAATGAAATGGGATATACGCTTGTTTCTGCTGGCGTGATGGATATGTTCCCACACACCGGCCACGTTGAATCCATAGCCTTGTTTAAAAAATAAGATGGCTATTGAGATTGAACGCAAATACCTATTGATCAATGAAGATTGGCGTCAGCTCGTTTCTAAAAGTACACGAATGACTCAAGGCTACTTATGCCGAAGTGAAATTAAAGCGATTCGTGTACGTATTGCCGATGATCAAGCACATATCAATATTAAACAAAGTATTGATGGCATCCATCGACACGAATTTGAATACGCTATTCCTGTTCTGGATGCCGAAGAAATACTGAAGAAAACAGCAGAAGAGGGCGTAATTGATAAAACACGCCATTTAATTAGTGACGGCAATCTCACGTGGGAAATTGATGAGTTCCATGGCGATAATCTTGGCCTGATCGTTGCCGAGATTGAAATACCTTCTGCCGATCATCCCGTGCCTCTTCACCCATGGCTTGGCAAAGAAGTCTCGACGGATATGAAATACTTTAATTCGCATCTTATTTCTCACCCTTATAAAGATTGGTCCGATGAGGAAAAGGGTTAAGTGAAAATCAAGCAGCCAATTCTTAAATATCTTTGGCTGATACTCATCTGCTGCCCATCACTGGCAATGGCGAAAACCACCACCTTTGCCATCAGTAACGCACCAAACAGTCTTCATCCAATTCTAGCGAGCGATGCATCATCTGAACGTATTAATGCGCTCATTTATCAACCAATTATCGAACTCGACGTAAATGATCGACCGATATCGGGTCTAGCGGATATCAAGCAACATGACGCTCAGCATTACTCACTGAGTTTAAGTTCGACTCAGCATCGCTTTAGCAATAATGCAGAGGTTTCACTAATAGACATTGCAGCCTCACTTGCTGTCGCTCGAAATCACCCTCGATCGCCTCAGGCGCAAACCTTAAGCAATATTGCTTCTGTTGAAATAAATGCACACGTGATCGCTATCTCGCTTAACAAACCTGATTATCGCTTTGCCGAAAAGCTTCACATCAGTGTTGCACCCAAAGACATGCTACGTAAGGATGAAACATTAGCTCGACATCCTATTGGCTCAGGTGCTTTTGAATGGGTTAAGACGCAGGACGATGGCGGCGTGACTCTTCGACATCGAAAATCAGCTGAAGAAGTGCGCTTTGTGGTCAATAAAGATCCGACAATGCGTGTTTTAAAGTTAATGAAAGGTGAAGCGTCGATCTTGCAAAACGACTTACCACACGAGATGTATCGTCTTCTACAAGATGATCCAAATATTCAGGTTAAGCACACACCGGGGACCACCTTTAGTTACCTCGGCTTCAATATGGCTGATCCGGTACTTAAGCAAGATGAAATTCGCCAAGCGATCGCTTATGCCATCAATCGTCAGGCCATTGTTGAATACCTTTTCCAAGGTAATGCAAAGCTCGCAAACACTTTGTTAGCACCAGGTCATTGGGCGGCTCATCCGGATTTGCCTGCGTATGAGTACAGTCCTGATAAAGCAAAACAGTTACTCGCTACGTTAGGCTATAGCAAGGACAACCCACTGGAGCTTTCATACAAAACCTCAACGGATCCCTTCAGGCTTCGTATTGCGGCAGTATTTCAGCAGCAATTGCGTGATGTCGGTATTCATCTCAAGATACAAAGCTATGAGTGGGGTTCATTTTTTGGCGATATCAAAGCAGGGCGCTTTCAGCTTTATAGCTTGAGTTGGGTAGGCATTCGCAGTCCCGACGTCTTCCGCTATGTGTATCACAGTGACTCTTTACCCCCGAGCGGTGCCAATCGCGGTCGCTATGTATCAGCTGAAGTCGATCAGCTCATAGAGCAAGCCGAAGAATTACCCCTAGAGAAGAGCTTGCCGCTTTATCGTAAAATCCAAGAAAAGATCCATCGCGACCTTGTCTATGTGCCTTTATGGCATGAAGACCAAATAGTGGCCTCGCGTCGTGGTGATCTAAAACCTAATAAGCATGGCAGCTATCAGTATCTGGAGCAGGCTTTTGGTCAACACTGATCAAACACAGATTGTTATCTCGGTTAATCAACAGGAACTTCGCCTGATCGAAAATCAGCAGATTGCCGCAAGCTTTGCTATTTCAACGGCACTCAATGGAGTAGGGAATCTTGAGAACTCCGGCTGCACTCCATTAGGGCTGCACAAGGTACGCATAAAGATAGGTAAAGACTGCCCAATTAACACAGTGTTTACGGCTCGCCGACCCACAGGTGAACTATTTGATAGCGCACTGGCTGAATCTTCACCTAATCGGGATTGGATACTCACCCGTATTCTTTGGTTAACCGGGTGCGAAAGCGGCGTTAACCGTGGCGGAAAGGTCGATACGCTTAAACGCTTTATCTATATCCATGGCACGCCGGATTCTGAGCCCATGGGCAAGCCACAGTCACATGGCTGCATTCGCATGCGCAACAAGGACCTCATCGAGCTTTTTGATCGTGTCGAAAAAGGCACGTCTGTCGAAATCATTCTCTGATGATACGTGCCTTACTCGATCGCTTTTGGGTGCTGCTTGGTGTTATCACACTGGTCTTTTTTCTAACCGCGCTTGTACCGGGTGATCCTGTTGATGTGATGCTCGGCGAGCGAGCCACAGGAGCCGATCGAGAAGCACTCCGTGCCAGTCTTGGACTCAATAAGCCCATTGTCGAACGTTGGTCTTCGTATGTGTTGAATGTTATGCAAGGTGACTTGGGTAATTCTCTACTTAAGCAACGCCCCGTAACGGATCTTATTCAAGAAAGACTGCCCGCCACCTTTCAACTAGCCATACTGAGCTTTGCCATTGTGGTCTCAATTGCCATACCACTCGGTAGTTATGCTGCACGAAAGCATCAGCAACTTGGCGATCATGCTGCAACAGTTTTCGCTTTACTTGGACAATCAATACCTAACTTTTGGCTAGGGCCTATGTTGGTCTTGTTGTTTTCTATTTATTTCGCCTGGCTACCAATCTCAGGTAATGAGACGTGGCAGCATATTATTTTGCCTGCAGTCACACTGGGGTTCTCTATGACCGCTATTGCGGTTCGCATGCTTCGCAGCAGCCTGCTAGAAATTCTGCATCAGGATTGGATGCGCACAGCTCGCGCCAAGGGCGGGGCAGAATCTCAGGTGTTTTGGCGACATGCTGTACCTAACGCCATGATCCCCGTGCTCACCTTGCTAAGTTTACAGCTAGGTGCCTTACTCAGCGGTGCAGTGATCACTGAAGTGGTATTTAGTTGGCCGGGTATCGGCAGCCTATTGATTGATGCTATTCAACAACGTGACTACCCATTAATACAGGGCGTCGTTTTGGTGATCGCGGTTCTTTATATCGTGATCAACCTAGTTACAGATGTGCTGCTAGGGTGGATCGATCCTCGTATTGAGACGCAAGCATGATCATCTCTTTAGCACGCATCATCATGCTCACATGGTTTGCCTTAGCCCTAATCGCATGGACTGTCGATTTAGACAGCAACCAGATTAATTTGGAGCAAATATTTGCAGCGCCTTCGCTGAATTCTCTTTATGGCTTACTCGGATACGATGAGCTTGGTCGTTCACTCGTATTACGCCTTATTGATGGTGCCGGCGTATCCCTTTTTGTTGCTTTGAGCACGGTAACGCTGTCTGCGGTAATTGGCACTTTCATTGGCGCCTTAGCGGGTTACATCGGTGGTCGAACAGATCGCGCATTATCGCGAGTCATTGATATCTTTCTTGCCTTCCCAGGATTGCTGCTCGCCATCGCATTGGCCGGCATGCTCGGACCCGGCTTAAGTAATGTTGTCATCGCATTGAGTATCATGGGGTGGGTAGGGTATGCCCGCTTAATGCGTAACCAAGTGTTGAGCATCCGAAGCCGCGATCACGTTGCCTCTGCGTTAGCCCTTGGGCGAGATAGTTTGAGCATTATCCGTCTTCATATCATTCCATTAGCACTAGCACCGGTTTGGATTGAAGTCAGCTATGGCATTGCCGGCGCCATCATTGCAGAGGCTGGCCTCTCGTTTTTAGGCCTAGGCGTACAACCACCTCAAGCCTCTTGGGGCAACATGATTCGTGAGGGTGTGCGTTATCTTTTAGTCGCACCTCATGCAGTGCTTGCACCAGGCATAGCCTTATCACTTGTAGTGCTCAGTGCCAACGTTCTTGGTGATGCAATGCGTGATAAATTAGACGTTAAATTTCAGCGGCAACGCTAACAAACTCGAGATATTGATGTACGGACCTGTAATGCTAGAT
>CAZEWM010000032.1:0-11096 GCA_964516045.1 uncultured Gammaproteobacteria bacterium
AAGATGCGGCGATTGATCGTGCGATCCGTCCGAAAACACTCGATGAATATGTCGGCCAGCCCGCAGTTCGTGAGCAGATGGAAATCTTTATTCCTGCAGCGCGTGACCGTGGCGAAGCCTTGGATCATGTGCTGATTTTTGGTCCCCCGGGATTGGGTAAAACGACCCTGTCGCACATCATCGCGAATGAGATGGATGTGAACCTAAAACAGACTTCAGGTCCTGTGCTAGAAAAGGCAGGTGACTTGGCAGCGTTGCTGACCAATCTTGAGCCACGTGATGTGCTGTTCATTGATGAAATTCATCGCTTAAGTCCTGTGGTTGAAGAAGTGCTCTATCCGGCGATGGAGGATTATCAACTCGATATCATGATTGGTGAAGGGCCGGCAGCGCGTTCAATCAAAGTTGATTTGCCGCCATTTACGTTGGTTGGTGCAACCACTCGCGCAGGTCTGCTGACATCACCACTGCGTGATCGTTTCGGTATCGTACAGAGATTGGAGTTCTACTCAGAGGTTGAGCTGGCTAATATCGTTAAACGCTCTGCGGCCATTCTGGGTGTCGATATGGATGCTGGGGGTGCTGCGGAAATTGCACGTCGTTCACGCGGTACGCCACGAATTGCTAATCGTCTACTGCGTCGTGTTCGTGACTATGCGCAGGTGAAAACTAACGGTCATGTCGATGCCGAGGTTGCGGATAAAGCCCTCAGCATGTTGAACGTCGATAAACATGGCTTTGATCAGATGGATCGCCGCTTGATTGAAGCGATTGTGCATAAATTTGACGGTGGCCCGGTCGGCTTAGATAGCTTAGCGGCGGCCATTGGTGAAGAGCGTGGCACTATTGAAGATGTGGTTGAGCCTTATTTGATTCAGCAAGGCTTTTTGATGCGAACGCCACGTGGTCGCGTTGCAACAAAAGCAGCATATGAACTGTGTGGCTTAAAGCCGCCGGCAAAAGCCAACACTGATCTAGATGATTTGTTCGCGGATCTCGACGAGTAAGAACTAAACAATGACGACACTGTCCAACTCGCAACTGTTTGAATGGCCAATCAGGGTCTATTACGAAGATACAGATGCTGGTGGAGTGGTGTTTTATGCCAACTATTTACGTTTTATGGAACGCGCACGCAGCGAATGGCTACGAAGTCTTGGATTTGAGCAAGATCAGCTGATGAAAGATCCCGGTGTAATGTTTGCTGTGCGTCGTACCGAGGTCGACTATCGATTGCCTGCACGTTTTAACGATGAGCTTTCGGTAATCACCCGCGTAGACAAGTTATCAGGTGCGAGCATAACGTTCGCGCAACAGATTTTTCGCCGTGGTGAAGATCAACCACTTGTTGAAGGTTTGGTACAGGTGGCCTGTGTGACAACTGAGATGAAGCCTGCGCGAATTCCTTCATCAATTAAAGAAATATTAAAAACCGCTTAGAGATAACGTTATGCCGCACTCGGATATGTCATTTTTCTCACTGATTCTCAACGCAAGTTTGTTAGTGCAGCTTGTGATGTTGATGTTACTTGTTGCATCAGTGTTTTCTTGGACGGCCATTTTTGATCGATACAAAACACTCAAAGAGGCAAAAGAAGAATCTGAAACCTTTGAGTCGCGCTTTTGGTCGGGTGGTGATTTAGGTGAGTTGTATCGTCGCTTGGAAAAAGATCCAGCATTGGAAGGTCAGTCAGCCATCTTTGTTGCAGGCTTTAAAGAATACGTACGTTTGCGTGAGCATGAAGCTGAGCCAATGGCGATTGTTGAAGGTGCGCGTCGTGCCATGCGAGCATCCATGGGGCGTGAGCTGGATAAACTCGAGAATCATTTGTCATTCTTAGCAACGGTAGGCTCAACCAGTCCTTATGTGGGTTTATTCGGTACGGTTTGGGGCATCATGAATGCATTCCAAGCGTTAGGGAATGTGAAGCAGGCGACCTTAAATTTAGTCGCCCCCGGTATTGCTGAAGCGCTGATCGCAACCGCGATGGGTTTATTTGCTGCGATTCCGGCGGTAGTGGCATACAACCGTTTTGCTAATACTGTTGAACGTTTAGAGAATCGTTACGATGACTTTATTGAAGAATTTTCAAATGTCCTTCAGCGCCAAGCGCACGCTTCTTCGCGTAAGGCTTAATCATGTCGCGAAAGCATAAGTCCCGACGTCCAATGGCTGAAATCAATGTGGTGCCATACATTGATGTCATGTTGGTCTTGCTGATTATTTTCATGATTACTGCACCATTGTTAACCGAAGGCGTGAAGGTTGAATTACCGCAAGCAGATGCGAATCCAATCGATTCAGATGCTAAGCGTCCCATTGTTTTTACGGTTGATGCGAATGGTCAGTATTACGTTACTTACGATGACGACAAAAGCACGCCATTAACGCCGGATGAGACGGCTTTAAAGGCAGCGGCACTGATTAAGTACAACCCTAAAGCCCCTGTTTTGGTGAAAGGTGATAAAGGCACTATCTACAGTCAGGTGGTGTCATTGATGGTTTTATTACAACAAGCTGGCGTGCCAAGCGTGGGGCTTTTAACAGACCCGAGTTGACGCATGTGGGAATTAATCCAAACAAATCAAAAAGCACTGGGCGCAGCTGTTGGTATTCACCTGCTGCTATTGCTGGTGATGTTTTTTGGTGTGAACTGGACTGATGATGCTAAGCCGTTACCTGCAACACCTGTGGTTCAAGCGACAGTTGTTGATCAAGCTGCTTTAGATAAAGAAATCAAAAAGCTCAAAGCCGCAGAAGATAAAAAAAGAAAACAAAAAGAAGCAGAAGAAAAAAAGAAAAAAGCCGAAGCGAAGCGAAAAGCTGATGAAAAGAAGCGTAAGGCAGAAGCGAAGCGAAAAGCGGCTGAAAAAAAGAAGCAAGAAGCGGCTAAGAAAAAACGCTTAGCGGAAGAAAAGAAGAAAAAAGCAGCAGCTGAAAAACAGCGTTTAGCAGAAGAAAAAAAGAAGAAAGTAGAGGCTGAAAAGCAACGTAAAGCTGAAGAGGCTGCTAAGCAGGCTGCAGCTGAAAAGAAGCGTCAAGCTGAAGAAGCGGCGCGGAAGAAAGCAGAAGCTGAAAAGAAAAAGGCCGAGGCTGCAGCACGCCAACTTGAGTTGGAAGCTCAGTATCAAGCAGAGCAAGACCTTACAGAAAAACAGTTGATTATGGCGGCGATTCAACAGAAGGTTGATCGCAATTGGTTGCGACCACCGGGTACGCCTCAGAACTTATCTTGTGAGGTCAGGGTCCGCTTGGGCGCAAATGGGTCCGTATTACTGGTAAGTATTATCAAATCGAGTGGTGACGTTGGCTTCGATCGATCTGTTGAAAGTGCTGTGAGCAAAGCAGATCCATTGCCTATGCCAAGCTCACCAAGATTGGTGTCACAATTCCGTGATATCCGTTTTGTGTTTAAGCCGAGTTCTTAGGAAAAAGTATGTTGATTAAATGGGTTCAAACGCTAGGTCTGGGTCTGATTTTAATGGTGTCTGCTCATGCGGATTTGACCATTGAGATAACTCAAGGATCTGAGGGCGCGTTACCGATTGCGATTGTGCCTTTTCAGCAGCCGGTGACGGGTACGCCAACACAAAATGTGGATCAGATCGTCACCTCTGACTTGGCCCGAAGTGGTCGTTTCCAGCCTTTGCCTGTAGCCGATATGTTGTCGCGCCCCGTTCAGCCTAATCAGGTTGATTTTCGTGATTGGCGTGCGCTGAATGTTGAAAATCTTGTTATTGGCCAAGTGGATGCAAAGGCCCCTGGCGCCTTTGATGTGAGCTTTCGTTTATATGATGTGTACCGTGGTGAGCAAATTTTGGGCTACACCTTGCAAACAACTGCAGATGAGTTGCGCTCTACCTCGCATCGTATTGCTGACCTGATTTATGAAACGCTAACAGGTAACAAGGGTGCATTTGATACGCGAATTGCTTATGTCACATCGATTGCTGATAAAAAAGGTAAGCCAACCATTCATTTACGTGTTGCTGATGCGGATGGGTACAACCCATCGAGCATTGTTTCCTCTTCTGATCCGATCATGTCGCCATCTTGGTCACCTGACGGGCAAAAGATCGCTTATGTTTCTTTTGAGAATGGTCGTTCATCCATTTATGTGCAAGAAATTTACACCGGTGCCCGCGAGAAGCTGACCTCTTTTAAAGGCATCAACGGAGCACCCGTCTGGTCGCCCGATGGAACAAAAATTGCCTTGACCCTCTCCAAAGGGGGTAACCCCGATATCTACATCATGGATGTACGAAGCAAAAAATTAACTCAGCTGACATCTCACTGGGCAATTGATACGGAGCCGGCCTGGTCTCCTGATAGCAAGTTCATCGTGTACACCTCAGATCGTGGTGGTAATCCACAGATATACCGTGTTGAGGCAGATGGCGGAAAGGCATATCGCATGACTTTTGAGGGTAAATACAACGCCAAAGCCTCATATTCGCCAGATGGTAAGCAGCTGACCTTGGTGACCCGAGTGGGCGAAGATTACCGAATTGGCCTGATGGACCTGAGAACAAGGGATATCCGCCTACTTAGTACTGGTGATTTGGACGAATCGCCGAGTTTCGCTCCGAACGGAGACATGATAATTTACGCAACTAGAAATAAGAATCGTGGCGTCTTGGCGGCTGTTTCGACAGATGGCCGAGTAGAGCAGCGACTGGTACTACAGGCTGGCGATGTCCGTGAACCGGCATGGTCTCCGTTCCATCAATAACAAAGGAAGATATCCATGAAACTCTCTCGAATTGCACTTATCGGTTTGGCGGCAGGCTCGCTAGCGTTTGCGGGTTGTTCTACTACCGGTAGTGGTGATGCAGCCGGCGGTGCAGCAGTGGGTGGTGCAGCAGTGGGTGGTGCAGCAGGCGGATCAGCAGCAGATGCTGGCGGTGCTTCAACTGCAGCAAGAGCACGTCGTGCAGGTTATAGCGGCACTATGCGCTTAGATGACCCAGCAAGTATTTTGGCGGTGCGTAAAATCTATTTCGAATTCGATAGTAGTGAGATCTCTTTCGATGATAAGTTGGTATTGCGTGCACATTCTGAGCACTTGAATTCTAATCCATCAACCAACATCACCCTTGAGGGGCACGCTGATGAGCGTGGTTCTCGTGAATACAACATTGCGCTCGGTGAGCGTCGTGCAAATGCAATCAAAGCTTATATGACTGCCGAGGGTGTGAATCCTGCGCAGTTGAACGTTGTAAGTTTTGGTGAAGAGCGACCTGACATTTTGGGGCACGATGCAAATGCATGGTCTAAAAACCGTCGTGGTGTATTGGTGTACTAAGTAATTTATGAAGAAGCAGTTCTCAGTCGCCACCGCAATTGCGGTGGCGTTTCTCATTTCAGCACCTTTGAGTGCGCAAAGTTTTGATCAGCGTTTAGAGGTCTTGGAACGTCGAGCGTCATTGCTCTCAGACATGACCTTGAAGATGAATGCTTTGCAGGAAGAAAACCGTGAGCTTCGCGGGACGATTGAGACACTGCAATACGAACTCGAACAGGTTAAGCGTAAACAACGTGACTTGTATCTAGATGTTGACGATCGTCTGACTCGCATGAGTGGTGTAGTCTCATCCACCCCTGTATCACCTGTGACAACCTTGCCAACGGCTGCGCAGCAAAATGTGGCTGCACAACAAGAACCGGTGAAAACACTGCCTAGCATGTCGGCTATGCCACCTGCATCGGCAGTCACAACGTTACCGGGCGCAACAGCGCTGCCTTCTCAGTTACCTATGGTAGCCCCTGCGGTGGTTGATCCTGCAACGATCAAGGCTGCTTACGATGCCGCCTATCAGATGATTAGCCCATCTCAGCGTCGCTATGCTGATGCGATTAATGCGTTTAACGATTTTTTGGTGAAGTATCCAGAGTCAGACCTTGCGAGCAATGCCCAGTATTGGTTGGCTGAAGCGCATTATGTGTCGCAGCAAAATGCTGAAGCATTGGTTGCGTTTAACAAAGTGATTCAAACTTACCCGCAAAGCCCTAAGGTGCCTGGTGCGCTCTATAAGATTGGTCGACTTGAATATGTTGCGGGTAATAAAGACGCCGCTAAGGTTTCCTTAGAGCGTTTGACTAAGGAATATCCTCAATCTGCAGCCACCGGTCTAGCAAAGCAACTCTTGCTTCGTATCGCGCGCGGCGAATAATCCCATCGATTCGTGATGAGTGATTCGCTGCGGATAACCGAGATATTTCTATCCCTTCAAGGTGAGTCTTCAACCGTTGGTTTGCCCACTGTCTTTGTGCGTCTGACTGGCTGCCCTTTGCGTTGTGTTTATTGTGATACCACCTATGCCTTCAAGGGGGGTGAGAATTGCAGCATTGGTGCCATTGTCGATGAAGTGCTGAGTTATGGCGTGCAGCATGTCACTGTGACGGGTGGTGAGCCTTTGGCACAGAAACGTTGCATTAATCTATTACGTGTTCTGTGCGACAAAGGATTGATTGTTTCGCTCGAAACGAGTGGGGCGATCGATGTCTCAGAGGTTGATCCACGCGTGATGAAAGTCATGGACCTGAAAACACCGTCGTCTGGTGAGGTGGCACGTAATTTGATGAGTAATCTTGATCACCTGAATGCTCAAGATGAAGTGAAGTTTGTCATTGGTGATCAAGTTGACTATGACTGGAGCGTTGAGCAGTTAAAAACGCATGCAATCGATCAGCGGTGTAAGGTCTTGTTCTCTCCGGTTCAAGGGCAATTATCACCCACAGATCTAGCGGATCGCATCGTGGCAGACCGCCTACCAGTGCGTTTTCAATTTCAGCTTCATAAGCTCCTATGGGGCGATAAGCCGGGTAAGTGATGAGTCGGTTAGCAGCTAAAGCTGTAGTCTTGTTATCGGGTGGCCTGGATTCGGCCACTGTGTTGGCGATTGCTAAATCTCAAGGCTTTGATTGCTACGCGCTGAGTTTTTCTTACGGTCAACGGCACAGTGCTGAACTGTTTGCTGCTGAGCGTGTGGCTAAACAGTTTGATGTGATTGAGCATAAAGTCTTGTCCTTAGGGTTGGACGGCATTGGTGGCTCGGCATTAACCGATCAATCGATTGCGGTACCTGAAGAGGAGGGTGAAGGTATTCCAGTCACCTATGTGCCTGCGCGTAATACCGTGTTTCTTTCACTCGCGTTAGGTTGGGCGGAGGTCCTCGGCGCGCATGATTTGTTTGTCGGCGTGAATGCCGTGGATTACTCGGGTTATCCAGATTGTCGACCTGAATTTATAGAAGCGTTTGAGCAGCTCGCTAACCTTGCGACCAAAGCTGGCGTCGAAGGACAGAAATTTACTGTTCATGCACCTCTCATCGAATGGACTAAATCAAAGATTGTGACTGAAGGGGTTCGCTTAGGAGTTGACTACGCTGACACCGTTTCATGCTATCAAGCAGATAAAAATGGATTAGCGTGTGGGCGCTGTGATTCGTGTCGTTTTCGCGCACAAGGTTTTGCAGAAGCAGGTCTTGATGACCCCACGCGATACGCGTGATCCAATTCATAGTGCGCTTAAGTGCCTGATATAATTTCAATACTAATTAAGTAACATAATAGTAACCCAGAGGAGAGAAGTGTGAGCTTTGAAACATTCTTTGAAGCCCAATCATTCATGTTGTGGGCGGTATTTATCATTGCTCTCGTGATGGGCGCAGTGGTTAATAAAACTAATTTCTGCACCATGGGTGCGGTGTCAGATTTTGTAAATATGGGTGATACGGGACGAATGCGCTCATGGTTCTTAGCGATGGCTGTGGCGATCCTTGGTGTCACTATTCTTGAGTACACTGGCTTACTCAATTTAAGTGGTAGCTTTCCTCCCTACCGTAATAGCAACATTGTACTTGCTGAGAATATTTTAGGTGGGTTGATGTTTGGTATCGGTATGACCCTCGCATCAGGTTGCGGTAATAAATGCTTAGTAAGAATCGGTGGCGGTAACTTAAAGTCAATTATCGTCTTTTTGATCGTAGGTGCTTTAGCGTATTTCATGATCAACCCATTCCCAGGATCAGATAAAACGATCTACAGTGTGTTGTTCTACGGTTGGACTAACCCAATGTCTGTCGATGTGCTCAAGCCACAAGACATTGGCTCTTTGATCGGCGGATCGGAACCTTCTGCGATGCGTCTGATTGCCGGTGTGGTGATCTTCTTAGCGATGGGGCACTTCATCTTCAAATCAAAGGAATTTCGTAGCAGTGCTGACAATATGATTGGCGGCACCGTAGTTGGCTTGGCGGTGTTAGCGGCTTGGTTTGTATCGGGTAATGTGATCGTCAATGCAGATGGTGAAGTGTTGTCCCTGCAGCAGTATTACAACCAATGGGACATGTTGGCTGATTCTGATGCAGGTAAGCCTGCGGCAGGTGCGATGCTGGCAACCCAGTCATATACCTTTATTAATCCTATGGGTCAGGCGCTTAACTATCTTGCAGGTGGTCTTGATGGCAGCCTGATGACCTTTGGTGTTGTGGCTGTTTTTGGGGTAGTGGCAGGTTCGCTTATTTGGTCATTGATTAGCCGAAGCTTCCGTATTGAGTGGTTTAATTCAGCGTCTGATGTCGCAAACCACGTGATTGGAGCCATTCTTATGGGTATTGGTGGCACCTTGGCAATGGGCTGCACGATCGGTCAGGCGGTCACAGGTATCTCAACACTCGCGGTGGGCTCAATTCTAACGTTTGGTGCAATTTTCTTGGGTTCTGCTCTTACCATGAAGATCCAGTACTACAAGATGGTTTATGAAGATGAGGCGACTGTCATGAAGGCCTTGATCACCGGCTTGGTTGATCTCAAGCTGCTGCCGGAAAGCATGCGCAAATTGGACGCTATCTAGCGCTAATAAAGACTTGAGGCAGAGGGAGGCTTAGGTATAATGCGCGCTTCCTGAAATATTCAGGTCACAATTTGGGTCGTTAGCTCAGCTGGTAGAGCAGTTGACTTTTAATCAATTGGTCGGGCGTTCGAATCGCCCACGACCCACCATATAGAAAAGCCTGAAATCTTCGGTTTCAGGCTTTTTTTTGCCTAAAATTAACGACTTAATGCGCCTTTTTTCGGGATATTCTTGGTTTTTGGTCTACGCTATATTCTTAATATGCACAATTTTTGTGCAAGTTTTTTGCTCAAGTCGCATTTTAAGGTTTTGGAGAAGGCATTGTTACTTAAGGATAGCCAAGCCTATTTTATGTCCGATGTGTTATTGCCTTTTGTGAACAAAGGCTACGGTCTGCCTTTATTGCTTGAGCTATATCGAGTGACGACTGAAAACCGAGATTATGGCGTTCGACAGATTTTTGATAATCTCGATGTCCCAAAGCCAGCTTACAATGCATTTCGCGCCTTCCTCGATCGTCTAGTCTCTGGTGGGTCGGTTGTTTTGATTCAATCTCGCAAGAAAGCGAACCGTAAGATCCCGACCTTATCGACAGCCGTTATTGCTGAGATCGAAAGAATAGAAAATACCCAATCCTGATTCACCATCTTGGGGGCTTAAATGGGGTAAATTAAGCCTATTCTTTTTTAGGTACCTCCATCTTGCGCTTTTATTTCGCCGCATTTGTTGTTTTAGCGATGGCTTTTTTTCTGCAGAGCTGGATTGTTCAGCCTGCGCAGGTTCTGCTTTTTCCAGATGCTGATTTTGCTCTAGCCAACATAATTTCGATTCCCTTTGGTGCTGGCTTATTGATTGTTTTGATGATGGGCTACAAGGGTGTGCCGGTAGTGATTCTTGGTAAGTCTTTATTAGAGTTTACCTTCATGGATATTTCTCCTTTAAGTGCTTTAATTCACGCTTTGCATGATGGTGTGGGGTTATTGCTAGCACTGATGGCAACGGCTTACATGCTAAGACGTGACTTAAAACAGGGTCTATTAATGCAATCTGTTTGTGCCAGTACGTTGGTTCGCCAGGCGTTATTTGTGACGGTCGTCGCTAGTTTAATTGATGGTGTTCTACATGCCAGTGTGAATCTAGGTGCCGGTGAGGCGACTTTATCGATTCGTTATCTAATGAGTCATATTCTTGGTGGCTTATTTATTTTTGTCTCTTTATATTTTTTGCGTTTTCGACTTTCACGTTGGATTACGGTGAAAGATGCATAAACCGATGACCCTTCATATTTTTTTAGCCGGCTTGTTGTTGGCGGTGTTTGCTTTTCAATTTGAGGTTTTGCAGCCTATTGAAGAGGCATTATTGGGCAAAGGGCAGATTCATTTTGTGGATTGGCTGTTCTTGCCACATGGACTTAAAGTGATCTTTGTTGTGCTCCTTGGGACATCGATTTTATGGGGCGTTTTCCCTGTTCAATTAGCAGCTATGTGGTTCTTTCTGGGTACCTCATTTGAGACCGCTTTCGTTTACGCTATTGTTGCTACTAGTGGGCTTTGGGTAAGTTTGGCCTTGCTAAATTTCCCGGCGGGAAGACCTTTAAACAAAGGTTTCTCCTCTGGTGAAGACACATCATTTCGGCTTTTTCGGGCTGTGATCCTTATTGCGCTAATTACATCGCTAATTACCGCATTAGGTATGTCGGCATGGTATGCGTCTATTGATAGAGTTTGGGTATTTCCATTTAAATTTATAATAGGAGATATGCTTGGAACTTTAGTCATTTTGACTATACTTGTTGCAGTGCGAAAGCCAATCTTAAATACGGTGAAATTCAAATGACAAATTTAAAGTTCTTTTTGGGATTAGTACGGATGCTGGCGGATGCCTCTGACGAGTTAGGATTAACTGGCCTGACTGAATCTGATCGTACTATTTATATGTTGCTCTGGGAAGCTGCAGACAAGTCTTCACGTCAGTTGGAAGTGCGTTATGAAGAGTTTGTAGATGCTGTGTCTGGTCCAAGCGTGAAATTCTCACGTGCTCAGTTTTACAAGACATTGAAGAAGCTCGAAGAGCTCAAGCTGATTGAGCGTGTTGGTAGCCCGCGTAGTGCGCGTTATCACTTGCTAGGTGAAGTGTAAGCCATACCACTTAGAAAGCCCGCGCTAGTCGCGGGTTTTTTTATACGCGTTAATAAAAGGAATGGATAAGATCCCAGTTAGAAATACAGCATGTTTTGGA
>CAZEWM010000033.1:0-10911 GCA_964516045.1 uncultured Gammaproteobacteria bacterium
CCAGCAATTCATGGTGAGGGGTATCTAGTCTTAAATTAGCGATATGGTAACTGATATCAGTGCCTTAACTATAGGTTAAGGAAAGTTAATTTTTTGACTAAAAATAGTTTAAACATGCCGAAGAATAGGCGTAAAATTTTTTTCGAAAGCACTGTGCTTCATTACATGGACTCAGGTCATAAGGAAATGAAAAATCTCGCTCGTATTATCTTTGTCACACTCGCGTATTTTTTGCTGGGAAAGTTAGGTGCTTCTCTAGCCTTGGCGCCCGGCGTAGCATCGCTTGTCTTCCCTGCAGCAGGTGTCGCTGTTGCAGCTGTTGTTTGTTATGGCTGGGTAGGTGGATTGGGTGTTTTTCTAGGCGCCATGTTGTTGCACCTGCAAATGCCTTTACTCAATGGTGATCAGATTGACTGGCTTCGTGGGTTTGCTATTGGGTTTGCCAGTGTCACGCAAGCCTTAGTAGGTGCATATTCTATAAAGCGTTGGGCGCCAGACTTTATCAATGGCAGCTTTGACATTTCAAGCATTGCAAAACTCATGGGCCTTACGCTGCTGTTTTGTTTGATCTCAGCCAGTCTTTCAGTGTCTTATTTGGTCTTCGATGGCAGCTTGGCGGAGGGTGCTGCTAAAAATTGGATTTATTGGTGGTTGGGTGACAGCTTTGGGGTGTTGATGTTCTTCCCGCTCATGCTGCTTATGTTCAATCAAAAGATAACTCAACGTATGTCGGCGTTAACTATGGTTTTGCCGGTGACAGTTTTCTTATTAATAACGGTTGGTATAGCGCAATACTTCTTAAATAAGTCGGTAGTTAGCGATATTGCAAATGCCAGTAGAAAGCAAACCGATAAGCTGATTAGTCAGATATCCCTAATAAATAGACAACATGTCGATATTCTGCAGACCATGGTAGGAACCTTGAAGATCAAACCAAATATGACGTTTGATAATTTTAAGACGTTGACCAACAGTTTTCACGCTAATAACCCAGTATTGCAAGCACTCAGCTTGAATTTTTTAGTGTCTAAAGAAAACCGCAAAGTTTTTGAAAAGGCTATGCAAGAGAATCCAGAATTAAAGGGTTTTGCAATACGTGAACGTCAAAATGGCAAGGTGCAAGAGGCAACTGAACGAGACAGCTACGTGGCAGTCTCTTTTATTACGCCACTATCAACCAATGCTAAAGCGGTTGGGTTTGATATTGCATCAAACCCGGCGCGGTTAAAAACGTTGCAAGAGGCAGTTAAGCAACAGAAAGCACAAGCAACCTCGCCAATTACCTTGGTGCAAGAAACAACGAACCAAAAAGGCTATCTCATCATTCAGCCAGCAGTTTTTTCACATCCATATGCCGTGCCAGAAAATAACTTTTTACCTGGCTCGAATGCGTTTTTTGTAGGCGTAGTACGCGCAGGCATGATGATTGAAAAATCGTTGCCAACAGAGTTATTAAATAACTATGCCTTGCATGTTTTTGATGGCGATGAATTGATTTATTCAAGTGAATCGAGTTCGCTGAATGCAAACGATATTGTTCGTGATCCACACTTATTAGCAATGACTCAAACGTTGCCTTTAGCAAATCGTGTATGGCGTTTCGAGTTTTATCAGAGGCCAAACGCTTTCTATGAGGAGATGCCATTAAGTGTGGTTGCAACCAGTACCTTGACGATGTTGATAGTTGTACTCATTCAATATGTGGTGCTGTTACTTGTTGATCAAGCTAACCAAACACGAATTCTCGTTAAGAAAAAGACAGTTGAGCTTAATGAGCAAAAAGAAAAGACTGAGTGGCTGATCAATCAGGCGCCAGAAGCATACTTTGTGATGGATTTGAATCGTGGGATCATTGAGCTGAATAACTCAGCTGAGTTGATGCTGAGAGGTGATCGAGCCGACATTTTGGGCAAAAGGCCTGATGAGCTCTCGCCGAAATACCAACCGGACGGACAGTTGTCGAGTGAAAAGGCGTTGGGCTTAATTAATGAAGTCATCGCTAATGGCAGTGCGCAATATGAGTGGGTGCATAAACGTTTGGATGGGGAAGAATTTTGGGCAGAGGTGTATGCACACAAAGATAGCTTCGCGGGCAAAGAGCTCTTTTATGTTTCATGGCGTGATATCAGTGACCGAAAAGAACTCGAAATGCAAAGAGAGCGCGCTATCGAAGAGCTAAATGCCAAAAAAAATGAGCAAGACAAGCTCTTTGCGATTATTGGCCATGAATTACGCACGCCTGCTGCAGCACTCAATATGATGTTGGAAAGCGGTGATTGTGATGCGAATGAATTGCTATCAACCTCAGAACATCTCATTAGTGTGCTAGATGACATGCGAGCGGTTACGCGACCCAACGAGCGTATTCAAGGCAAGGTAATTGAATCCTCCTTATTAGCGGAGTTGCAAATAGCCATTGCCATGCAGGAACGACTCCTGTCAGACCACGAAATCACTTTGCATACCGATTTTGCGCTAGAAGCGGAAGATGTTTGTGCCATTAATGCGCAGCTATTACGACAAATCATTATCAATTTGATGAAAAACGCGGTCATTCATGGTTGTGGCAAAGAGCTTTGGCTCGCTGCACGTCCATTGCCTGATGCGGCATGCAGTTATGTCATTACGATTGAAGATAATGGTCGTGGTGTGCTACCAGAAGACCAGGCGAATTTGTTTGAGCCGTTTGTGCGTGGTCAAAGTGATGCGGAAGGCACCGGCCTAGGATTGCATGTCAGCCGTGAATTTGCGCGGGAGTCTCTGGGTGGTGATTTGGTCTTTGAAGAACGCGTCGAGGGCGGCGCCCGATTTGTATTGACCGTAAGTTTTAAAGCAATTGATGCATTAGAAGTCCAGCATGAGAGTAGCTTAGATTTAATCGGAAAACGTGTTTTGCTGGCTGAAGATAATCAATTAATTCGACAGCTAACCCAGAAGTTGTTGCTGAAGGAGGGCGTTGTTGTAGATGCGGTGGAAGATGGCCTTCAAGCGTATGAGCGATTAAAAAATACGACATACGATTGCCTCTTAACGGATTTATTTATGCCAAAAATGAATGGCTTTGAGTTAACCCAAAAAGCACGCGAATTAGGTTATCGCGGGCCGATCATTGCGATTTCTTCGGCGATCATTGGTTCAGAAACCGATAAAGCCTTGGCCATGGGCGTTGATGCTGTTTTGCCAAAGCCCTTAAATATTGATCAATTGAGGCGTTGTTTAGTCTCTATGGTTGATTCAACGGTTGCTGTGCCTGAGCAACATGACCCTATAGAGATAGAGAAAGAAAAAATGGTGATTGATTTTGCTGCAGTGCGTGCCATGACCATGGAAGATGCGGATTTTGAAAAAGCTATATTCGATGGCTTTGAAGACGGCGTTAAGAAAATTTTGGACGAGCTAAAGCTATCTATCAGTGCGTCGGATTATGACAATGTGAAGCTTCATGGGCATAGCCTTAAAGGTTTGGCGAGAACCATCTTTGCGGCACCGTTAGTCGGGGCTTGTGAAGCGGTTGAAGTGGCGGCACTGAATAAGAATGCAGAGTTGCTTTCGCGTAACTTCGAGTTGATGAAAGCCAAACTTGATGAAGTACTCGAGCTGCTGAATACGCGTGAGAGCGAAGACGCCCTTGCTGAGTAATGCTTATAGACGGCTTGTCAGTAAGGCGGCTAATTCACCATTGGTCAGCTGCACTGGGTTGGTCTTCATACTGTTGCCGCGGGCATTTTTCACCACGCGATCAATGTCCGCTTCGGTCATGCCATAGGCAGACAGGCGCGGTAGCTGCAGTTTCTCTTGCCAGTCTTCGAGCACTTCAATTAGCGTGTCTTGCGCCTCTTCGGCACTCGAGACATAACGATTACTCAGCAGCACGCCCGCTTCGGCATATTTCACCAAGGCTGGGTTTTGATTATCCCGTCGACGCATGATCTCGATGTTGGCTTTGGTAGCGGCCGCTAAGAGCGTGCCGCAGACCTCACCATGTGGCGCCGGAAAGAAGGCGCCGAGTGGTGCGGCTAAGCCATGCACCGAACCTAAGCCGGCTTGCGCGAGTGTGATACCGGAGATCATCGAGGCATAGGCCATCTTGGCGCGACCTTCGCTGGCATGTTCATCGTTGTGATACGCCGGCCAAAACCCATCACGGAAGATCGCCATCGCATGACTCGATAAAGCGTCAGTAAACGGACTAGCACCTAGCGATACCCACGATTCGAGCAATTGAGTAAAGGCATCCATACCATTAGCCGCTAGTTGCGCTTGTGAGCAGGTGTCGAGCAGCTCGGGATCGATTAAGGCGACTTGTGCAACGAGCTGTTCATCGCGGAAGGATTTTTTATAACCGTCTTCGCCGCGTGATGAGAGCACCGCATTTTTGGTCGCCTCGCTACCGGTACCGGCGGTCGTGGGTACCGCAATCCACGGCAGTGCAGGGCCTTGATAAGTGAGTCCTTTACCGACACCTTCTAGGTAGTCGAGTACCGAGTCACCTGAGGTTAATAAGCCAGCAATTGCTTTGGCCGCATCAAGCACACTGCCACCGCCAATCGCTGCAATTACACCAATCTGATGGCCATGATGTTCTTTCACCAGCGCATCGATCTGCTCGGGAGAGGGCTCATCGCTAATGCGTACATGGTGCCACGTACGGCCGGCAGCATTGAGTGCCTGAGTGAGGGTCTGCCAGCGAGGTGAGTCGGTAAAAGCAGCCTTGCCCGTGACTAAGAGAATGTTGCCGGTGTAGGGCAGTAGCAGAGAGGGCAGCTTATCGATTGCGCCAGCAGCAAACTGCACGGCAGGTAAGCGAGCGATCTGAAAATCTTGGTTAAACACGGCAAAAACCTCGGGCTAATTCAGCCCGAATAATGCCAGAGCGAGATTCATCTTTGTAGAAACCTGCCGACACGGATGTGCTTTTTCTTTTACAGGATTTCTCATGGAACAGGTCGAACTCGATAGCGCAGAACAAAAAGTCGGTTCTTACCTCAATGTGATGGTAACTAATGACGGCTCGGATCTGTTTTTACACACTGGGGCTAAGCCAACTATTAAGGGCTCGTTCGGTTTTAAGGTGCTGGATGAGAAGTTGCAGTTCGGCGAAACCGAAAAGATGCTGCGAAGCATGCTGACCGATCAGAAGATGGCTGAATATGAGCAGGTGGGTGAGATCGACTTTTCGTTCAGTATTAGCGGCCTGGCACGTTTCCGTGGCAATGCTTTTCGTCAGCGTCATGACACCGCAATTGTGATGCGCCATGTGAAAAGTGAAGTGCCAACCGTTGATAAATTAGGTCTGCCAGCGGTGCTACGTGACTTAGTGGAAAATAAACACGGTTTGATTGTTGTCGCCGGTGCAACAGGTTCAGGCAAATCGACCAGTTTGGCGGCGATGATTGATCACCGTAACACCAATTTTCCCGGGCACATCATTACGTTAGAAGATCCGATTGAGTTTTTACATTCGCATAAAAAGTCATTGGTGGCACAACGCGAGATTGGTATGGATACCGACAGTTTTGAAACCGGAATGCGTGCGGCAATGCGTGAAGCACCAGATGTCATTTTAATGGGCGAGATTCGTGATCAGATCTCGATGGAGTATGCACTGCGCTTCGCGAATACCGGTCACTTATGTCTTTCGACGATTCACTCGAACACCGCGATTACGTCTATCGAACGTATGTTGAGCTTCTTTGATAAAGAATTGATCGAGCAAGAAGCAAAACGTTTGTCACAAAACTTACGTGCGGTGGTGTGTCAGCGACTGATTCCTTCGACCAATGGCGGCAAGGTCGCCGCGTTTGAGATCTTGGTGAATACGCCACGTATGGCAGATTTGATGGCGCGCATGGATTATGACGAGATGCGTGCAGCGGTAGAGGCAGGTGAAGGTTACGGCATGATCACCTTTGATAAGTCGATCATCAATTTGTTTGAGGAAGGCTTGCTTGATGAGAAGCACGCAACCGATTACGCTGAGTCAAAAGCTAAAGTCACGCAGTTCATTCGTTTCCAATCGAAGCGAGCGGATAAACCAGCCGCTTACGGCGCAGATCTCAAACTCCAAGATATCGAAGACGATTAACTATGCACATCTCAGCTCTCTGGCAATATCCGGTTAAATCTTGTCGAGGGCTGCAGCAACCGATGTTGCCATTAGTAGCCGGCGGTTTATTTGGTGATCGCCGTTGGATGATCGTAGGCGATCAATATCAATTTCTCACCCAACGTCAGCTCCCCAATATGGTGAAGATTTTTTCCGTACTCGAAGAGGGTGAGCTACGTCTTCGCTTCAATGATCAACAACTCAGTGTGTCAGCACCATCAGCCGATAAGCTGCTCGAGGTAACTGTGTGGGAAGATCGATGCCAAGCGCTGGGCGTTGGGACATCGATTGATGCGGTGTTGAGTGAGTGGTTAGAACAGCCAGTGCATCTCGTATATATGCCAGAAACCGCATTGCGTCAGGTGGATAAAACCTATGCTCAAGAAGGCGATCAAGTCAGTTTTGCTGATGGCTTTCCGCTGTTATTGATCAGTGAAGCCTCGCTTGAAGATCTGAATAGTAAGCTTGAGTCACCGGTGGAGATGGAACGTTTTCGTCCGAATATCGTCGTCGCTGATTGCGACCCTTATGCTGAAGATAGTTGGAAGACAATTCGTATCGGCGGCATTTTGTTTGATCTAGTGAAGCCTTGTTCGCGTTGTGTTATCCCGAGTGTGAATTTATACAGTGCAGAAAAAGAACACGCGGTTCTCGAAGGTTTGGCCAAACACAGAAAGCGCGATAACAAAGTATTCTTTGGCCAGAACGTGATCCAACGTAATTCAGGTATCCTCTGCTTGAATGACACAGTTGAGGTAATCGCATGAGCCAAGAAGTGATGCAAGCAATGCAGCATTGGATTAATCAGATCGTGATGGGCGAGGGCTTATGTCCGTTTGCGCGCACCTCGATTTTGAATAACCACTTTGCCATGCAAATGAGCCAAGCCGATTCATTCGAAGGGGCGTATCAAGATTTCTTAGGTGGCCTGCAGCACTTCGCTTCAGATCATGGTGAGCATCTCGAAAGTGCGGCACTGGTTGTGCCTTATGCTTTGGGTGATTTCGATGAGTACCTCGAGTGCTTAGCTGCCTGTGAGCAAGCGATTGAAGATGCGGGTTTATCCGACGAAGTTCAATTGGCAAGCTTTCATCCGCAGTATGTGTTTGATGGCAATGAAGTAGACGATCATGCTAACTGGACCAATCGCGCGCCTTACCCGGTATTCCATTATCTGCGTGAAGGTCCGATGGCAGCAGCGCTAAAACGCTTCCCAAAGCCTGAGATGATTCCCGAGCGCAACATGGCGCACTTCCGTGGCAAGTCGAAAGAAGAGATTCAAAAGCTGTTCGGCTTTTCATCGACCTACTAGACCGATTTATTGGCATTCGCAATGTTCTAAGTGTCAGATGGCATGACACAATGCGTGCTCATTGCTGCTGGAGCTGGGTGTGGACTTTTCAACGACTGAATGGATTTTGATCATCGCTATTTTTGTATGGTCAGGTTTTGTTCGCACGGCTATCGGCTTTGGTGGCGCGGCACTCAGCATGCCCTTGTTGCTTTTAATCCGTGATGATCCTTTGCTCTTCTTGCCGATCGTTGCGTGGCACTTGTTGATCTTTTCATCCACCACTGCAGCCGGTCGTCTTAAGCATATCGATTGGGGCTTTGTGAAACGCTCGATGGGTTGGATGTTGCTGCCGAAGTTGCTCGGCGTGATTGGCTTGATCAGTTTGCCGGCACGTTGGATGGCGATTTTTGTTTTTGCCATCACGGCCTTCTATGCCATTGCATGGATACTGAAACGCGATTTCCGTGGCGACTCAAAATGGTGGGATCGCGGTCTGCTAGTGATCGGTGGTTATGTCAGTGGCGC
Organism: uncultured Gammaproteobacteria bacterium; assembly: GCA_964516045.1. Taxonomy (GTDB): domain Bacteria; phylum Pseudomonadota; class Gammaproteobacteria; order Chromatiales; family Chromatiaceae; genus VMDJ01. The sequence goes on from CAZEWM010000033.1 coordinate 7,926, forward strand.
CTCATTGGTTGGCGCGCCGTTAATTGCTGCAGTGGCTATCAAAGAAGTGGTGTTAACCGCTTATCGCGATACCTTGTTTGTGATTTGGTTCTTGCTCGTGCTGATTAAGATGGCAGCCTTTGTCATCTTTGATGTCGATCTACAATTTGAATGGGCGCTGTATTTAATCCTGCCCGCAGCGATTGGCCATTTTGCCGGCTTGCGTTTCCACAAACATCTGATTGGGCATAACGCAGCGGAAGTGAAACGTTATCTCGGTATGGGTTTGTTGGTCGTTTCAGCCTTTGGTTTATGGCAGTTGTTAGCCACAGCGCACTAAAGCACGGTTTGAATTAAAAAGCCCGCAAGCGCGCTTGCGCCAATCACCCGCATCACACTTTGGCTAAAGCGAGATAGCGCTAAGAAAGCGATCAGTGCAATCACAATCGCTGTGATATCTAAGCTGCCAGCAAAGGGGGTCACTTCAGTGCCTTGTGGCCAAAATACATGCCATGCAAAGAAGGTCGCAAGGTTCACAATGACACCCACAACAGCTGCTGTGATCGCGGTGAGCGGTGCTGAGAGTTTCATGTCGTTACGCGACTGCTCGACTAAAGGCGCGCCAATTAAGATAAAGATAAATGACGGCAAAAAGGTAAACAGTGTCGCAACGCTCGCACCAGCGGCACCGGCCAGGAGCTGCGCTTCAGGTCCAAATAGCTCTTTCGTCCAACCACCGACAAAGCCAATAAAAGCGACGATCATGATCAGAGGCCCTGGTGTGGTTTCACCGAGAGCCAAGCCATCCATCATTTGTGTGGCGCTAAGCCATTGATACTCATTGACACCACCTTGGTAGACATAAGGTAAAACAGCATAAGCGCCACCGAAGGTGACGAGCGCGGCTTTGGTAAAGAACCAGCCCATCTGTGTCAGCGGACCTTGCCAGCCAAAGCTGAGGTACAAGGCACCTTCAACAAGTATCCAGAGCATTAAGCCAATCACCAGTTTAAACAGACTGCTTGCCCAGCTAAATCTTGCCCAGTTGGGTGGTGGGGTATCGTCATCAATCAGTGCTTTGCCGTGTTGAGCTCCAGAAGCACCATGACCTCCTGAGGCTTTAAAGGCGTCTGGAATAAAGTGATGGCCAATCCAGCCAATCAATGCTGCGGCAATGATGATGAAGGGAAAACTGATATGAAACACAAACAAGCCAACAAACGCAGCTAGCGCGATCGTCATTAATAAGCCATGACGCAGGGTCTTCATGCCGATGCGATAGGCAGCGAATAACACGATCGCCACGACGGCAGGTTTGATGCCGTACAAGATGCCAGCAACGCTATCGAGATGACCAAAGCTTAAGTAAGCCCAGGTCAGTACGATCAGAATCAGTAAAGAGGGTAAGACAAATAATGTCCCGGCAACGATACCGCCGAGTGTGCCATGCATCAGCCAGCCCATATAAGTGGCGAGTTGTTGTGCCTCTGGTCCGGGCAGCACCATGGTGTAGTTGAGAGCGTGTAAAAAACGACGCTCAGAAATCCAACGACGTTTCTCAACGAGCTCTTGATGCATCATCGCGATTTGACCGGCAGGACCCCCAAAGCTGATAAAGCCAAGTTTTAGCCAGTACCAAAACGCGGTGAGTCGAGAAATGCTTATCTGATTATCATGAGTGCTCATGCAAGCACTTTAGCGGAAGTGCCGCAGAAGGCGAGCGCTTAATCGCCTAATTCTTGTAGCAGATTTTCCAATTGCTCTTCGGCTTGAAACCAAGCGAACTCGGTATCTTCGAGTGCCGCATCCACTCGCGCTTTTTCAGTAAGCACCTTGGTAAGGTCATCTTTACGTGACGCGTCATAGAGGTCGTTATCAGAGAGTTGTTGCTCAAGTGCGGCGGCTTCGACTTGGAGTGACTTCATCAGTTCTTCAGCCTGGCTAATCTTCTTTTTGAGTGGGCTAAGCTTTTGACGACGTTCTGCTTCAAGACGTTTTTGGTCTTTTCGTGACGCGGTATTGCTGGGCTTGTCATCCAACTTTGGCGCAATCTGTTTCGCTAACCAGCGCGGATAGCTATCCAAGTCTTCGGCGAACTGATCAACACGCTGATCATGGACTAACCATAACTGGTCACAGCAGGTACGTAATAAGTGGCGATCGTGCGACACAATCACCATCGCACCTTCAAAGCTCTGCAACGCGGTTGCGAGGGCTTGGCGCATATCAAGATCAAGATGGTTGGTTGGTTCGTCGAGTAATAAAAGATTGGGACGTTGATATACGACTAAGGCCAATGCCAAGCGAGACTTCTCGCCACCCGAAAAGGGCTCAACCTTCTCTAATGCCTTGTCGCCAATAAAACCAAAACCACCCAGATAATCACGTGCATCTTGCTCACCAATCTGTGGATCAAGTTGCTGAAGGTGTTCTACCGGTGTGTGTTGTGGATGCAGCTGCTCAAGTTGATGCTGTGCAAAATAGCCTAGCTGAAGGTCTTTCGCTTCAATACGCTCGCCAGTCTGCGTACTGAGCTCGCCCGCGAGTAATTTAATAAAGGTCGACTTACCCGCACCGTTAGGGCCTAGCAGACCAATTCGATCACCGGGCCCTAAGATGCTATTTGCTTTACTGAAGATGGCTTTGTCGCCATAGCTAACCGCACTGTCGTGTAGTTGTAATAAAGGATGTGGGTTTTTCTTAGGCGGTTTAAAGCTAAAAGCAAAAGGTGAATCAACATGTGCTGGTGCAATCAGCTCCATACGCTCTAGCGCCTTTAAACGACTTTGTGCTTGTTTAGCTTTGGTTGCTTTTGCACGAAAGCGTTCAACAAAGGAGCGCATGTGCGCCACTTCACGTTGTTGTTTTTCAAAGGTGGCTTGTTGGTTAGCTAAACGCTCGGTACGAATACGTTCGAATGCCGTGTAGTTACCGGAATAGAGCGTCGCTTTATTTTGCTCAAGATGCAGAATCTGATCGCAGACTGAATCTAAAAAGTCACGATCGT